>CANGJU010000074.1 GCA_947453935.1 Bacteroidota bacterium | reverse complement strand
GGGGATATGAAGTTGTATAATCGACTAGTTCCAATTGCAAAGTGGATAGATAGGATTACTTTTTTTAAGATAGGATTATCGTTAATTGCCGTTTCCCGAAAGGTGGATTTATAGACAATTATATGTTTGATTTTACCGGTTTGGTTTATAAATGCATCTATTTTTAAGGGCTAGGATTTTAAAGCGGTTTTATCTCTGAAAAACGATAAAAAAGTGAATAACTTTATTTGTGCGTTTTTCCGCCTGTGGGACAATTCCCGTTTTGAGAATTGAGCTTTGATGGTTTATGGATGCATTTAAAATGCTACTTTTCAATACATTAAAATATGAAAAAAAATGTTGATATGTTTTGTTATTGTCATAAATGTTTCTAATTTTGCAACCCCTTAGAAAATCACATAATAAAAATTAACATCGTGAATACGTTAAGTTATAAAACGATTTCGGCAAATGCCAAGACAGCTACAAAAGAGTGGGTTGTGCTAGATGCGAAAGACCAGGTTTTAGGTCGTTTTGCTTCTCAGGCAGCAATGATTCTTCGTGGAAAGCACAAGCCGAATTACACACCACATGTAGACTGTGGAGACAATTTAATCATCATCAACGCTGATAAGATTCGTCTTACTGGTCGTAAGTGGACAATGAAGGAGTATGTTCGTCACACTGGATATCCAGGTGGTCAACGTAAAGTTACTCCCGCTAAATTAATTGCTGTAAAACCTACAATGGTTCTTGAAAAAGCGATTTACGGAATGATTCCTAAAAATCGTTTAGGCGAGGCTATAAAAAGTAATCTTTACTTATATGCAGGTACAGATCATCCACATGCAGCTCAGCAACCTAAAGCAGTAACACTAAAGTATTGATATAAATCTACATGGAAATCACTCATACAATTGGTCGCCGTAAAACAGCAGTAGCCCGCGTTTATGTAAAGCCGGGTAACGGAACCATCTCGGTTAATAGCCGTGATTACAAGGAATATTTCCCAACAATGCCATTACAAAACCTGGTTCAACAACCGTTTGATGTGTCAAACACGAAGGACCAGTACGATGTAACGATCAACGTTGGAGGAGGAGGATACAATGGTCAGGCGGAAGCTATCCGTATGGCTATTGCTCGTGCATTGTGTAAAATCAATGCTGAACATCGTCCTGCATTAAAATCTAACGGATTACTTACTCGTGACCCTCGTATGGTTGAGCGTAAGAAATACGGTCAACGCAAAGCACGTCGTCGCTTCCAATTCTCTAAACGTTAATATTCCTCAACCCTCAGCATACAATAGCGTAATGATAAACGTAACGCAAGAAGAACTTCTAAATGCCGGTGTTCACTTTGGACACTTGAAGCGTAAATGGAATCCAAAAATGGGCGCATACATCTTTATGGAGCGCAATGGTATCCACATTATCGATTTGAATAAAACGCATGCAAAGCTTGAAGAAGCAGCAGCAGCAGTAAAGCAAATCGCAAAGTCAGGCAAGAAAATCTTGTTTGTCGCAACAAAAAAACAAGCAAAAGAAATAGTTGCTAATGCATCTAAATCCGTAAATATGCCATATATCACTGAGCGTTGGCCAGGTGGTATGTTAACAAACTTCGCTACTCAGCGTAAGTCGGTTAAGAAAATGGCTCATTTGGATAAAATGATGAGTGATGGAACTTTGTCGGTTGTTTCTAAAAAGGAGCGCCTTCAAATTTCTCGTCAGAAATCAAAGATGGAAAAATTGATTGGATCAATCGCAGATTTGAACCGACTTCCAGCAGCATTATTCATTGTTGATACTGTTAAAGAACATATCGCAGTTGATGAAGCAATTAAGTTAGGAATTCCAACAATTGCAATTTGTGATACAAACAGTGATCCTTCATTAATCGATTTCCCAATCCCAGCTAATGATGATGCATCAAAATCAATTGAACTAATCTTGAATTGTATGGTTCGTTCAATCGAAGAAGGTTTGTCAGAACGTAAGGTGGATAAAGAACAAGAACGCGAACGCGATGCTGCTAATGAAGAAGAAGCAGGAGATCGTGCTGTAGCTTCTGATGAAGAATCATCAGATGATAAGAAAAAAGCTTCTGGATTACGTTCCCGCAAAGGCGCACCAAAAAAGTAATCAGTAACTAAATAAAATTTAACGGCGGGGTGATTATATCATCCCGCTATTTATAAATAACAAAATCTAAAAAATATAAAATTATGTCAACTGCAACAATCACCGCTGCTGATGTTAATAAACTACGTCAAATTACTGGCGCAGGTATGATGGACTGTAAGAAAGCTTTAGCTGAGGCTGAAGGCGATTTCGAAAAAGCAATCGATTACCTTCGTAAAAAAGGTCAAAAAGTAGCTGCCAACCGTGCTGATCGTGAAGCAAAAGAAGGGTATATTATTGCTCAAACAAATGCTGAAGGTACAAAAGGGTACTTAGTAGCAATTTCTTGTGAAACAGACTTCGTAGCGAAAAATCAAGACTTCGTAAATTTTGCTCAAGGAATTTTGGATGTAGCTATTGCTAACAACCCTGCTGATGCTGAAGCATTAAAAGCTTTACCATTTGATGGTGCTACTGTTAATGATAAAGTTTTTGATATGGTAGGTAAAATCGGAGAGAAAATCGAATTGTCACGTTATGAAATGATCGAAGCTCCAAAAGTAATTGCGTACAATCACCCAGGAAATCGTTTAGCTTCTATGGTAGGTTTATCAAGTGCAACTGCGCCTGAGTCTGCTGGAAAAGACGTTGCTATGCAAATTGCTGCAATGAGTCCTGTTGCTATTGATAAGGGAGATGTTGATTCAGCAACTATCGAGAGAGAATTAGAAATTGCGAAAGAACAAATTCGTGCAGAAGGCAAACCAGAAGAAATGATTGAAAAAATTGCTGCTGGTAAATTAAATAAGTTCTATCAAGAAAGCACATTGTTAAATCAATCTTTCATTAAAGAAGATAAGAAATCAGTTGGTCAGTATTTAGACAGCGTTGAAAAGGGTCTTACTGTATCTGTTTTCAAAAGAGTACAAATTGGTTAATTCCAAATTGTTTTAAGTTTTAAATCCCGAGGTAAACTCGGGATTTTTTTTTGATTAGTTTTTGGAAGGTTATTTTAGATTAATAAACGATAAATTCATATTCTGCTGTTTATAATTTAAAATAATGCAAGTTAATTCTAAGGTGTTTTTACTATTACTTTACTATCAACATTTAAAAACTAAAGCTATTATAAATGTCGAAGTCTAAAATCAAAAATGAAAAAACAAATGCGAATTCAAGCCTTTTGTTTAAAATTGTTTTTGCCATTGCAATTATAATCGTTTACGGACAAACACTACGATTTGGTTTTGTTCTCGACGATGATTTATACATTGTAAAAAATCCGTCGGTACAAAATGGAATTTCCTATATTCCTCAAACTTTTTTACATGGAATTAGTGAACACTTTAAAGGTTCAAATTTTATGGGTTATCGACCTGCGACAATGAGCTTGTTTATAATAGAACATGCCATCTTTGGATTGAATCCTACAGCATTTCATTTGGTTAATTTACTCCTGTATTTTCTGATAGCAATTCAGTTGTTTTATTTTTTTCAAAAGCTTTTATCAAATTATAACTCCTATTATCCTTTTATAATTGTTGTTTTGTTTTTACTTCATCCAATCCATACAGAAGTTGTTGCAAATATTAAAAGTCAGGATGAGCTTTTATCAGCTTTATTTATATTACATGCCCTCAACTATTTTATTCGATGGAATAATGGAAATGATAAAAAGCACTTGACCTTTTCTTGCTTTCTATTTTTAATGGCATTGTTTAGTAAAGAAAGTTCAATAGCGTATATCTTAATTTTTCCTGCATTACTATGGCTGTTGCTAAATAATTCAATTCTTTATAGCGTTAAAAAATCTTCACCCCTTTTTTTGATGGGAGGATTGTTTCTCGGTTTACGTTTCATTGCACTTCAGGATGTTGTTCAGGGATATGAAACTTCTGCAAGAGAGAATATACTTTACGCCGCAACTTCACTTAACGAAATATGGGCTACTAAATTTGAAATACTTTTTCATTATTTTACAAAAGCGATTGTTCCAACTGATCTTTCGTGGGATTATTCTTTTAATCAGATTCCTGTTGTTCCTATTAGTTCGTATAGGCCTATAGTTAGTGTTTTGCTTTGTATACTATGTGTTTTTGTTTTCTTGAAAAATTTAAAAAATAATCAGGAGATTGCCTTCGGGACATTTTGGTTTTTAGTTTTATTAGCACCAACTTGTAATATGTTTATCATGAACGGAACTACATTCGGAGAACGCTTTTTATTTATGCCTGTTATTGGAATTATTCTTATCGCAGTATTTGTAGCAAAGACTTTTTTACGTCTGGACAATTCCCAATCTCCCTTTAAGCTAAACAGGTATTTTACAAGTGGGTTTATACTAATCGTAAGTGTGTTTTTTGTGCAGAGTGTCAGTCGTGCCTCAGATTGGAAAGATAATTTTACACTTTTTAAAACTGGTGTAATAAGTTCTCCGAATAGTGCAAGAACAAATGTTGCATTGGCCACAGAGTACATGAACAAAGCGGAAAAGGAAATGGTCCCGCAAATTAGAAATAGCCTCGTAGATAGTGCCCTTTTTTACTTTTATAAAACAGTTCAAATTGATACAACTTTTTCTGATGCTTGGTATAAGCTGGGATTAATCTATTCAATTAAAACAGATAATAATAAGGCAGTTGAATTTTATCGTACAGCAATTCGGTATAATTCGAAAAATGTTTTTGCACTAAATAATTTAGGGGCTTTGTATGTTTCTTTACAACTACCAGATTCTGCTTATTCTTGTTTTACAAAATCATATAAAGTTGATCCAGTAAACGGCATGACGCTAACAAATCTAACAATAGTTTGCACGTTATTAAATAAATCGGATGAAGTAATTTACTATGGCAAGGAAGCCATCAATAATCAACTGGGCAATCAGAAAATTTATTTGAATATGGTAACGGCATATCAAAAACTGAACAATACCCAAGAATCCAATAAATATCAAGCATTAGCAAATACGAGCAATTAATATATGTCAGTAACTGAATCTATACAACGCTTATCAACCATTCCGGTTGATGAAATAACTAAAACGTTTCAAACACCTTGTTTTTTATACGTTGGAGAAAAAATCGAAGAACAATATCAGCGATTAAAGAAGGCATTTGAAAAGGCAGATGTAAAAATCAAATACGCACTTAAAGCCAATAACAATATTTCTATTCTTAAAATTCTGAAAAATCAGGGAGCGGGATTAGATGCTGTTTCACTCGAAGAAGTAAAGCTCGGCTTGTATACGGGATTTAGTGCTGACGAAATTTTATTTACACCAAACAGTATTTCTTTTTCAGAAATAGTAGAATCCGTTGAGCTTGGTGTTCAAATAAACATCGATAACATATCTTTACTTGAGCAGTTTGGAAATAAATACGGTTCATCAGTGCCATGTTGTGTAAGAATTAATCCGCATATAGTAGCAGGAGGGAATTCACATATTCAAACAGGCCATATCGATTCAAAATTTGGAATTTCAATTCATCAGTTGCGCCATGTTTTACGAATCATAGAAAAAGAAAAGATTGTTGTTAACGGATTGCATATGCATACGGGTAGCGATATTTTAGATGCTTCAGTATTTATTCAGGCCTCTGAAATTTTATTTGATGCAGCGAGTCATTTTAAGCATTTAGAGTTTTTGGATTTTGGTAGCGGATTCAAAGTAGCCTATAAAACAGACGATATTACTACCGATATTGAGGAGCTTGGTGAAAAAATAACTACTCGCTTTAATGAATTTTGTAAAGAGTATGGCAAACCGCTTTCACTTTGGTTCGAGCCCGGTAAATTTTTAGTAAGCGAAGCGGGATACTTATTAGTTAATGTAAATGTAATTAAGCAGACAACGGCTACGGTGTTTGCAGGAATTAATTCGGGGCAAAATCATTTAATTCGACCAATGTTTTACGATGCCTACCATCATATTTGCAATCTAAGCAATTCGTTAGGCACACCAAGAATTTACTCTGTTGTAGGTAATATTTGTGAAACCGACACTTTTGCAATGGACCGAAAAATAAATGAAATCAGAGAAGGTGATACGCTTGCTATTTTAAACGCTGGGGCCTATGGCTACACCATGAGTAATAATTATAATAGTCGTCCCCGCCCTGCGGAAGTCTTATGGTATAATGGTAAAATAAGCCTTATCCGAAGAAGAGAAACATTTGATGATATAATTAAAGCTATGCTGCCTGCGGAGATATGATTAAATTGATAATTTTGTGCAACCATGAAATACAAAAGAATACTTCTTAAACTTAGCGGCGAAGCCTTAATGGGCGATAAACAATTTGGAATCGACAATAACCGCTTGTCGCAATATGCCAACGATATTAAAACGATTGTTGATTTAGGTGTTGAAGTGGCAATTGTAATAGGTGGAGGAAATATTTTCAGAGGGTTACAAGCGGCCGAAGGCGGAATGGATCGCGTGCAGGGAGATTATATGGGAATGCTTGCAACGGTAATTAATTCAATGGCATTGCAAAGTGCATTAGAAACACATGGAGTAATGACACGTTTACAATCTGCAATTAAGATGGAAGCTATTTGTGAGCCTTTTATCAGAAGAAGGGCAGTACGACATTTAGAAAAAGGACGTGTTGTTATTTTTGGTGCAGGTACAGGTAATCCTTATTTTACTACTGATACAGCAGCGTCTCTTCGTGCAATTGAAATCGAAGCCGATGTAATTTTAAAGGGCACTCGTGTGGATGGTATTTACACTGCCGATCCTGAGAAAGACAAAACAGCAACACGTTACAGTAAAGTTACCTTCACCGAAGTGTATGAAAAGAATCTTCAGGTAATGGATATGACAGCATTTACGCTTTGCCAAGAAAATAAATTGCCGATTATTGTGTTTGATATGAATAAGCCTGGTAATTTACAATCGTTGATAGAAGGTGTAGAAGTAGGAACATTAGTAGAAATTTAAATAACCATCATATAAAAATGGAAGAAGTAAAAAATATTTTAGATCAATTACAAGATCAAATGAACAAAGCAATTGCTCATTTAGAATCTGAATTACAAAAAGTAAGAGCTGGTAAGGCAAGTCCTTCAATGTTGGATGGATTATACGTAGATTATTACGGCACACCAACTCCAATGAACCAAGTTGCAAGTGTAAATACACCAGACGCAAGAACACTTATTGTCCAGCCTTGGGAAAAAACAATGATAAAGCCAATTGAAAAATCAATCATTGATGCTAACCTTGGCTTTGCTCCACAAAACGATGGCTCTATGATTCGTATTAACATTCCTCCTCAAACGGAAGAGCGTCGTAAAGAATTAGTAAAAAAGGCAAAGGCGGAAGGAGAGCACGCAAAGGTGGGTATTCGTACTTTCAGAAAAGATGCTAATGATAATGTAAAGAAGGCACAGAAAAACGGTTTGCCTGAAGACATGGCAAAGGATGCAGAAGATAAAATTCAAAAGCTGGTTGATTCATTTGTTGTAAAAATTGATAAGCACCTAGAGGCAAAAGAGAAAGAAATAATGACAGTTTAATAGTCATTAACGACAAGGGTCCATTAGGGCCCTTTTTTTTGCGAAAGTTGTAACCTTTTTATTTTTCTATCGCTATAAGGAGTCGAATCCTTAATAAAGATTAATTATGAAAAAGGTATTTACAGGAGTTTTAGCAGGAGCTGCTTTATTCGTAAATGGCGCGTTTGCACAAACAGCATCAAATGATAATACAATTGCTTTGGTAGAATCAGGTGATGATATTTCTTTTAGCTCAAAAGAGATAAGCAGTGATGAGCCTGAAGCAGGATCATTTATGGTTATTGAATTATTATCGCTTACAGCATCTGAAAGAGAAGACTATAATTTAGTCGACTGGACAACCTTATCAGAAAAGAATAATGACTATTTCACCTTAGAAAGATCTTCTAATGGAGTTGACTTTCGTCCGATAACAGCAATGAAAGGTACAGGAACAAGTAATATTCAACGTACTTATATGTACAAGGATATGAACCCTATGCGCGGTGTTAGTTATTATCGTTTAACAAGAACAGATTTTGATGGTACGTTTAAGCGTAGTAAAGTAATTGCGGTGCGTCGTCATTTCTCGAGTTACTTTCAGATAGATGCCGTAGAAAATGCAAAGGCAGGAATGTATAAAGTAAATATTATCACCGAAAACTTTGGTGTGTATGATTTAAATATTCTTGATATGACAGGCAAAGAAGTGTTCACGGATAAAGTAAAAGTAAATGAGAATGAAACAAATCATACAATTGATTTGACACAACTAAACGCAGGGGAATACGATTGCTATATTCAAGATGTAGTGAATCATCAAAAAATTAAAATCAGAATTACAAAGTAGTCATATTAAAATTTGGATTATATTAAAAGAGAGCACTGTAATGGTGCTCTCTTTTTTTGTTCAATAATTTATAAAAATTTAATTTATTGAATTTAAGTTTTGTCTTACATTCCAAATCTCTTCTCAGCTTCATCCCAGTTTACTACGTTCCACCATGCGTTGATGTAGTCTGGGCGACGGTTTTGATAATGTAAATAGTAAGCATGTTCCCATACATCGAGTCCAATAATGGGGAAGCCTTTTACCTCAGCTATATCCATTAAAGGATTATCCTGGTTCGGGGTGCTGCAAATTTCTAATTCGCCATTAGCATTTTTAATTAACCAAGCCCAGCCTGAACCAAAACGAGTAGTAGCCGCTGCATTGAATTTAGTTTTGAAATCTTCGAAGTTGCCAAATGTTTTATTGATAGCTTCTGCTAATGAACCTTTCGGTTGTCCACCACCGTTAGGTGATAAAATTGACCAAAACATCGTGTGATTGTAATGTCCACCTCCATTGTTTCGAACAGGCATTGGATATTTACTGATATTCTTGCAGATATCTTCTATGCTTGCATTTTCTGCATCTGTTCCAGCAATTGCATTGTTAAGATTGGTAACATACGCTTGATGATGCTTTCCATG
>CANGJU010000073.1 GCA_947453935.1 Bacteroidota bacterium | reverse complement strand
TAAACCTTATCGTAAATTATTTTTAGGAAGTATTCTGCTTACTCTTTTGTTAGCAGGACTATCACCTTTACGTCCAATTATCACTGAATACATTTTAGACCATTGTCTCGATTTCGAACATCAACAAACATTGTTAAATCTAACCATTTTGATGATTGGCATTTTAATGTTGCAATCGGTTATACAGTTTTTACATGCTTGGACAACAAACCTCCTAGGGCAATATGTCATTCGCGATTTGAGAAAAGATTTATTCAATAAGCTTATCCATTTTCGACTTACCTATTTTGATAAAACACCTGTAGGTACTGCTATCACCAGAAGTGTTTCTGATATGGAAACCATCGCCGATATTTTTTCAGAAGGACTTATTATAATTATTGGCGACTTACTACAACTCACCGTTATCATTGGTGTAATGCTTTATACGGATTGGAAAGTTACATTGGTTTGTTTAACAACTATTCCCCTTTTATTGATTGCTACCAATGTTTTCAAAAATAAAATCAAAGCCACGTTTGGTGATGTACGTACACAGGTAGCTGCATTGAATTCATTTGTTCAGGAACATCTTACAGGAATTCGTATTGTACAAATGTTTAATCGCGAAGAAACGGAACTAGAAAAATTTAAAATCATTAATCGCAAGCACCGTGATGCTAATATCAAATCTGTTTGGTACTACTCTATCTTTTTTCCGGTAGTAGAAATTCTATCAGCAATCTCAATTGCATTATTGGTATGGTGGGGTTCAGGAGAAGTAATTATAAATGCAATTTCCTTCGGGATGCTTGTATCATTTATCATGTACATCAACATGCTCTTCCGCCCTATTCGCGAATTAGCTGATAAGTTTAATACGCTTCAAATGGGCATGGTGAGTGCTGAACGTATTTTTAAATTGCTTGATGAAAAAGAAACAACACGCGATGAAGGAAATCATATCCCAACTAAATTAAATGGCAGCATTGAATTTAAAGATGTATGGTTTGCTTATAATAATCAAGACCATACTAATGAAAATCCCGAATGGATATTAAAAGGACTTTCATTTAAAGTAAATGCTGGTGAATGTGCTGCCTTCGTTGGATCAACAGGAGCAGGTAAATCAACCATCATAAGTATTCTAAATCGCTTTTATGAAATAAGTAAAGGCGAAATTTTTATTGATGGTGTAAATATTTACGACTATGATTTAGAATTTTTACGAAATAAAGTGGCTGTTGTATTACAGGATGTGTTTTTATTTTCTGATAGCATTGCAAATAATATTTCCTTGTTTAATCCTGCTATTAATGAAGCTCAAATTAAAAATGCTATCACAGCAATAGGTTCTGATCATTTCATAAAAGAATTACCTGGTGAATTAAATTACAAGGTAATGGAAAGAGGTCAGGCACTGTCGATGGGCCAACGACAATTAATTGCATTTGCAAGAGCGTATGTTTATCAACCAGATATTTTAATACTTGATGAAGCAACATCATCTGTTGATTCTACCACCGAAGAATTGATTACGAAAGCAACGGACGTGATTACAAAAGGACGTACATCAATTATCATTGCACATCGATTATCGACTATACAAGATGCAGATAAAATTTTTGTATTAGAACAAGGAAGAATAATTGAAAGCGGAACACACAGCGAATTATTAGCTAATAATGCGCACTACAAAACACTTTTCGAAATACAATTCATGCAACAAAATCAATAATATTTTTAAAAGATTTTTGGTGAGTTGAATAAAAATAATCCATCATTTCAAAAAAATAATTTCTGATTTCAACATTTCATTTTTTTATTTTTTCGATAAAACAATTTGAAAAAATCAAACAAAACATTTTTAAAATCATAAAACAAAAATCACATTTTGCATTTTATTTTTTGATAACATATAAATTGGAAAATCAAATTTAAATTTTAAAAACAACGTTTTCTCCTCTGAAAAAAGCATTTTTACTTTTTTATAAAACAAAAATATGCATGATTAATTTCTGAATTTCAAAAGTGCAATTACATTAATTTTTTTTATTGTTTGAACTTTTTTAGCAGCTAATTTTTTAGAAAAAATGATTTTCAAATATTAACAATTTGATACTTTTTTGTTGTTAATAACTTTGTACGTGCATGTTTGAAATTTATTCTCAGCTATACTAAGTTTACAACTCAACCAATTTAATAATTTTAAAATGGCAACAACTAAAAAAGCAGCACCTAAGAAAGCTGCAAAGAAAGCCGCTAAGAAGGCTACAAAAAAAGCAGCACCAAAGAAAGCTGCTAAGAAAGCTGCTCCTAAGAAAGCTGCTAAAAAAGCTGCTCCTAAGAAAGCTGCTAAGAAAGCTGCTCCTAAGAAAGCTGCTAAAAAAGCAACAAAGAAAGCCGCTCCTAAAAAAGCTGCTAAGAAAGCTGCTAAGAAAAAATAATTTTTTCTTAGATACAAAACAACCCGCGATGCAAATTGCGGGTTGTTTTGTTTTGTACCAATACCAAGTCTTTAATTGAGTATGATTTTATTTTTACTCCATTTCATTCGCTAAATTATTTATTCTGGCCAAGTACTTTTTCCATTTCATTTTCTAATACTCCAATTTATTCATTCGCAAATTTTCTGAGCATCCACAATATGACAATTTCATCATATTAATCAGCATGTCAACTATAAAATCACTTATCTCTTTCCTATCTTTGCGCTATGAGTAAAAAAGGAAGAGTCCTGGTTGCCATGAGTGGCGGAATCGATAGTTCAGTTGCGGCTATTATGCTTCATGAAGAAGGCTATGAAGTGGTAGGTATCACAATGAAAACTTGGGACTACGCAACAAGTAATTCTTCAAAAAAAGAAACAGGCTGTTGCAGTCTCGATTCAATCAACGATGCGCGTAGCATTGCAGTTCGCTATGGATTTCCACATTACATTCTGGATATACGCGGTGAATTTGGTGAGCATGTGATTGATAATTTCGTTGATGAATACCTCGCAGGAAGAACACCCAACCCTTGTGTGATGTGCAATACGCATATCAAATGGGAAGCACTGTTAAAGCGTGCCGACATGTTGAACTGTGAATTTATTGCAACAGGTCACTATGCTAAAATTAGAATGGAAAACAACCGTGCTATAATTTCTCGTGGTCACGATTTAAGTAAAGACCAGAGTTATGTATTGTGGGGAGTTACGCAAGAATGTTTAACACGAACAATGTTTCCGGTTGGTGGTTTTGAAAAATCAGTCATCAAGCAAATGGCGCGCGACATGGATTTACATGAGCTCGCAAATAAAAGTGAGAGTTATGAAATTTGTTTTATTCCCGATAATGACTATCGCTCCTTTCTAAAAAACAGAGTCCCCGAATTAGATAAAAAACTAGTCGGTGGAAACTTTGTCGATAAGGATGGGAAAATATTAGGTCAGCATAAAGGCTATCCTTTTTATACCATTGGTCAGCGTAAAGGATTAGAGGTTGCTTTTGGCGAACCGATGTACGTAACCGAAATAAAACCAGATACTAATTCAGTTGTTTTAGGTACTATCGAAGAATTGAAAAAACAAGAGATGACCGTTCGCAATATCAATCTAATTAAATACGATTCGTTGTTGGCACCAATGGAAGCATTGACAAAAATCCGATATAAAGATCCTGGTACAATGAGTACCATTACACAAATTGGTGATGAGATGTCGGTGTTGTTTCATCAACCAGTAACAGGAATTGCTCCTGGACAAAGTGCAGTATTCTATGAAGGTGATGACGTAATTGGTGGAGGCTTCATTAACAAACCTATTATAAATCAATAATTAAATTAGTTTATTTAAAGAAGATACTTAAATTTGATATCGATGAAAAAATATCTTCTGCTGCTGATTTCATTCGCCTACCTTGCATCATGCACGAAGGAAAATACAAGCGAAATTTCTCCTACCTATTATTCCTACGAATACTTCCCTACTGATTCAGGTATTATTCGATATTATAAAGTTGATTCTATTTTTTGGGATGCCAATAATCAGGCAGCATTGGATACTTTAAGTTATGAAATCAAGGAAGTGATTGCTGGAAATTACTACGACAATCAAAATGAAATTTGTCAGCGCATCGAACGTTATAAAAAAGACACTAACGGAAATTGGATTATATGGAAAGTGTTAAGCGATAAAAGAAGTCAGTTTAATGCAGAGCGCTACATTGACAATGTACGTATCATCAAATTAAAATTCCCCTTGAATACAAATGATAAATGGAATGGCAATGCACTTAACACACTGGACGCTCAATACTATCAACTAACCGATTTACATCTAGCAGAGAATATCAATACACTCGCATTCGATTCTGTTTGTACGGTATTGCAAGACGATTACATTGATGCAACACGACAGTTTTACGGCATCGAAAAATATGCAGCACGCATTGGAATGGTTTATCGTCGCGAGAAAAACATTGCTACGATTCCAACATCACAAGGCATCATCATCAAAGGTGGTTACGACTACACAGAAAAAATAATATCCTATACACTAAACCCATGAAATCAAAATTGATTTTAAGTATTTGTTTACTCTTTACAATGAATAGTTTGTTTGCGCAAGACCGATACGTTGTTCGTTTTACTAATAAAAACAATTCTCCCTACTCTATTAATAATCCGCAGCAGTTTCTTTCGCAGCGTGCTATTGACAGAAGAACAAAACAAGGAATCGTAATTGACCAAAGTGATTTTCCTGTTAATCCAAGTTATCTTAATGGAGTAGCTGCAACAGGAGCTATTATTTTAAATACAAGTCGCTGGTTAAATACAGCCACTGTTCAAATTACAAATCCTTCTCAATTAAATGCTATCGGTGCACTTTCTTATGTTGCCTCAGTTGGTAATGTAGGTCGCTTTGGACATCAAAAAAATGGTAAAGAAAAATTCGAAGATGAAAAAATTGCTTCGCCTGTAAATACTACATCGAACTATTTACGCACTAATAGTTTTAACTACGGACAAGCTACTGGTCAGACTCAAATGATAGCGATGGATGCTTTGCATAATTTAGGTTATGCTGGCGAAGGAATGCTGATTGCTTTATTAGATGGAGGATTTCTAGATGCGAACATAATGCCTTCGTTAGATAGTGTTTTTTCAAATAATCAAGTGGTAGCAACGTGGGATTTTGTATCGAATGATGCAAATGTATACGATGACAACTGGCATGGTGCCTCGGTATTTTCATGTATCGCGGCGAATGTTCCAGGCGAAATGGTTGGGACAGCACCGCATGCGCAATTTTTATTATTACGGTCCGAAGATGTAAATTCAGAATATATTATTGAAGAATACAATTACGCTGCTGCTGCTGAATATGCAGATAGTGCAGGCGCTGACATTATACATTCATCGTTAGGATACACAACATTTGATGATGCTTCGCAAGATCATACCTATGCAGATATGAACGGACATACAGCTCCCGCTACAATTGCTGCTGACCTTGCTGCGAAGAAAGGAATTGTTGTAACCAGTAGTGCGGGCAATGAAGGTAATGGTGCATGGAATTACATCAGTGTGCCAGCAGATGGAGATTCTGTTTTAGCTATCGGTGCAGTCGATCAACAAGGAATGTACTCTTCATTTAGCAGTAATGGTCCATCAGCAGATGGAAGAATAAAACCAGATGTTGCAGCTGTTGGTGGCGGAACATTTTTATACATGCCATTTAATCCATCAGTAGTACAAGCAAATGGTACTAGTTTCTCAGGACCAATTATCGCTGGTGCGGCAGCATGCTTATGGCAATCGTGGCCAACAAAAAAGAATATGGAAATTGTCCAGGCCATCAAACGTTCTGCGAATCAGTATTTCAATCCTGACACCTTATTAGGTTATGGAATTCCTAATTTCAATTTAGCGTATACTGTTTTAAGTATTGGAGAAATCAACTTTCCTTCTAACGAATCGTTACATGTATATCCGAATCCAGTTATAAAAGGAAACAACATTAACGCTTATTACTTTTCTACATCAAAAGAGAAAATACAACTACTATTAACGGATGCAGCGGGCAGAATAATCATGAGTGAATCTACCATTGCTAATGCTGGTTATTCTTCGATTGAACTACCAAAGATTTATAATAGCGGTATTTATTTTCTGAATATCCAAAGTGAAAACATCAATGTAAGCAAGCGTTTTATCGTCAAATAAAAACAAAACAGCTACAAATAGAAACGGCACCTTTTTCAAGGTGCCGTTTCGTTATCCAAACTATAATAATTATGCACTGCAAGTAAAAGCAGATGCACGGTCAAGCAAGAAATAAAGAGTAAGAATACAAGCAATAAAATAAGGTATTAATGAAGCTGCGCCTGTATAATCTTTCGTAAATCGTAATCCGAAGATTAACATTAACATGGTTAACGTAGATGCCCATGCACCATAAATTGCGTAGTTAGAGCAACAAGTAAAAAGAATCTGAAAGAACCCTGCTGTCGACAAAACTCCACTTAAAACTTCCGAGATACTTAGAATGAAAAATAATGGTGCAATGTAATCGTGTAAAAAACTACGTGAAAATTTTTGACGTATCCAGGACATCTCACGTTTGTAGTTTGTGAGCTTATCGAATCCTGATTGCAAGAAGACCATTGCCATGAAGGCTAGTCCGAATAAACTGGGCCAATTAGTTGCTGCGATATTCATAGAGTTATAATTTATGTTTGAGCTAAATTACTTTCTATTTAGCGTGAGCGTGGCATAGTTTAAAATTACTTATTGACAAAAAAATACACAAAAGCGCTGCCCTTCATCAGGGCAGCGACAGTGCTGAAAAGTTCGATTTCAAATTTTATTTTACATCCATTTAGAAAAGAATCGGATAGCTTCGTGACGTAATTCATTAAAATGATTTGCATAATCTGTTACCTCATCGCGAAGCTTACTATTTAACTCCATTTTACGATGATCAGTTGCTACTGGATGATTGTTGACTTCCGCTTCAATTAAATTTAGACTTTCTTTGATGCTATGCAGAATTTCGGCTGCACGATTTTTTTGAAGAGTTAATTGATTCTGAAAGTGCTCAGCCATTGCTAAAACTTCCTTATCATTATTCTTGCTTAATACTTCTTGAAGGCGATGATTGAGTATTTTAATATCATCAACATAAAATAAAAGGGTGTTTTTCCACTCTGTGTGCTGCAAGTGCAGGTCGGTGATGTACATCTGTTCCATAATTGTAGGTTTTTAAAAGTTTATAGGTCAAAGATGCATCAGATGCGAAGTAAAAAACATGACGAAAACAGAGATGTGGGTTGACAATTATCACTTTGTTGGATTTTACCTCGAATGGGCGATTTTAATAGAATAACTCGCTATGCAAAAAGTCCTAATAAAATTATTAGCATATCGCGAGGCTTCGCGAGCATATTAGCACATTGACAAATTAGCCCAAAGTGCTATAAAAACCTTACTTTTGCACCTCTAAAACCCATTCTTCTTTGTCGAGTAACTATCAACTTCCTTCCATCATAAATCCGATTGCAAAAATTTGTCAGGAGCACCAGATAGAATCCTATGTAATTGGTGGTTTTGTGCGCGACTTGATTTTAAACAGGAAGAGTAAAGACATTGACATTGTTGTGCTTGGTGATGCTGCTAAAATTGCTACCGCTGCTGCCAAATCAATTGGTCCTAATGTACCCGTTACTGTTTTCAAGAACTTTGGTACCGCAATGATAAAAACCGACGACTGGGAAATTGAATTTGTCGGAGCACGAAAAGAGAGTTATAATCCGAATTCAAGAAAGCCAACGGTTTCTACAGGCACATTAGAAGACGATCAGAACAGAAGGGATTTTACCATTAATGCGCTTGCGATTAGTATCAATAAAAACGATTATGGTCAGTTGCTTGATCCATTCAACGGATTAATCGATATTGAAAATAAAATTATTCGTACACCACTCGAACCTGAAATTACGTATTCGGATGATCCGTTGCGCATGATGCGCGCCATCCGTTTCGCAACGCAATTAGGATTTACCATTGAGAAAGATTCGTTTGATGCCATTATCGCGCAACGCGACCGCATCAAAATAATCAGCATGGAACGCGTTTCCGAAGAGCTGAATAAAATGCTGATGGCGCCAAAACCTTCTATTGGTTTTGATCTTTTATTCAAATCAGGATTGCTGAAAATTATTTTCCCTGCACTACAGCAACTGCATGGCGTTGATACCATCAATGGTAAATCGCATAAAGATAATTTCTATCACACCCTCGAAGTATTAGATAATATATGCGCGACAACCGATAATTTATGGCTTCGTTGGGCTGCACTATTACATGATATCGCAAAGCCTCCAACAAAACGTTTCGATCCTGAACATGGGTGGACGTTTCATGGACATGAGGATAAAGGCGCACGCATGGTACCAGGAATTTTTCGTGATTTAAAATTGCCGATGAATGAAAAAATGAAGTACGTGCAAAAATTAGTACTGCTTCATTTACGTCCGATTGTACTTGCTAAAAGTGAAGTTACTGATTCAGCTGTTCGTCGATTGTTATTTGAAGCGGGTGATGATATTGATGATTTAATGAAGTTATGCAGTGCCGATGTAACCACTAAAAACGAATTCAAGCAGAAAAAATACAAAGCCAATTTTGAGCTTGTAAAATCGAAGTTGATTGAGGTAGAAGAAAAAGATAGCATCCGTAACTGGCAACCTCCTATCACGGGAGAACATATCATGGAGACGTTTAATCTAACTCCCGGAAGAGAAGTTGGAATTATTAAAAATGCTATTCGCGAAGCAATTCTTGATGGAGATATTCCTAATGATTTTGATCAAGCTTATCAGTTTATGCTAACGATTGCTGATGGACTAGGATTGAGTCCTGCGAAAAAATAAAATTTGTTTAATTGTTAAAGGATATTAAATTTGTAAGACAAACTAAATACTATGCCTGTTGTTTACCGCTTTAAAGTAATGTTCGAAGATCATGAAGACGTAGTTCGTGATATTGAGATAACCAATCTTCAAACATTCGAAGATTTTCATAACATCATCCAATCATCGATAGGATTTGATGCCTCTAAGCCTGCATCATTTTTCATTTGTAC
>CANGJU010000072.1 GCA_947453935.1 Bacteroidota bacterium | reverse complement strand
TACAGAGGAAGTTACTAAGGAATAAAATTACACCATGAAAAACAGCCATGACATAACTGAAAAGTAAAATAAAATTATACCCAAGGCTACTAGTTCAAGTTTACTTAGTCTTTTTGATTGCAACTTGAAGCCAATTAAATCACGTACTCTGATATTACTCATTAATCGTTTAAATGTTGTATAAGTTGATAAACAAAGTAAATCAATAAAATAATTAATCCCAAATGCAATAGAATTTTATTTTGTTGTAAAATATGCCTTTTATTGATCCATTTGAACTTTTGCTGGTCCATCCAGCCCAGAAATATGTAATATTCCATTTGACTGGAAGTGTACTCTTTCTCCGTAATAATTCTGTTAATGTGTACCGATTGAACCCGCGATTCGCCTGATTCTACTTTTAAAATATCGCTGGATGCTGATGAATAATAAAGAATTCCCTTTTCAGGAACCTCACGACCGTCAACAGATAAAATGCGATAGCGATTAAATACAATCTTCCCGCCTTCTCTTAACACCCCATCTTTGCCTCTGTAATAATAATTCGTTTTAATGTTCATAGTGTTTCATTCTGATGTAATAGAACGAAAAACAATTATTACGACTTTAACACTTTGTTAGCATTCATCGCCAAAAGCAATTGTAATATTTGTCAAGTTTAATTCTTTATTCGAATAAATCAAAATAATATTTGACAAATAGTGACAAATTATGAATGAACACTGATTTTTCTATTTTATATTAGGGGCAACAATAAGTCACTGACAATTACAATTAACATAACTCCGTTAGTTATTAATCAGATCAAAAACAGAAATACAAGTAATATCTTATAAATTTACCGAACAATTTCAGATTACTAACATATGATCAAGAAACATTTACGACACCTGCTTATTTCTGCATTTAGTGTCCTTGCAATTACAAATTCAGCAAAGGCACAAGGGTATGAATTAAAAATTAAAGTCAATGGTCTAAAAGATACCCTTTGTTACCTGGCTAACTATTATGGCGACAAGCAGTATATCAAAGATTCTGCAATGGTCAATTCAACAGGGAATATTACATTTAAAGGAATTGAATCATTAGCAGGTGGAATTTATTTATTTGTTTTTCCAAATAAAACCTACTTTGAAATAATGGTAGATAAAACACAATCCTTTTCAATGGAATGTGATCAAACAGATGCTATTAATTCGATGAAGGTAAAAGGCTCGCAAGAGAATGCCGACTTTTATTCCTATTTACAGTTTATTCAAAAGAAATCCATTGAAATGGAATCCTTAAAGTCGGAGAAAGCTAGAAATGCTGCAGAAAACAAATCTGTTGATGCTATTACTGCTAAAATGAAAGCTGTCGATACCGAAGTTATTACTTTTAAAAACAATTACATTTTAGAGCATCCAGGCTCTTTCCTAACAGCAATTTTTAATGCCTCTAAAGAGCCGGAAATCCCTGAGGCTCCACTTTTGCCAAATGGCGCAAAAGATTCAATCTTTCAATTTAATTATTACAAGGCTCACTACTTCGATAATTTTGATTTAGCCGATGAGCGTATTTTAAGAACTCCAATCTACCACAATAAAGTCGCTAACTATTTTAAAAATTTAGTACTTCAAATTCCTGATTCATTGATTCCTGAATGTGATATGGTAGTTACAAAGGCAAAGAAGAACAAAGAGACCTTTAAGTATATGGTTTGGTACTTAACGAACACCTATGAAACGTCTCAGATTATGGGATTGGATGCTGTGTTTGTGAGTATGGTTACTAAATATTACACAAAAGATCAGGCAACATGGGTTGATGATGCAACTTTGTATAAGATTCAAGATCGTGCTTCTATTTTAGGTCCTATTTTGATTGGTAAACAGGCGAAGAATTTAATTCTTGCTGATACGGCAGGTAACTATCAAAGCATGTATAATATCAATGCAAAGTTTACTGTTCTTTTATTCTGGGATCCAGATTGTGGACATTGTAAAAAAGCAGTTCCTAAGGTGAAAGCATTTTATGAAAAAGCGAAAAGTAAAGGACTGGAGGTGTTTTCTATCAATACAGCCGTTGAAGAACAAAAATGGAAAGATTATGTAAAGGAAAATAAGTTGAGTTGGATTAATGTTGCTGACTTAAAAACACAAAATAATTTCCGTCATGAGTTTGATATCTTAACAACTCCACAGATTTTCATCCTCGATAAAAACAAGAAAATCCTTGCAAAGAAAATAGACGAAGAAACGATGGAGAAGATTTTATGTAAAGAATTAGATATACCATTTATTCCGCATCCAAAGGAAAAAGACGATAAAGAAGAACATCATTAAAAAAATCAGGGCATCCATAAGATGCCCTTTTTTATTTCTTCTATTTGATTTTAAATTCTGTTCTTCGGTTCTGGGCTCTACCCTCTTCGGTAGTATTATCAGCAACGGGAACCGTGCTTCCAAACCCTTTAAATGATAATCGTGAAGTTGCTATCCCTTTTTCTAAAAGATAATTATAAACAGATTTAGCTCTGTTTTCTGATAAAGCAACATTCAATTTAGCATCACCAATTGCATCTGTGTGTCCGCCAATTTCTATTGATACATTAGCAGACGATTTTAAAAAAGCAACTAGCTTATTTAATTCTGAAAAGCTCTCTGTTTTTAAGTCGTATTTATTGTTATCAAAAAAGATATTCTTCATCACCACAGTTTCACCTGCAACAGGTTGTTTTAAGCGTGCAGTTATTTTATAGGCATGTTGCTGATCCGTTACATCAGAACAATTGAAATAATCAGAGTAAAATAAATAACCTTCTTTACTCACATTAAGCATGTATTCTTTTCCTGTTGTTAGGCATGCTAAAAATTCTCCTTTCTTTTTGTCTGACACATCCGACATAACGGTTAAGCCTGAACGAACATCTACGATTTCAAATTTCGCTTGCAAGGGATTACCTGATTTATCATCAACTACTATTCCTTTTACATAGCTTACTACTGAGGGACGAACAGCAGGATATAATTCAAAGCTGTACATATCTAAATCGCCAAATCCATCTTTGCGCGTACTGCTCATGAATGCTAATTGTCCATCAGGACTAACAATTAAACTATTCTCATCGCCATTGGTATTAATAGGATATCCTAAATTAACAGCTTTGCCCCATGTTCCATCAGGCCTTCTTTTGCTCATGAAAATATCTAAACCTCCAAGACCTGGATGTCCATCACTGCTGAAATATAAGGTTTGATTATCAGGATGAATAAAAACACTTTCTTCTGATCCAAGAGTATTAATTGAATCACTTAATCGCACTGGCTCAGACCAACGGTTTTCATCTGTATAAGTACTCATAAAGATATCTTGTATCTTTCTTCTGTTCTCATCATTATATCCACGAATGAAATACAAGGTTCTTCCATCAGAGCTAAAAGATGGCTGCGTTTCCCATGCTGTCGTATTAATCGGTGCCCCTAAGTTCATCGGCTGCGACCACGCATTATCCCCCATCATTTGTGATAAATAAATATCACAGTTACCTATTCCATCTGGACGGTTACAGGCTGCATAAAAAACTACTTTGCCATCAGCACTAATAGAAGGCGCACCTTCGTTCATCATAGTGTTTAATGGTCCACCAGGATTAATTGCCTTTTGCCAAACAGAATCTTTTTTGGTACTGATATAAAAATCTTCCTGATATCTTCCCATCATACGATCATCTTTAAATCTGCGTGTGAAAATAATTTTCTTTTGATCTACTGTTAATGAGGGATAATATTCCCCTCCTTCTGTATTTACTCCTGCTCCTAAATTAACAGGGTTGTATGGAACAGGATGTTGAATTGCGTACATCGAAAAATCACAAGAAGCAAGCATACGTTGAATCGTATTTTTCTTTGTGGTAGGAATATTATTGGCTTTCGACTGATACATCAACAAATGATCTTTCGATGCCTGATATTGTCCATTGCGAAGTTCGTAACTTCCTAAGAGATATAATGCATTAGGATAAAAATCAGGATTTATAGAAACGAACTTTCTGTATAATTCGATGGCTTTGCTTAAATCATTTTGATCTGCATAAATATCACCCAAGGCCATATAAGGTTCTAGGAAATTAGAATCTTTGTCGAGTGCTTTTTCAAAGTATGGAATTGCTTTTATTCGATCACCTCCATCTAGCTCTTTTAAACCTCTCTCAAAAGCATTAATTGCTGATTGGTTGCTTGTTGAGTATTTCGATTTTTGTGCAAATGAAAAATTTACAACAACCATTAATAAAAATAACAGACTGATTTTAGTTTTTATCATGCTTTATGTCTAAGGAACATTAATAATTTTATGGGTTTGTAAAGAGATACGCCAGCTTGGATTGGTTTTTACATAATCAACGATTAATTCGACTGATTTAGTGTGCTTACTATACTCAGGCTGCAACAAACAAATGCAATTTTGTGTTACCATTGATTTATATTTCTCTGCCCACTCAAAATCGCTGGGATGATAAATAACTACTTTAAGTTCATTAGCATGTTGAAGATTTTCGGCAAGTGGTGCTTTGAATTTTTTAGGCGACAAGCAAACCCAATCCCATGTTCCTGTTAGATTATGAGCTCCCGATGTTTCTATTGCAAGCTCATATCCGTTATCTTTCAAAACACTTGTCAGTGCTGTTAAATCGTGCATAGCTGGCTCGCCACCTGTAATTACTACAAGCTTCGTCTGACTCACTTTTACTTTTTGAAGTAAGTCCGCCACCGTTAGTAATGGATGTTTATTCGCATCCCACGAATCTTTCACATCACACCATACGCATTCAACATCGCATCCGCCTAAGCGAATAAAGTAAGCAGCACGACCGGTATTCATACCTTCTCCTTGAATGGTATAAAAATCTTCCATTACAGGATATTTCTTATTCAATAAATCTTTCAAAATGTAATTAGTTAAATCGAACTTTTTTCTGACGGGCCATTAAAGTGTTTTGCACCAATCCAATAATGGTCATTGGACCTACACCACCGGGAACAGGTGTAATAAAGCTACATTTTGGAGCTACTTCATCAAAATCAACATCGCCAGCTAAACGAAAACCCGACTTTGTAACGGTTGAGGCTATACGCGACATACCCACATCGATTACAACAGCACCCTCCTTAATCATGTTTGCTTTTACAAACAATGGCTGACCAATAGCAGCAATAACAATATCACCCTGTTTAATTATTTCACCAATATCAGGTGTTTTACTATGACAAATCGTAACAGTACAATTACCTGGATATTGATTGCGTGATAACAAAACAGACATTGGTGTTCCAACAATATTACTTCTTCCAATTACCACACAATGCTTACCGACAGTATCGATATTATACGTCTCTAATAATTGCATGATTCCTTTCGGCGTAGCAGGAAGGTAACAAGGCATTTGCTGCGACATACGTCCAACATTAATCGGATGAAATCCATCAACATCTTTTGCTGGCAAAATTGCTTCGGTAACTCTGTGAACATCGATATGTTTTGGCAAAGGAAGCTGAACAATGAATCCATCAACATCCGGATTATTATTTAATTGATGAACCGCATTAAGTAACTCTTCTTCGGAAATAGAGGCATCTAAATGAATCAATGATGAATCAAATCCGATATCACTACACGTTTTAATTTTATTGCTTACATACGTTTCAGATGCAGGATCATTACCAACTAAAATTGCAGCTAAGTGAGGAGCTCGCTCCCCTTTTTGTTTCATATTATTTACGATAGCCGCAATTTCTAATTTGATTGCTTCTGCTGTTGCTTTACCATCAATTAACTTCATAACCTATATTTACTAAAAAAGTAAAGCGCACATTTAATGTACGCTTTACCTTTGATTTTTAATTAGCGACGCGTTGGCATATTTCGCATCATGTTTTGCGCTTGACCTGTCGTAAACATTTTCATCATTTTACGCATATCCTCAAATTGTTTTATCAGTCGATTGACATCTTGAATTGATGTTCCGCTTCCTGATGCAATTCTTTTTCGTCTTGTTCCATTTAAAACTTCAGGGCGTTCTCGTTCTTCGGGAGTCATGGAATGAATAATGGCTTCAATCGATTTAAATGAATTCTCATCAACATCTATATCTTTCACCATTTTACCCATTCCTGGAATCATACCCATCAAGTCTTTAATATTCCCCATCTTCTTTATCTGCTGCAACTGACCAAGGAAATCATTAAAGTTAAACTGGTTCTTCGCAATCTTCTTTTGTAATTCCGCAGCTTGCTTCGCATCAAACTGCTCTTGCGCACGCTCAACGAGGGAAACGATATCACCCATGCCCAGAATACGATCTGCCATACGTTCTGGATAAAATACATCCAGCGCTTCCATCTTCTCACCTGTTCCAACAAATTTGATTGGCTTATTTACAACCGACTTAATTGATAAAGCTGCACCACCGCGAGTATCACCATCCAGCTTTGTTAAAACAACCCCATCAAAATTTAAACGATCGTTGAAAGCCTTCGCCGTATTAACAGCATCCTGCCCTGTCATGGCATCAACTACGAATAAAATTTCATCAGGATTAATTGCTGATTTTACTCTCGAAATTTCATCCATCATTTCCTCATCCACTGCCAAACGACCAGCAGTATCGACAATGACTGTATTTAATCCTTTACTCTTTGCATAAGCAACTGCATTTTGCGCAATCTGAACAGGATTTTTATTTTCTACTTCACTGTATACTTCAACTCCTATTTGTTCGCCTAAAACTTTAATCTGATCAATCGCAGCAGGACGATAAACATCGCAGGCTACTAATAAAACAGATCGGTTTCTTTTTGTTTTTAAATAGTTCGCTAGTTTTCCTGATAAAGTTGTCTTACCAGAACCTTGCAGACCTGACATTAAAATAACAGAAGGAGTACTTTTCAGGTTGATATCAGTTGCTTGTCCACCCATTAACGCAGTTAACTCTTCTTGCGTAATTTTTACCATCAATTGTCCCGGCGACACCGAAAGTAGTACATCGCGACCTAAGGCTTTCTCTTTAACAGTATCGGTAAATTGCTTTGCAACTTTATAGTTAACATCGGCATCTAAAAGCGCCTTACGGACTTCTTTCAGCGTTTCTGCAACATTAATTTCTGTAATTTGTCCTTGCCCTTTCAGGAGCTTAAACGCCCTATCGAGCTTATCACTTAAATTCTCAAACATGAGGCAAAAGTAATAAAATGCGGGGAGCTTAAAAAGGGATTTTTAATCTAAAAAAGAGGATTATCGCTGGTCAAATCGGTCGTTGCGTTTTGTCAGTTTTAAATCCTGCAAAACACTGGATTTAACGTTAATCTGGAAGTAATAATTTTGCTGAAATCCGAACGGAACCCAATTCAAACGCATTTCCCAGCAATGTAAATCGCGATAAATTCCGAGGGATGTATAGGATAAGTCTTTTTGAATAAAATCATAACCCGAATTAAAGTTCACCTTCCATGCTTTTGTGACTTGAATATCGCCGCTAAAATTCAAGGTTTGTGTTGTTTGATCTGCAATGGTGAAATTGTTTTGATAATATAAACTATACCCAACATAGAGATTAAACGGAACGGTGTAATCGATATAATCCGACGTATTTTTATTGATTGTTTGCAATTCCTCTTTGGTTCCTTTATCAGAACTATAATTCTTTTTATTGTTCACGATAGAAAAGTTAAGCGATAAATTAGCATTATTCAAATGTGCGAGTTTACCGTTTTCATTTAGTTCAAATTTATTTATTCGAGTACCTGATTCACTCACAACATATGGATCGAAAACACCAGCAAAATTGAAAGTGATTTTATCTAATAAAGTTGTTCTTCCGGACACACCAATCGGTGAAAGATTCATAGAATCAAGAGCAAAGTTATAGTTCATCGAAGCTGCTAAACTTTCAAAAATCTTCAACTTTTTAATAACATCAGATGAATCCGTTTTGGTGCGCGTTTTCATCTCTAAGTTGTTATCAAGATTAAACGTTAAAAGCGATGATTTTCCTGATGCTGGTCCACCGTACAAAGCACCTTCAAAAATGGAATACTGGCCCGTTCTTCCAGTTGAATCCAGCTGAACACTTTTATAAACACCGTATGCTGGATCTGAAAAATCTGGTCGCCATGAATAGCCTATCGATGGTGTCATAACGTGGCGGATAGCTGCGATTTTCCCTTTCTTGAACTGCACTAATCCGAATATTCTCGTATTTAAATTAGCTGCAAACGAAAACTCACGAGCCGATTTAAATCCGGATAGTGTATCAACAACTACCGATTTGGTTTCTGAATTATAATTTTTTTCAATCGACTTCAGATACCATTTTTCAGAATAAGAGATACTAGGACTAACATTAAAATATTTTAGAATGGTGAATGATGTACTGATCGGAATCGTATGCTGAATGCCATATCGTAATTGCTTTAACGATTCATCTCTGAAAAGCAATGTGTCTTTTGTAGCGATTGAATTCTGGAAATTAGTAGTATAGCTCACCCCTATTTTTTCGTACCACTTCATGCTTCCTATTTGCGCTTTTTTCTTGAAAGGAGATATACGACCAATCCCGAAGGTGGCAGATGGCAGACTTACAGAAATATCGTTGGTAGTAGTATTTTGCGAATGCGACATTCCAACACTTAAACTGATAGGCTTACCTACCCATGATTTACTGTAAGCAACTGATGAAGTAAATGTATTTGTAAGGAAGTTATTTGAATTAGATAAGTTGTATTTATAGAATGTACTTGAACCCGCATTAACACTTGCACTAAAAGAAGTATTCGGCCGGGCTTTCGAATCCTGAATATGACTCCAACGAATAAAGAACCCTTTTTCTGTTCGGTAATCGGGTAATTCCTTCTGACTAACTTTAGTGAAGGAATAGTTGAGTGAAAGATTGCCAGAGTAATGATATCGATTATTGTAATTTGAAAATGCATTCAAACGATAACTGCCTCGCGAATAGATATCACCTGTTAAAGCCAAATCAAAATAGTCGCTTAGTCCGAAATAATAACCTCCGTTGGTGAGGAATACTCCTAACTGCACCGATTGGCCATAAGCAGGAATAAGAATTCCTGATGTACGTGCTTTTTTATTGGGAAAGAATCCAAATGGAATAGCAAAAGGAGTTGGCACATCGCCAATAACTAATTCAGCAGGCCCCGTTACAATTTTATTATCGGGGATGACTTTAATTTTCGAACTGGCAATATAGTAATGAGGTTGTTCTGCTTCGCAGGTAGTATAATACCCGTGTTTTATGTAAGTGGTATTATCTGATTCTTTCTTTACTGTAGATCCGTGAATGTAGCTATCACCTTGTTGCGTAGTAATTTCAGTGATGCGTCC
>CANGJU010000071.1 GCA_947453935.1 Bacteroidota bacterium | reverse complement strand
ATTTGGATTCGCTTTTAGCTGCAATTATTCTTGCAAGAAAATTATTTGCAATGAGAAAATTGTTGTTATGCTTACTGCTTCTTGATTTTAATTTTTTATGTGCTCAAAGTTGGAAGCCTATTAACTTCGAATTTGACACTACTTCAAACGTAATTAGTAAAACTGGACTTATTGATTGCAATACTATCTACTTACATCCTAACAAGAAAAATGTAAGGTGGCTTTTATCTCCGAAAGGTGGATTATATGTTTCAAAAGATGGAGGCAGTAATTGGACAATTAGCATTGGCTCCAATTTTTTACCAGCTTGTGAATTGACAGGAATAGCAGCTGATCCGTTCAATGAAAATATTCTATATCTAGCAACTAACAACTACAATAATTGCGGTGGACTATGGAAATCGATTAATGGTGGTAATAGCTTTGTTCAACTTCAGAACTTTTCCCATGCTGTGAATGAAATTGTTATTTCTGCGACTAATCGTTATCTATTGCACATCGCAACTACTGATGGCACGTATAAATCGTTAAATGGAGGAGTAACATTCTCGAAAATAAACGGACTTCCGACGATAAACTTCTTTCATATAAAAAGAAATACGAATAAAAGCAGTCATTTTATTTATGCTACCAGCAACTCAGCTTTTTACTATTCGCCAGATGAGGGAATATCATGGAGTCAATCATTGATTATTAATCAAACTTTATGTCATGAAATTGGACTAAGTAATGCAGATAGTAATTGCGTTTATCTTTATAACAACAATAATAACGGAGAAGTATATGTGTCGTACGATAAAGGAGTTAACTTTTCCATCTTGAAAAATAGTGCTAATCCTGTATTAAATGGAATTACTACGAATGACACGATTTATAATTCCAATAGCAGCGGATTTATAATTCCAGATGCTACAAATTCAAATTTGTTTTATGTTGGAAGCAAAATCATACATCGTTATTTATCCTCCACAGGATTTAATCCAACAATTATCTATCAGCAACAATTACCGGGATTAATTCATGAATTAAAATGGTCGGATGGTGGAGACACGTTATATGCTTGTACTTCTGGAGGATTATATCGGAGTATTGATAATGCTATAACATGGACTTATGCTATGCAAGGTATAAATAGCTTAGAGGGTTACGCGATGAAAATAAACATTGATTCGTGGAATATCATTACCTCACAAAATGGTGTTTTTCAATTAAGGAGTGATACAATAAAATCAACTAGTTTGAATGAAGCTTTCTTGCGAGATAGTATAATTCAAGATGTAATTGATACAAATTTATGGTTTAAGATTTCAAATGGAAATTCAGTATCCTATAAAAATAATATTAGTACTTCGTGGATAAATATAAGTGGCGGACTACCGACGCGGTGTAAAGTCGCAGATTTAAAATTCGATTATTATTCGTGGCCTAACCGACTAATTGTATTAACTGATGGTTGCGGAATTTATTTTCTTGATTTTGATTCGTTGAGAACACTGAAAGCTGGATTCAAATTACAAAATGAAATCATTTGCAATTTCGATTCAGTTCGAATCAGTGATAGAAGCACAGGACAACCTGATGGTATTAAGTGGAATTTTACTGGTGCAACAACCAACTTTTCCTTTGAAATAAATCCAGTAGTAGCAGTTATCGATATTCATAATTTCAGCATCCAGCAGATAGTCTATAAAGGTGATATTAGCGATACTAGTTTTTATAGTAGCTATTCAATTGATAATCCTGAATTGTATCGTATCGATTCAGCAAATACTATTGGTGGATTCTTTTCTGATTCGATTATTCATTGCATTCCTTCCAACCATCAATGGACGATTGCTTCTACCGATTCGATTCATACTAACGCTTACGCATTTCCGAATTACTGGGTAAATGCAGAAGGGGTCGAAGAAACGCTCCTCTCCAATGTTTTTATGCTACGTGATTCTAGCAATGCTGCATTGCGATTTAATTATGCTTATACGAATTATAGCTTAGAATATTCTGATACACTTATCATCAAAGCTCGTTTGCTTTGTTTAAATAAAGAGATTACGCTATTTCATAAAGGTGGCTCTTCACTGCGCACCACCAATGATTCGCTCACCATTGCATTTCATCCAAACTCAAACGAATGGCGAAGTGATTCTATTGATTTATCATTTGGTGTTGGTGCTGGTCCTATGCAAATTGCTATAGAAAATAAAGGACATTATGGGAATAATTTATACCTCGACAATTTACAAATTGACAGCAACTATTTATCTTCTGATTTTCTAATAGCGGTTAATTTTTTTATTGAAGGCTACTACTCTGGCCAACGACGGATGCGCCCTACGTTATACAATGCAGGTATTAGTAATAACGAAAATGAAACCGATAGTTTCCGATTACAATTATTGGACAAGCACAATCCATCGCAAATCATTTATGAAACAATTGGAGTAGTAAAAACAGATGGCACAAGTCAGATTTATATTCCAGTAAATTATAGTTCAGATGCGTACTACCTCGGACTTCGAACCCGTAATGGTATTGCCGTTTATACGAAGCAGCCCATCTATCTTTCGCGCTGGGGATTTCAAGAATGGGAATTGAGGTGGTAAGACTTGAATTTGGGCATTTTTTGCCCTAATCCCCAATTTTATATGGTTTTTGGTGATTATAATCCCCAAAAATATAGTATATTTGGGGATTATGATAAAAAGGACTCTTTCGGATGTTATTCAAAAAAGGTTTTTCAAAGGGAAAGCCATCCTCTTATTAGGACCAAGACAAGTCGGAAAAACGACATTGATTCAGGAATTAATTCAAGCGAAGGAGTACCTTTTTTTGAATGGCGACGATCCATCAATTAGAAGCATTCTCGAAAATGCCAGCACAGTCCAACTTCAATCAATCATAGGGAATTATAAAATTGTTTTTATTGATGAAGCCCAACGAATTTCAAATATTGGCTTAACACTAAAACTAATTACCGATCAATTTAAGTCAGTCCAACTTTTAGTAAGTGGCTCATCTTCGTTTGAAATAAATAATAAAACACAAGAGCCTTTAACAGGCCGTAAATTCGAATATCATTTATTTCCGATTAGCTGGGAAGAGTTTGAAAATAATACTGGTTATTTGGTAGCGCAACAACAATTAGAGGAGCGATTAATTTATGGGATGTATCCTGATGTGATTAATAATCGCGATGATGCAAATAATGTATTAAGAGAGTTGGCAACAAGTTATCTCTACAAAGATGTTCTATCATTAATCGGAATAAGGAAGCCTGATATTTTAGAAAAATTACTGAAAGCTTTGGCCCTACAAATAGGAAATGAAGTTTCATACAACGAACTATCTAATTTATTAGAAATCGATAAAGCTACTGTCGCAAAATACATTGATCTATTAGAAAAATCATTCATTGTATTCCAACTGACGAGTTTTAGTAGAAACCAACGCAATGAAATAAAAAATAACCGCAAGATTTATTTCTATGATAATGGAATTCGAAATATGATTATTAATAATCTTAATCCTATTGATTCGAGAAGTGACAAAGGGGCGCTGTGGGAAAATTTTTTAATTGCAGAAAGAATAAAAATTCAAAACTACCATGAACATTTTTCCAATAACTATTTCTGGCGAACAATTCAAAAACAAGAAATAGATTTCATTGAAGAGAAAAATGCAAACATTAATGCATTTGAATTTAAATGGAAAAGCGGAGGTAGAAATAAAATTCCTAAATCGTTTTTAGAAAATTATCAAGCAACTGGAAAGGTAATCGACAAAGAAAATTTTCGAGAATTTGTTCTGTTTGATGGATTGAAATAATAATTCCTAAATCAATACTATTTCACTTACGCACTCTCTGCGACTGCCCTACAAAATACCACTGATAGGCATTGTTAGAAAATTGTACACCGTAGTAATCGAATGTACCATTGGCACGATCGCCGTTGGTGTTTAGTATAATTGGCCCCGTGATACTTTGATAACCATTAGCAGCATTTGCAAAGGCATTACGCAATGCTAAACCAAATTCAGGTAATCCTAAATTCTGCTGCACCATTTTGGACATCACCTTTACAATATCATAAGAATTTAAAGTAAGTGCATCGCCTTGTTGTCCGCTGAGATTATAAATTTTAGTAAGTAATGGCGACCAAACATTTTGAGTTGCCATTGGCAAACTAAATCCTGGACTATAAAAATTAGTATTGACTGCAAACTGCGATGCAGGTGAGTTAGCAAGTAAGTTTTGATTTTTATAAAAGCCAACGCCACCATACCAATGCACGCTTGATAATACTGAATCATTATTTGCTTGATTAAACAACAATATCGTTTCATCGAAAGAAGTAGAGACTACTCCAATCTCAGAAAGTGGATGAGAAGCGGAATAATTTATAATCTTATTTTTTACATTGGTTAATACACTCGTAAAATCAGTGGTTGTACCATCAAACGTAGCAACCAATGATGTATCATATCCTAAGCTCGCAAAGTTGGAAGCATATGCAGCATTTAATCCAAGACTACCTACATCATTACGAGAAATAAGCACTAACGCTTTCTTACCTTCACTAGCAATTGAATTTGCCATTGCTTGTCCGACAATTTGCTCACCTGGCGCAAAGCGATAGATCATATCGTTAGCAATAGATAACGAACTGGCAGTACTCGAAGGACTCACGACTAATATCCCAAGACTATCGGCAATAGGTTTAATGGCAGTAAGCTCAGCGCTTGTTTGCGGACCTATGACTAATTTACAACCAGATGCCGCAATCGATTGCATAGCCTGCATTGCAAGTGTTGGATTTATTTGCGTATCGTACACCTTTAACGAAAAACGATACGGATAATTCTTTTGTTGAAAGTCCTGATTGATTTCACTAATGGCAATTTCCAACGCAGCCTTAGAACTTAATCCCAGATAAGATAGTCCACCTGTTTCTGATAATAGGGCAGCAATTTGAATTGTTTTTACTTCTCCATTTACTTCTTCATTTTTATCACAACCGGTGAAGATGAATATGGCAGTAACTAATACAATGAATAATTTGATCGTCGTTTTCATTGAGTGCAAAGTTAGAATATTTCGAAAACGAACAGCGTCATATAAATAAAACGAACAGCGATGGATTTTAATCCATCGCTGTTATACGAAATTTTAAAAATTAAAAAAGGAGAGTTCTTGGCGCCCAACGATCGTAATAATTTCTACAACATCGTCATTCATTTTGTAGAATATACTATCTACACCACAAACACAACGTCTATATCCGGGTTTAATAAAATCAACTGATTCAAAAGAGAGTGGATTTTCTGCAATGAGTTCAAAGTGTTCAAAGAATGATTCAAAATACTTATCAGCTTGTTTTATCCCAAATTGTTTTGCACCAAACTGATGTATACGGATCAAATCTTCTTTGGCAACATTGCTCAATTTATATTTAGCCATTCAGCCTTTTTTTCGCTTGTTTGAGAATTTCAGATTTTGAATCAGTTGTAAATCCCGATTTTTCAGCTCGATCCAACTTTAAGCGAATTAAATCAATTTGCTTTTGCTGATTTCTGGCCTGACGAATTAGATCATTAACTAATTCACTTTTACTTGAATATTCTTTATTCTCAATTTGACTTTTTAGCCATTCATCATTTGGCTCAGTAAAGGAAATACTTTGTCTTCTCATAACATTTTTGTAACGGTGTAAATATACACCAAAAATGCACCAAGTGCAAGTTTGTTATGATAATAGCAGGCTTAAAGAAGAATATTTAATTGCAGAAAATTTCAGGAAATTTATTTTATCTGGTGGTTTGCTATAATAATTTCAAATCAGAATTCATTTAGCATCGGGTTTAAACCCGATGCTAAAGTTGACGGAATATTATTTTAAAAAATTTTATTTTATAAAACAGCGATGGGTTTAAACCCATCGCTGTTGAATGATAAAATAATTTGAAATAAAAAAGGAGCAACATAGTTGCTCCTTTGGTGAAATAAATGGGTTGGGGGTTAGTTTTTTGGTACGTATGTTTTATTCCCGTTTGAATTGATATAATACTGTCCTCCTCTTGGTCCAGTATAAATTGTTTGCCCAGATCCGTAATTATAAGAATCATTTGAATAATCACGTGCGCGAGTACCATAATCACCCGTGTAAGGGTTTTGATTACCTTGAGTTGAGTAATTATTCCAATTAGAATTGTCTGGTTGAGTTTTGTAATAACCATTTACATAAGTACCCGAATTATTAATGTAGCCATTAGTCCAAACGTCATTACCAATGCTTTGTGCATTTACAGTTGCACCAGCAACCATAAATAGAATACTAAAAATTAGTTTTTTCATTTTATTAATCTTTAAGGTTAAACATTTTTTTTACTTTATTATAATCTCTGAAATCATTAAGATTAATTTTTCCTGGAGTACAATTTATTACAACTGCTTTAAAATCCTTTGTAACATTATTTACTGCCCATGGAGAACTATTAACGTTATCTCCACGAAGCGTTTCAACTGTTATCACTTCCGAAATTTCATCGCAAGTTGCAATATAATTTACTGGAACATATCCCGGATTATTTGCATAATAGGGTAACATCACCCAATCATAAAACCCTCTATCTAAATAAACAAATGTCACTTTCCCGTACATACTATTGTCTGGCATATTATAAACAGCAGCATTTGTACTAACACCATATGTTAATGAGAAATTGTAAGACTTTGCAGTAATACCATTCAATCCATTATTTAAATCATTTTGGGTTGCGTAGTTACCAATTGGTTGGTAATTATCTTCATCTTTTTTGCAAGATGCGATTAATAGGAATGGAAGTAATAATAAATAATGTGTTTTCATTTTTTTAAATTTTTATGAATTTAGAATTAAATTAAAGCTCTAAAATTTCGAAATCGTAAACTTTAATGTCATTATTTCCATTTAACATATAGGGGTTATTTGCGGTGGTATTACCAGCGTAATAAAATATATATTGACCAGCCTTAATTCCGTCGGGGAATGTAAGTTCAAATAAGTTTTTTCCGATTTTCTTATATTGAAAACTAACTATTTCCTTACCGCTCAACCCTCCCTTAGAGGAGTAACTACTTGCTGAACCTGCAGTAAATTCACGGTTTTTTCCTCTAACACTACATTTTAAAACTTTAAAGTCATTTGGGCTAGCAGCCTCTGAATGATTCTGCGTCATCATATAAGCAAAAATATTTCCATTATTATCGTCACTTTCTTTATTAGCTCTTGATTTATTTAATGATGTTTCCGTTGACTCAAAAAACAAATAAAACTTCACAGACTTATTTAATTTGTAGTTTGCTCGCGCTCCACCAATTTGAAGTTTTCGTTTCATAGATGAAATACCACCGGTATATGATGCTGCTAAGGCTTGACCAAATCCACCAGTTTTCTCTCCTGTTGTTGAAGTCGCATCTAATTTAACATATTCACTTGATGCCGAATCTTTAAAATAAATTCCTGATTCTTCAAAGTTGCTTAAAATATTATCAATTTCCTTTTTACCTGACTTTTTACCGTTCAATTTTGATTTTGCAATCATTGCTTCAACCACATTATCAGAAACAGCATTATCTTTTAAATTAATTAGAGCATCGGTTGACACATCAAATTGACAACTAGAGCTATTAATCTTAGAAATAATTATCGACTCTTGAAGCTTTTTCTTTGATAGGGTAATAATAGTTTTGTTTGTTAAAACTTCATTTTGAGCATTGCCTTTAAATATAAAAGCAAATAATAAGAATAAAATTGTAAGTGATTTTTTCATTTTTTAAATTTATTTAGCGGCATATCTCCTTGCCACTGCAAACCTATAAAAGAGGAATATTATTTCCTAATTTTATGTTATTATTTTCATTTATGGCAATATATTTCCATTTTTAAAGATATATTGTTCGTTTATAGATAGCTGATATTCAAAGGGCTATCGTTAAATTTGAATAATGAAAAATGTGCATTTAGGAAAGTTAATTGAGCGTAAATTCAATGAGAGCGGTTTAACAAAAAAGGCCTTTGCCGATAAAATAGGATATAGTCAACGTCATTTATATACAATTTTCGAGAAAGAGTCTATTGATACCGCCCTATTAGCCAAAATAGGTAATACCCTACATCACGATTTTTTTGAATCTTTTCTTCCTGCTTCTAAGAAAAATACTTCCGTAGAAGAATCTAATTCAAATTACGGCGCAACAAATATTCGTCTTAAACTGGAAATTCTAATTGAAGGTAAGTTTAACAAGAAAGAAATATTGAGTGCTGTGAAGGAAGAGTTGGACCGGATAATTTAATTTGAAAATTTGAAGATGCGTTAATTTGAAAATGGGAAATGTTTATTAGAAATACTTGTATAATTAAAATAAACCAGCAACAGCATTTAGTTTTAACTTGATGCTGTTTTACATTTAAAACAAATCGAAATTTAAAAAGCATCGGGTTTAAACCCGATGCTAAAGTTGACGGAATATTATTTTAAAATTTTTTATTTAATAAAAACAGCGATAGGTTTAAACCCATCGCTGTTGAATGATATTTATAAATATTTTATCGCCTAATTTTTTGTGGATTTTGTCGACAATCAAAAACGTCCGTGATATAAATTTCACCATCTAAAATAAGGTAAATAATCTTGTAATTACCTTCTACAATATAACGATGTCCTTGATCTAAATCCTCTAAATTCTCTTCAAGCATTCCCATGTTAGGATATTTCCCTATGAATTTAGCGGTATTTAAAATCGTTTTTCTGATGTTTTCTGCCACCGCTCCACCAGCAACAGCCCGGTAGTAAATAAATATACTTTTCAATTCATTTACAGCAAATGCAGTCCAATGAACTTTCATCTTATTTACCAGTTTTTCGATTGTTCTTCCAACGCCTTTTGAGATAATACCTTCCCAGACTTTATCTGACTAGTAGAAATAGCTGCTCTCTTTTTTAATTCGTTTTTTGTAAATACTATTTCATTTACGTGCAACGATTTTAAGCTTTTTTGAATGTTGGCCTCCAATTTATCAAACACCTTTTCGTCTTGAATTGAAAGTAAAAATTCAATCAAACTAAGTTTTCTGCTTTTAAGTTTAGATGCCGACATACCTCAAATTTTTAACAATTTACAAAATTATTTTCATTTAAACCAATTTCCCAAGTTGTCCACTCATGCTCACCTTTTCATTTACCATTGCTGGTAATTGATCAATGCTTACACGTACTTGTTGCATGGTGTCGCGGTCGCGAATGGTAACTGTATTGTCTTCTAATGTTTGATGATCCACTGTAATGCAATACGGAGTTCCTATTGCATCCATACGGCGGTAACGCTTTCCTATTGCATCTTTCTCTTCGTACAAGCAGTT
>CANGJU010000070.1 GCA_947453935.1 Bacteroidota bacterium | reverse complement strand
CATTACTCTAAAACTTCTATTGAAACTAAAAAACTATGGAAGAACTATTATCAAAAAAGAAATACATTTGTAAACCAATTACAGGACTAACAATCTATTGTAAACTAATACTAGGATTAATTATTTAAACTGTAAACTTTTTTTAGGACGAGTCATTGGCTCGATCCCGATCCCGATTCCTCGGGACGGGACGCTCGACAACCCCCCAATAATATTCGCTACTTGAATATTATCAAATCAATCTCTCTAAAAAACAAAGCCCTTACTTGCCAAATCATCCACTACCATACGGATGCCTTTGTCCAGGTCAATTGTATGCTTCCAGCCTAGTCCGTTTATCAATCCAACATCAAGTAATTTTCGAGGAGTGCCATCCGGTTTGTCCGAATTAAAAATTAATTGTCCCGGATAGTCTATTACTTCTTTAATCTTTTCCGCCAGCTCGCCAATGGTCACGTCAATACCAGTTCCAACATTAACATGTCCGTCGTCATTATAGGTTTCCATCAGAAAAAAACAAGCTTCCGCTAAATCATCAACATGTAAAAACTCACGCTTAGGCGTACCCGTTCCCCATATTTCAACAGCTGGTGTATTATTTACTTTAGCCTCATAAAACTTACGAATCAATGCAGGCAAAACATGCGAATTATTTAAATCATAATTATCGTTAGGTCCATATAAATTGGTAGGCATTGCACTTATAAAATTACAACCATACTGCCTTTTATAAGATTCTGCCATTTTTAATCCTGCAATTTTAGCAATGGCATATGGCTCATTTGTTTGCTCTAGAAATCCATTTAACAAATAAGCTTCTTTAATAGGCTGATCACATAGTTTAGGGTAAATACAAGACGATCCTAAAAACAATAATTTCTTTACATCATTACAATAGGCCGAATGAATCACGTTACTTTGAATCATCAGATTCTCATAAATAAACTGCCCACGATAAATATTATTGGCCACGATGCCACCCACTTTTGCTGCAGCTAAAAAAACATAATCGGGTCTCTCTAATTCAAAAAATGCATTTACGCTTTGCTGATTTCTTAAATCGAGTTCGGCCGATGTTCGGGTTATTATATTCGAAAATCCCTTCGACTGTAAATTCCTAACAATAGCTGAACCCACCATTCCTCGGTGCCCAGCAACATAAATTTTTGAATCGTTCTGCATCATCCAATTTTACTCGTTGTAATTTAAAACATCATGACCACCATCGCGTAAAAATTTATCTTTCTTAAAAATGACAAGATCAGCAGCAACCATTTCTTTAACAATTGCAGGTAAATCATATTTAGGCTGCCAGTTTAATTGCTTCATTGCTTTAGCTGGATCACCAATAAGTATGTCAACCTCTGCAGGACGATAATAACGCTTATCGATTGCAACTACCACCTGTCCAACAGGCACCTGGTAATCTTTATTGGTACATTCAGCCACCTTTCCTACTTCATTCTCTTCGCTGCCCTCCCACTGAATTTTAATTCCTACTTCTGCAAACGACATATTAATAAAATCGCGAACCGTTGTAGTTACTCCAGTTGCTATTACATAATCTTCTGGCTTGTCCTGCTGTAACATTAAGTACATTGCTTCTACATAATCTTTAGCATGACCCCAATCGCGTTTAGCATCAATGTTCCCCATAAAAACTTTGTCTTGTAACCCCAAAGCGATTCGAGCAACTGCACGCGTAATTTTTCGAGTTACAAATGTTTCTCCGCGTAAGGGCGATTCGTGATTAAATAGAATTCCGTTTACAGCGAACATATTGTACGATTCACGATAATTTACAAAAATCCAATAAGCATATAACTTAGCAACAGCATACGGAGATCGAGGGTAAAAAGGAGTTGTTTCTCGTTGTGGAATTTCTTGCACTAAACCATAAAGTTCAGAGGTAGAAGCCTGGTAAACTTTACATTTATCAGTCAAATTTAACATTCGAACAGCCTCAAGAATTCTCAACGCACCTAATGCATCCGCATTAGCTGTATATTCCGGCGAATTAAAACTCACATGAACATGCGACATAGCACCCAGGTTATAAATTTCATCAGGCATAACCTCGCTAATTATACGAATGATGTTGACAGAATCAGTTAAATCACCATAATGCAATTTAAAACGAACACCTTGCTCATGCGGATCAGCGTATAGATGGTCAATGCGCTGCGTATTAAACAGTGAGCTACGACGTTTGATACCATGTACTTCGTACCCTTTAGCTAATAAAAGTTCTGCAAGATAGGCTCCATCCTGACCAGTAATTCCTGTAATTAAAGCTTTTTTCATTTGATGCGTTCTGTAAACTAAGATATAAAGGCGAAATTACTTTTAATGTTTCCAATTTATATGTTATTGATAAAATATAATTCACAACCAATTGCTGATAACAATTTAATTATGTAACAATCGATGAGTTTCACTCTAATACCTTTGCTGATAGCTTGATTGTTCAACAATTTCATGATTTTAGAACATCAAAATATTTTTAAATAACTAAAACTAAAATTAAGGAGGCCCGTAAAACGCCACCTGTTGTTCACAATACAATCTACATAAGTATGGAAAAGAAAATGGGCGCAAATAATCTTATTGATTCGAAAGATATCAAGAAAGGATTATCTACTATCAGCAAAAACTGGCATTGGTTTGTAATTTTTATTGGATTAGGAGTTATTATTGGTGGCGCCTACCTATACAATGCAACTAAATTTTATGGTGCTACAGTTGAACTTTTAATAAAGCCACAAAAAGATCCATTCAAAGATGCTTTAAGCGAATCGCTACCATCAGCGCCAAGAAAAGAAGATATAGCGAATGAAGTAAAAATTATTAAATCGACTAAATTAATTGATGAAACAATTAAAAAGTTAAACTTAGATATTGGCTATTATATCGAAGGAAGAATAAAAACAGGAGAAGTATATAAAGGAACACCATTTACGGTAGTTGGAAAAGTAACTGATAAAAGCTTGTACAATGCACCTTTTGAAATTAAAATAATTAATCAAGAATCATTCATTGTAGAAGTAAATACGGATGATTATAAATTTAAACGCAAATCCAAATTTGGAGTACCCGTTGTTAACGACAAATTTTCATTCATCGTTAATTCTGATTCAACAATAATTAATCGTAGTTCAAAAATTAGCAATATTCCTTATATATTTAAATTTAAGGATCATGATAAGCTTATTACAAAATATCAACAAGCGTTAACAATTGAAAAAGACCAGACGGCAACCGTAATTAAAATTTCATTAGAAGATGAAGTAGAAGATAAAGCCATCGATTTCTTAAATACGTTAATAAATAACTACATTGAGAATTCCATTGAAGTTCAAAAAACGGTAAATGAAAATACGGTTCGTTTTATTGATGCTCAGTTAGCAGATGTAGAAAACCAGTTGAACAGCGTTGAAACAAATCTTGAATCGTTTCAAAAAAGCCGTACTACTCTTAACTTAGGCGAAGAATCAGGAATGTTGTTTCAAAGAGTTGTTGATTTTGATTCTGAAAAATCAAGAATGAATATTCAATTGAAGTCGGTAGATATGATGTATGATTATCTAACGAATTCGAACGGAGAAAACATGGCCATCTCTCCTTCTGTATTAGCAGAGGCAAACGATCCAGGATTGCAGAGTGCATTTGATGAATTATATGCATTACAACAAAAGCGTTCAAATTTATTGTTTAGTAATACAGAAAGCTCTAAATCAGTTATAGAAAACGATCAGATGATTTCGCGATCAAAGCAAAAAATTTCTGGAATCGTATTAAATATAAGAAAAAACTTAGTAAATAAAATAAATAATATTAGTTCTCAAATAGGTTCGTATAATAGTGCATTACGTCAGATGCCATCAACACAGAGAGGCATTGTAAATATTAATCGTAATGTAGAAATCTATTCTGAAATTTATAAATTCTTGTTAGAAACAAGAGCGCAAACAATTATTGCAAAAGCAAGTATTGTTGCTGATAAAATAGTTTTAGAGTCAGCCTACGGAAACGGATTACTACATCCATTACCAGTTATGACATTAGCTGCTGGAATAGGTGGTGGATTAGCATTAGCTTTATTAATAATATTTTTTAAAGGTATTTATTATAACTATGTATTCTCTAAGGAAGATATAAAAGAAGTTACAGACTTACCTATCATTGGAGTTATTGGAAAAAGCAAGGAAGCGGAAGATGAATATTTAATGGTTGATAAGTTTCCGCAGAGCCAGATTGCAGAAGCTTTCCGAGTCATACGAACGAATTTATCTTACTTCGCAAGCAAATCGAAACATAAAGTTATTCTTGTAACTTCTACGATGCCTGGCGAAGGAAAAACATTTACTGCTGTAAATATTGCAACGATTTTAACAAGAGCAAAAAAGAAAGTAGTGTTACTCGATTTAGATTTACACAAACCGAAACAAGCAAATGCTTTCAATTTACAAAATGATGTTGGTGTTACTTCCTATATAGTTGGTAAGGCTTCTATCAATCAAATTACAAAAGATAGTGGCATTGAAGATCTAAAAATTATATTATCTGGACCACGCACTCCGAATGCATCCGAATTAATATTAGACGAAAACTTAGAAAAGTTAATTAATGAATTAAAAGAAACATACGACTATGTAATTATAGATACACCTCCTGTAGGATTACTATCAGATGCACTCGTATTAATGAAGCAATCAGATGTGAACATCTTTGTAATGAAGGCTGGAGTATCTAAACGTGACTTCATTGATATTGCGCATCAATTAGTAGAGAAAAACGAAATCAAACATATGTCGATTGTTTTAAATGGTGTAAGCAATAAAAATATTCCGTCGGGATATGGTGCAGGCTATTACTCCTAAAACTGAAATTATCTGAATGGAGGAGCAAGAGATTGACAGAAGCAATGCCCTGTTGAAAGCAATAAAAAGTTTAAAAGTTCATTTAACGTCTTCACAAAAAAAGAAGATGGTTGGACTTTCTTTTTTAATTTTTATTTCGGCAGTATTAGATGTATTCGGACTTGCATCAATTCTTCCATTAGTAAAATTAGCAACAGAACCAAGCTTGATTTTTAAGAATGAAATTCTGAGTAAAATCTATATTGCAGGACATTTTACAAATGAAAAAAACTTTTTGTTATTTGTAATTATTAGTGTATTTGTTTTCTTTTTATTCAAAACACTTTTCGGATTATTTGTAAATTATTTACAAACTAAATTCAGTACCGAAGTTGCATTCGGAATTACAAATAGACAATTTGAAAAATATTTCGGATTAAACTATTATCAGTTTTCTACGATTAAAAGCAGCAGTATAATTCATCATGTAATTAACAATCCCATTTCATACATTACTTGGGTTGTATTACCGCTTATAATGTTGTTATCAGAAACAATAATTGTTTTTCTGATTATTGGAGGAATTGCGATTTACGATTTTAAATTATTTGTTTTTATTTCTATAATTATTGGTCCAGCTACGTGGTTAATTTATCGATTATTAAAAAATAAATCATCGCATATTGGCTTAGAGATGAATAAAATTTTCCCTCAGTCGATGGGAACATTAAATCAGACTGTACTAGGCTATATTGATATTAAACTTGCTGACAAAGAAGAGTTCTATAAAAATAAATTTTTACGATTACAAAAAAGCTATCATGCGTTAAATATGAAATCGTATTTGCATAATTTGATTCCGATGCGAGCAAACGAAATGGTTGCATTAAGTGGAGTAATTTTAATTTTTATTTATGCAATATTCTTAACTGATAATACCGCATCAGCAATTGTCATGGTGAGTTTATTTGCAGCTGCTGCCTATCGTTTGATGCCCTCGTTAAATCGAATTATCAGTTCGATGGTTTATATTCAAAAGAATCTAGGGGCATTAGAAAATTTAAATTTATTTCAAGAAGAAATTAAAAAATCAGAAACAAGTCAAGAAGAAATTTCATTTAAAGATTCTATAAGCCTTGAACACGTTTCTTTCAAATTTCCGAATACAAACAACAACATTATTAACGATGTTAGTTTATCCATTAAGAAAGGAGAAAAAATTGGCATCATCGGTTCATCAGGATCAGGAAAAACAACATTAATTAATATACTTCTCAAGTTTCATAATAACTACGAAGGGGTAATTAAAATTGATGATACTATTTTAAACGATCAACATTTAAAGAGCTGGCGAAAATTAATTGGCTACGTAAAGCAAGATATTTTTTTAATGGATGCTACTATCATCGATAATATTACCTTTAATGATTCGCAGCCTGACGAGAAACGATTACAAGACGCCATCGAGCAATCATCATTAACAAATTATATTAAGAATTTACCTGAAGGATTAAACACTCGTATTGGTGAAAGAGGTTCTTCTTTATCAGGTGGACAAAAACAACGATTAAGCATTGCAAGATCTTTATATCGGAATGCAGAAATTCTCATTTTTGACGAAGCCACATCTGCTCTTGATAATCAAACAGAACAAGAAGTAAGCGATGCCATTGATCAGCTATCGAATACACAAAAAACAATTATCATTATTGCGCATCGATTAACAACATTAAAAAATTGTGATCGCATTTATGAATTGAAGGAAGGTAAAATTGTTGCCGTTCATCAATATGCCGACTTAATTAAAAACATCATTTAAATGAATAATAAAATACTCATTGTAGTAGGCACTCGTCCGAATTTTATAAAAATCACACGCTTTAAAAAAGTGAATGAGGCAATGGGAAATCCATTTGAGATTAAAATTGTACATACGGGACAACATTACGATAGTAAAATGGCCGATGTGTTTTTTACTCAGTTTGATTTAGAACCAGATTACTATTTAAATATTCCACAAGCATCTGCTAACACACAAATAGGAGAAATAATTATTCGCTTAGAGAAAGTAATTGAAGAATTCAATCCTGCTGTGGTGGTTGCTGTGGGTGATGTAAACTCAACATTTGCTGCTGCCTTTGCTGGACATAAACTTAATAGAATAGTAGCACATTTAGAAAGTGGATTACGTAGTTATGATCGCTCGATGCCAGAAGAGATTAATCGTTTGCTTACCGATGAAATAGCAGATTACTTTTTTGTAACAGAACAAAGTGGCTATGACAATCTGATTAAAGAAGGAAAGAATAAAGATGCTATCATCTTTGTTGGAAATACAATGATTGATACGTTAGTTGAATTTGAAAATAAAATTCAACAGAGTACTATTTTAGAAGAGTATTCTATCAAAGAAAAAGGATATGTATTAATGACGATGCATCGTCCTGCAACAGTTGACTCAGAAGAAGGATTAACTAAGTTGCTAGAAATTATTGAATACGTTAATCAGCAACATCATTACTTAGTATTTCCAATACATCCAAGAACATTATCGAAACTACAACAATTCGGTTTAATGGAAAGAGTAAAGTCAAATCCTATGATAATTCTCACAGAACCATTAGATTATTTTGCATTTCAAAAGTTAATTGCAGGATGTAGTTTTGTTATTACGGATAGTGGCGGAATTCAAGAAGAAACTACATTTAGAAGTGTTCCTTGTTTAACGTTGCGACCGAATACCGAGCGCCCATCAACTGTTTGGATTGGAACCAATGAACTAGTTCCATTTGAAATTGAAAAGGTGCAGGAAAAAATTAATGAGATTAACACGAACACCTTTAAGAAAGGGGCAATTCCACCGATGTGGGATGGCTTTTCAACTGAAAGAATTTTAGAAGCATTTAAAGTGATTTTGAAGATGTAAAGACCACACTCCCCTACCGTTACCGCTTATGCGCATTACCAACAGTGAAGGCTTAACCAACCTTAATAATTTTTCTTTTTTCCCATTTCCTTTTTCAAAAGCTTATGCTGAATTTATCAAGCATCAATTTGGAAACGAGGTACTCTATTTTGAAAAAAATGAAATCGTTGTTCCCTTAGAAGTTACTGGTCGTACTTTTTTCCAGCAAATAAAATTGCTTGCTCCTCCCTATCGAAATCATAAAGAAATAGAAGCGAAAGAACTACAATCTTTCTTAAACGATTTACAACTGGCACTTAAAAAGTCAGGTGATTTTATGCGTATTATTCAACCGCATCCTATGGCATTTACCTCTGAAAAACCATCTGATAGTAGCAATTGTCAATTCGGAACATACATTACAAAATTGCATAATAAATCGGATGATGATTTACTAAATGAATTCGATCCGAAGTATAAAAAAGCAGTACAGCACAGCATTAAAAATGGAGGTACTGTTATCATTTCTAAAAATTCAATAAACGAATTTTACAGGATCTACCAAAACACTTGTAAGAGGGCAAATATTTACTACGATAGTCTAAACTATTTTGAAAATATAATATCTTATTTACCTAACAATGCAATCACAGCTTTAATTAATGACGCAGAAGGGATAACGATAGGTGCAGCCTTTTTTATATTTGATGAGCATGCCTGTTACTGCACACATGCTGGATCAGTACCTGGAAGTAAGTTATATGGAGGCATGAAGCAACTACATTTTGAAGTAATGAAATGGATGCGTGATAAAAATGTAAAGCACTACGATTTAACAGGAGTAAGAATAAATTCGAGTAACGAAACACTACAAGGTATTTTCAAATTTAAAAAAGGGTTTGGCGGCGAATTAAAGCAAGGATACTTATGGAAAGCTGATTTAATTAAATGGAAATGCTTTTTATATGACGTGCTCTTATTTATTAAATCAAAAGGTAAAAAACACAAAGACATAATTGATCAAGAACTATGATAAACAAACTATTTTTCTTTCTAACCAACAATCGCTTTTCCAATGCTATTTTAATTTTCTTAAAACTAGATGGATGGATGACCAGCAAGTTTGGTATTTATAAGCGCATCCGAATTAATAAAAATTTAAGTCTTCAAGAAATGGCAGGATTTTCAAATACGCCGGAGATAAATGAGGTGTTAAATAAAACTCATAACGATTTAAATAATTTTATTAGTCAAAATGCAGAAAAAGGAGATGCCATTTTAGATATTGGATGCGGAGCAGGTGCTTACTTAAAAGATTTTTACTTGAATTATAATTGTACGGGTATTGATTTAAATATCGATATGATCGATCGTGGAAAGTTAGATTTCCCAAGTGTACATTTTATTTATGGAAACATCCTTGATTGCAATTTCAAAAATAAATTTAAGCTGATTTATTGTATAAGTGTGATTGAATTTATACCTCCAAGCAAATTAGATTCTTTTTTTAGAAAGATAGCGGACAACCTTGAAGATGGAGGATATTTATATTTAAATTATCCCCCTGCATTAAAAAAAGAAGATTTGTATTATCCAGACTTATACTATATTGAATACACCCCCAATTACATCGAAAAATCAATTGAAAAGTATTTTGAAATTATTAAACATGAACATGCATTTGATGGTAGAAAATTTAAATACTTTGATCCAAAACCATATGGAAACGGTGAACGAATTTTCAAAAATGCATACGTATTAACTGCAAAAAAATTAAATCCAATAATTGCATGAAAATCGAAAAGACTCTTTTATTCACTTTTGATTACGAACTTTTTTTAGGAAAGAGAAGCGGCAATGTACTAGAAAGTGTTATT
>CANGJU010000069.1 GCA_947453935.1 Bacteroidota bacterium | reverse complement strand
TTTGGAAATTATCAGATTTACTCATCAGCAAATCCTAACGGACCATTTGCAAAAATTCAAACTGTAAATAGCTATAATACTCTTACTTACACTCATGTTGGTGCAAATGCTCAAAACAATAGCATCTATTACTACATCACTACTCAAACTGCATGCGGTGGAGAAACATCACCTATAACGGATACAGTAAGAACTATTAGAGTGAATGTAATTAACAATAACGGTGTTGCAATAATTCGTTGGAACCCATTACACGATCCTGAGTTAGCAACTGCAACATTAACGTATGATGTTTACAAAGAATACCCTACAGGAACATGGTCAAAAATAGGAACTACTACTGCTCCGGACTATGACTGGTCAGATACAATTAATGTTTGTTCAGCTATCATTAATTATTATGTAAGCACAGGTGATCAATCCGGATGTACTTCTAACTCGTCAATTGATGGTGATTTATTTAAAGACATTACTAAACCAAATGTTTCGGTAATGGATACCGTTAGTTTAGGTTCACCTACCGGAACAAACGTTAACATGAGCTGGATTCCTAGCACATCAGGTGATGTAGAAGGTTATATCTTATATCACTTCAATGGAGCGAGTTGGGATTCGATTGGTGCCGTAACAGGTGCCAATATTACAAGTTTCTCTTTTGTGGATCCTAGTGTTCAGAATGCACCACAATTATATAGTATTGCTGCTTATGACAGCTGTGGCAATCGTAGTAGCATCGGACTTTCTCAAAATACGATGTTCTTAAAAGCTAAGCTTGATGTATGTAAGTACGCAATCGACTTACAATGGAATCCGTTTATTAATATGCCTGGAGGTGTTGCAGGATATAATGTATACATGAGTGAAAATGGAGGACCTATAACATTATTAGCAAGTGTACCATCGACGAACATTACATATAGTCACAATACATTAACAAACGGTTCAATATACAATTACTACATACAGGCTGTTGGAAATGACAATACTAAAACAGCAATATCAACTCAGGCTAGTGATACTGCAAATCTATTGGTTTTACCAACATTTGGTTATTTACGCAAAGCAACTGTTGTTGATTTACGAAGAGTAATAGTAACAGCTTATGTAGATACCTTAGGTCAACCAGATGTAAGCAAGTATAAATTACAACGTGCATTTGAAAAAACAGGACCGTTCTCAACGGTAGCTGTTCAAACATATTCTGGATTACCTGATTTAACGTTCTCTGATTTCACAGCAAGAACAAATCAGTATAGCTATTATTATAGAATTGTAACGGTAGACTCGTGTGGCAATGAAGTCTTGATAAGTAATTTAGGAAGAACAATTTTACTAAGTGGTATAGCTGAACAAAATTTAACAAACAATCTTAAGTATAACGATTATGAAGAATGGTCAGGTGGCGTAAGCAACTATAATTTATTCAGAAAAATTGATGACACATGGCAACCTGCCCCTTGCGCAGTATTACCATTCGGTCAGCAAGGTTATATTGATGATGTTGCTTCCTTGTATCAAACCACTGGTCGTTTTTGCTACCGTATAGAAGCTTATGAAGGTGGCGGAAATATTTATGGATTTACAGATACCAGCTCATCGAATGAAATTTGCCTAGTACAAGAACCAAAAGTTTATGTTCCAACTGGATTTACTCCAGGTGGAAAGAACGGGTTATTCAAGCCAAGCTTCATTTATGTAGATGCAAAAAATTATTTCTTCATCGTGTTTAACCGATGGGGACAGAAAGTATTCGAGACTCATAACCCTGAAGAGGGTTGGGACGGGATGTTCGATGGAACACTCGCTCCTGAGGGCACTTATGTGTACAACGTTCGTATCTTCGGAACGAATGGTCAGGAGATCGAAAAGAACGGGTCCGTAACACTGTTACGGTAATTTCCGGTCAATGCGTGTAAAAGGTCACCTCCCCAGGTGGCCTTTTTTTATTATCTTTGCTCGCCAATAAACCCTTTCAATTCTTTATGAAAAAGAACACCCCTAAATTTATTGGCGAAGGCCTGACCTACGATGATGTTTTATTAGTGCCAGCCTATTCGGAAGTAATGCCGAGAGACACGAACACTACTAGTCTTTTCACTCGTAAAATACCGATTAATATCCCTATTATCTCTGCTGCAATGGATACCGTAACGGAATCGGCTATGGCAATTGCAATGGCACAAGAAGGCGGTATTGGCGTGTTACATAAAAACATGAGCATCGAGCAGCAAGCAGCTGAAGTCCGTAAAGTAAAACGAAGCGAAAGCGGAATGATTCAGGACCCTGTGACTTTAGAAGAAAATGCGACCATCGGTGATGCATTAAAAATAATGCGTGAAAATAAAATTGGTGGTATTCCTATTATCAATAAGCAAAATAAATTAGTAGGTATTTTAACTAACCGCGATTTACGCTTTGAAAAAGATGCGAAAAAGAGAGTTAGTCAGGTAATGACATCCGAAAACTTAATTGTTGCGAAAGGAGCAACTTCGCTTCAAAAAGCAGAATTGATTTTACAAGAACATAAAATTGAGAAACTACCCGTAGTTGATAAGACAGGTAAGTTAATTGGGTTAATTACCTATAAAGATATTATCAAATTTAAGTCGAGACCTAACTCTTGCAAAGATGAATTTGGACGGTTACGTGTTGCTGCTGCTGTAGGTGTTACTGCGGATACTCTAGACCGCGTAAAAGCGCTTATGGATGCAGGTGTTGATGCGGTAGTTATTGATACTGCTCATGGACATTCAAAGGGAGTTCTTGAAACATTAAAAAAGGTAAAAAAGACCTACCCAGGTTTACAATGTGTTGTGGGAAACATTGCAACTGCAGACGCGGCTCGAGCATTAGTGAAAGCAGGTGCTGATGCTGTTAAAGTTGGAATTGGTCCTGGTTCTATATGTACAACGCGTGTGATAGCCGGAGTTGGTGTTCCTCAGTTGTGGGCTGTACTTGAAGTAGCGAATGCTCTTAAAGGAACGGGTGTACCAGTTATCGCTGATGGCGGAATTCGTTTTACAGGGGATGTTCCAAAAGCATTGGCTGCTGGTGCCTCAACGGTAATGGTGGGTTCTTTACTAGCAGGAACAGAAGAATCGCCAGGTGAAACAATGATTTATGAAGGAAGGAAGTTCAAGGTTTATCGCGGAATGGGATCAATTGAAGCAATGAAGCAAGGTAGTAAGGATCGTTATTTTCAGGATGCAGAAGATGATATCAAAAAGCTTGTTCCCGAAGGAATTGTAGGTCGTGTACCCTACAAAGGAACAGTTGGAGAAGAAATTTATCAATTGGTTGGTGGATTAAAAGCTTCGATGGGCTATTGCGGTGCTAAGGGAGTAAAAGATTTACAAGCTGCGCAGTTTATTAAAATCACATCCAGCGGCATTAAAGAAAGTCATCCACACGATGTATCTATCATTCGTGAAGCACCGAATTATAGTCGATAAATCCGTTTAACATTTGATTAACAGGAGTGATTATATTTCACTCTATTTTCATAAAATAAAATGCTAATCTTGGCTGCAAAAGGCAATACTTGATTACATTTGTCCACTCTTAAAATTAATAATTTCACAGAATGAAAAAAGCGTTTGTATTACCAGTAATTTTAATTTCTCTAATTGCAAGTACTGGCTCGTTTGCTCAAGTAAATTCAGATTCAAAAGGTTTTAAACCTGCCCCATCAGGAAGGCCTGTTACGAAGACAGGAAACCAGATGGCACCAGAAGTTGCTTCTAAGCCTATTATTGATCCAATTTTATTAATCGTAGGCGAAGATCAAGTGCCTCGTTCGGAGTTTGAACGTGTTTTCAAAAAGAATAATAAAGACACCGTATTTACAGAGAAATCTGTACGTGATTACTTGGATTTATATATCAACTATAAATTGAAAGTTAAAGAGGCGGAAGCTTTGAAAATGGATACCAGTGAAGCCTTCAAAACTGAATTGGCTGGATACAGAAAACAATTGGCGCAACCATATTTAACAGATAAAAACGTAAGTGAGCAATTAATTCAGGAAGCTTATAACCGTTTGAAAAATGATGTACGTGCAAGTCATATTTTGATTAAGTGCGGCAATGAAGCACTACCAAAAGATACTGTTATCGCGTACAATCGTGCAATGAAAATTCGCGATATGATTTTAAAAGGTGCTGACTTTTCAAAGGTAGCTCGTGATTCTAGCGAAGATCCATCTGCAAAAGATAATGGTGGCGATTTAGGATATTTTACAGGAATGCAAATGGTTTATCCGTTTGAAACGGCCGCATACAACAACAAGATTGGCCAGGTTACTTTACCAGTAAGAACTCGTTTTGGTTACCATATCATTAAAACCTTAGATATGCGTGCAGCTCAAGGAGAAATTCACGTTGCACACTTAATGGTGAGAATGCCAAAAGATGCTAATGATTCAATTATCAAAGTTGCCGAAGCAAAAATCAAAGAAGCACAAGCAATGTTAAACAGTGGTATGCCTTGGGATTCTGTTGTAACAAAATACAGCGAAGACAAAGCATCTGCAAAGAAAGGTGGCGACTTACCATGGTTTGGTACTGGACGTATGGTACCTGAATTTGAAAAGGCAGCATTTGCTATGCAGAAGGATGGGGAGATTTCAACTATCGTCAAAACAACTTACGGATGGCATATCATCAAGCGTTTAGAAAAAAGAGGAATGCCAAGCTTCGATGAAAAGAAAGGAGAACTTCGTCAGATGATAATGCGTGATAGCAGAAATGAAACAAGCCGTTTGAGTATGGTGAATAAAATTAAAATGGAATATCGTTTTAAAGAAGTAGCTAAATCGAAAGATGTATTTATCAATACACTTGATACATCACTAACAAGCGGAGAATGGGATTTGAAAAAAGCAGATAACTTTAATGGCAATTTATTCTCGTTAAGTGACTCAACAGGTGCAGTTAAAAATTATTCAGTTCAGGATTTTGCAAAATATATTTCTACGCATCAGACAAAACGTGCAAGTAGTAGTCCGCAAGCAATTGGTTACAGTATGTACGACCAATGGATGCAAGAAGAAGTTTTAGCTTTTGAAGAGGCACGTTTAGACAACAAATATGTTGACTTTAAAAACCTAATGAAAGAATACAGAGATGGAATTTTATTGTTTGATTTAACAGACAAAATGGTTTGGACGAAAGCTGTAAAAGACACTATTGGATTACAAGAATTCCATGAGAAAACACAAAACAATTATATGTGGGGCGAGCGTTGCAATGCAACTATTTTCCAGTGCAACAATGAAACAACAGCAACTGAATTTAGAAAGCAATTAGTAAAAGGTAAAAAATCGATGGATGATATTATGGCCGCTATCAACAAAAAGACGCCTAATGCTATCACGAAGAAAGAAGCTAAATACTCTCACAGCGAAAGTGAATTAATAGAAAAAACAAATTGGGTTCAAGGAATCAGCAATCCGATTAACATTTCTAATAACTGGTATGTGGTCGATTTAAAAGTTTTACCTCCAATGCCAAAATCGTTGAACGAAGCAAAAGGATTAGTTACTTCAGATTATCAATCAGCACTTGAAAAAGAATGGGTGGACGGATTAAAAACTAAATATCCAGTAAAAATTAACCAGGATATCCTTCAAACGATCTGGTCGAAATAATGACATTAAATTTAAAATACACCGATCGCTTTCTGAATAACCTTACTGTTGTTTGCGGAGTGGTCGGTTTGTTTTTTTTAAGTGCATGCAATAAAGACAAAAAGAGTACTTCTGATAAAACAATTCTTGCCAAGGCCTACGATAAAGAACTTTATCTTGAAGATGTAAAAAAAAATATTCCTGCAGGAACGTCAAAAAAAGATAGTATTGCGATTCTTCAAAGCTACATTCAAAATTGGATGCAAAAACAAGTAATATTGAAACTAGCAGAAGACAATTTAGATGAAGAATTAAAAAATGTTGATGAGCAATTAGAAGAGTATCGCAATTCATTGATGGCTTATGCATACGAACGCGAATACATCAGAGAAAAATTAGATACTACAATCTCATCAGAAGAAATCGAAAAATACTACAACGAACATCCAGAAAATTTTCAATTGAAAGATAATATCGTAAAGTGTATTTTCTTAAGAGTACCTAAAAACGCTCCTAAAATTGATCGATTACGCATTCTTTATAAATCCGAAAAAGATAAAGAAAAGCAACAATTACAAGATTATTGTTATCAATATGCAACCGATTATTACTTTAATGAAAATGAGTGGTTATTATTTGATGATTTACTAAAGAAAGCACCTATCAGCGCCTATGATAAGGAGCAATATTTAAAAAACAATCGATTTATTGAAGTCACCGATTCTACTTCAATTTATTTTATTAATATTAAGGGATTCAAAATAAAAGAAAGCTTATCGCCACTGAATTTTGAAACTGACAACATACGTAATTTGATAATCAACAAGCGTAAACTTGACCTGATAGCTAAAATGGAAAAGGACGCTTACAACAATGCTATAAAAGAAAAAGATGTCGAGATTTTATTACCTAAAAAATAAATTATTCTTATTACTGATTATACTTTTTGCCAATCAATCTTTTTCTCAGACATCTGGAAATATTGTTGATCAAATTGTAGGTGTAGTTGGAAACAATATCGTCCTAAAATCAGAGGTTGAGTCGCAATATGCACAACTTATTGCACAAGGAACTCCTGATGCTGCCGATTTAAAATGTCGGATTCTAGATCAGCTTTTACTTAATAAATTGTTATTGCATCAAGCAAACATTGATAGTTTAAATGTTGAGGAATCTCAAGTAAATCAAAAAATTGAAAGCAACCTCTCCTACTTCATTCAGCAAATTGGCTCAGTGGAAAAACTAGAGCAGTACTATGGCAAATCGGTGGCGGAATTAAAAGAAGAATTCAAGCCTTTAATCAGAGAGCAATTACTTGCGCAGCAAATGCAAAGCAAAGTTACAAAGGGGATTAGTTCATCGCCGTCTGATGTAAGAACATTTTTTAATAAAATACCGAAGGATAGTTTACCCTATGTAAATGCTGAAATGGAATATGCTCAAATTATCCATTATGTTCCGGTAAGCGAAGCACAGAAAAAAGAAGCAAAGGAAAAATTAAAATCTATTCGAGATCGAATTATCAGTGGCGAAGACTTTTCTACCCTTGCAGTTCTTTATTCTCAAGATATTGAAAGTGCAAAGCAAGGTGGCGAATTAGGTTTTGTAAACAGAGGCGACCTTGTTCCAGAGTTCAGCGCCGCTGCTTTCAAACTAAAAAACAATATTGAAATATCAGAAATTATTGAATCGCCTTTTGGCTATCATATTATTCAGCTGATTGAACGCAGAGGTGAAAAGATTAATGTTCGTCATATTCTTTTGCGTGCAGTAACACAAGCAGAAGATATTGTAGGTGCACAGTCGTTTTCAGACAGCATTGCGAATTTGATTCGTGTAAATAAAATTTCGTTTAACGAAGCGGCTGAAAAATTTTCTGACGATACAGAAACAAAAATGAGTGGTGGAAATGTAATTAATCCTGCTAGTGGTTCAACTAAATTTGAATCAGACCAGGTTGATCCAAATGTGCTTTTCTCTATTGATAAAATGGCTGTTGGAGAAGTATCATCTGCTACCTTAATCACAACGAGAGATGGTAAACAAGCATATCGCATTTTAAAGTTGATGAGCAGATCAGAACCTCATCAAATGAATCTTACAGATGATTATCCTAAATTGCAAGAGTTAACATTAAGCGAAAAGCAAAATACTGCCTTGCAAACATGGAAAAATAAAAAAGTAGCTACAACCTATGTTCGCATTTCAGATGAATATCAGGATTGTGATACGTTAAAAGATTGGATTATAACTACAGCAAAATAAAAATTAAATATATGAAATCATTTTCTTCGGATGTTGAAGCAGTAGACGCATTACGTCAGTCCTACGCTGAATTAAGAGCTGAAATCGGGAAAGTTATTGTTGGACAAGATCAAGTTGTTCAGGATTCATTAATCTCTATTTTTTGTAATGGTCACTGCTTATTAGTAGGCGTACCAGGATTAGCAAAAACATTATTGGTAAATACAATTGCGAGAGTATTAGGATTAAGCTATAACAGAATTCAGTTTACTCCCGACTTAATGCCAAGTGATATAATCGGAACAGAAATATTAGATGAGCACCGACAATTCAAATTTGTGAAGGGACCGTTGTTCTCAAATATCATTCTTGCGGATGAAATAAACCGTACACCTCCTAAAACACAATCGGCTTTATTAGAAGCCATGCAAGAAAGAGCTGTAACTGCAGCTGGAAAGCGATATGAATTGCCTTCTCCATTCTTTGTATTAGCAACACAAAATCCGATTGAACAAGAAGGAACTTACCCTCTTCCAGAAGCGCAGTTAGATCGTTTCATGTTTAATGTAACGTTAGACTACCCTACTCTTCAAGAAGAAATTATGGTTGTAAAAAACACAACTGGTAATTATAATCCTGAGTTAAAAAACATTTTAGGTGCTGAAGAAATTTTATACTATCAACAATTAATCAGACGCATTCCTGTACCTGATAATGTATTGGAATACGCAGTAAGATTAACAGCCAAAACTCGTCCGAATACAGACATGGCTGCGAGTATCACTAACGAATATTTAAGCTGGGGTGCTGGTCCAAGAGCATCACAATTTTTAGTTGTTGGTGCAAAATGTCATGCTGTGTTAAATGGCAAATACTCTCCGGATATTGAAGATGTAAAAGCAATCGCACCAGCTATTCTTCGCCATCGCATTGTGAAAAATTTCAAAGCAGAAGCAGAAGGAGTATCTGTAGAGAACATTATTGAAACTCTATTAAAGGACTAACATCAAACATTACAAGCATAAATAATTTTAAGTAATCTCAGTACTTGAAATTAGTATTCAAAATTAGTTTATAGTCATATGTCAAACACAACTGAAAAAGTAAAATTATTAATTATAGGTTCTGGTCCTGCGGGATATACTGCTGCAATTTATGCAGCACGTGCTGACTTAAAACCAGTTTTATATCAAGGATTACAACCAGGCGGACAATTAACAATCACAACAGAAGTTGAAAATTATCCTGGTTATCCAGAAGGCGTTCAAGGACCGGAAATGATGATCGATTTTGAAAAACAAGCGAAGCGTTTTGGTGCCGATATTCGTTTTGGTTATGCAACATCTGTTGACTTTAGCGGACATCCGAAAAAAGTTATTGTTGATGAAAAACATACGATTGAAGCGGATGCTGTAATTATTGCAACAGGTGCGAGCGCAAAGTGGTTAGGACTTGATTCAGAAAAAAGATTAAACGGATTCGGTGTTAGTGCTTGTGCAGTTTGCGATGGTTTCTTTTTCAGAGGACAAGAAGTTGCAATTGTAGGAGCTGGAGATACAGCAGCAGAGGAAGCTTCATACTTAGCTAAATTATGTAGCAAAGTAACAATGTTGGTTCGTAAGGGAGAGATGAGAGCAAGTAAAGCAATGATCCATCGTGTTGAGAACACACCGAATATTGAAATATTATATCACCACGAAACAGTTGAACTTTTAGGAGAACAATCAGTATCAGGTGTTCGAGTAAAAAATAATCAGACGGGTGAAGAAAAAGAAATTGCGATTACTGGATTTTTTGTTGCTATTGGACACGAACCTAATACTCAAATTTTCAAAGGTGCGTTAGACTTAGATACTAACGGTTATATAGTAACGAAACCAGGAAGTACTTATACAACTGCTGAAGGAGT
>CANGJU010000068.1 GCA_947453935.1 Bacteroidota bacterium | reverse complement strand
CTTTAAAATAATCGAGGTACTTTTTGATATGCTCTGCTAAACGCAAAACCTCTGTTTCATAGTTGTAATCCTCTTCGGTAATCATCTTCAACGAAGTCGATGGAGTTTCAAAATTATCATCTGGCCAAAGCTGATTCAGATTTAATCCTATGCCTACAATACTTACAGAGATCTTCTCCCCTTTCAGACTATTTTCAATCAGCAATCCTGCTATTTTCTTCTGACCAACCAGCAGATCGTTAGGCCATTTGATTTTTGTATTTTTAATTCCTTTTGAAGCTAAATAACTTCCAACAGCAACAGCAATTAACATATTAAATACAAACTGGTCGCGCACAAAAGCGTTCTTATGAAACAGCACAAATGAGCAGTAAATGCCATCGCCAGCTTTGCTAACCCAAGTATTTCCTCGTTGCCCTCTTCCCGCGGTTTGCTCGCTGCAATAAACTAATGCATCTTCACTTAATCCCTCGCTAATCAATTGATGTGCGTAAGTATTTGTAGAATCCACTAAAATCAGAGGAAATAAGCGCATAATAAGAGATGATTTTGTTTATTTTTGTACGACAAATTTAATAAACCTGAATGGCAAAAACAGCGCGCGTTGCAAAAGCAGTAAAAACAAAGACAAAAGATTTACTAAGCGAAGCAATTATTTTAGGATTGCAAGAGAAGAAAGCAAAGAATATTGTTGTTTTAAACCTGAAAGGAATCAGTGGAGCAGTAGCCGATAAGTTTATTGTTTGTCATGGCGACTCTTCAACACAAGTAGAAGGTTTATACCGCTCGGTTGATGAAACAGTAGAAAAAGAAACAGGTGAAACGCCTGCACATGTAGAAGGACGCCAGCATGCGCATTGGATTCTGTTAGATTACATCAATGTGGTTGTTCATATTTTTCAAAATGATTACCGCGATTTCTACGGAATTGAAAGACTTTGGGCTGATGCTGAAATTGAAGAAATAAAAGATTAACTTTAAAAGTTTTTAATTGTTAAAATAAGGAAGCACCATTTCCGATAACGAAGGGGCTAATTGAAAGAAAAAAATATGTCAGAACAAAAACCGAACGAGGAGAAAAAGAACAATACCCCTCCTAATTTCCCGAATAAACCAAAAGGACCAAAATTTACATTTAATTTTTACTGGCTCTACGTAGCATTGCTGGTAGTAATTCTTGGCATCAGCATGTTTGATTTTGGAAATCATCCAAAAGAAACATCTCGAAATAAATTCTATTCATGGGTAAAAGCCGGTGATGTAGAAAAAATCAAAGTCATCAATAAAGAAGCGATTGAGGTTTATATCAAGAAGGATTCTTTATCGAAGCCAGCTTTCCAAAATGTTTCAAACAAATCAATTGGTAAAAATACGAGCGAAGGTCCGCAATACACATTCACCATTGGCGACCTTGGTGCATTTGAAGAAGAGTTAAGTACTTACCAAAAAGATATTCCGCAAGAAAGTAGAATAAATGTTTTTTACGAAAACAATGTTCATAGCATTGGTGATACAATTGCTACATGGATCTTCCCTATCTCAATTCTAATTCTTACAATCTATTTTATTCGTCGTATGAATTCAGGCGGCGCAGGTGGTAGTCAGATTTTTAATATAGGAAAATCGAAAGCTACCTTGTTTGATAAAGACCTACAAGTAAAAATTACGTTCAACGATGTTGCAGGATTAGAAGAAGCGAAAGTGGAAGTCATGGAGATTGTTGACTTCTTAAAGAATCCGAAAAAATATACACAGCTAGGAGGTAAAATTCCGAGAGGTGCATTATTAGTGGGCCCTCCGGGAACAGGTAAAACATTATTGGCAAAAGCGGTTGCTGGTGAAGCACAAGTTCCATTCTTCTCCTTATCAGGATCTGATTTCGTTGAGATGTTTGTAGGTGTTGGAGCATCACGTGTGCGTGATTTATTCCGCCAGGCAAAAGAAAAAGCACCAAGTATTATTTTCATTGATGAGATTGATGCAATTGGTCGTGCTCGTGGTAAACAACCATCATTCAGTGCAAACGATGAGCGTGAATCTACGTTGAATCAATTATTGACTGAGATGGATGGCTTTGGAAGTAATTCAGGAGTAATTATTCTTGCAGCTACTAACCGTGCAGATATTTTAGATCGTGCCTTACTTCGTCCAGGTCGTTTCGATCGCCAGATTTATGTTGAGCTTCCTGATTTAAACGGAAGAAAAGAAATTTTCAAAGTTCATTCGAAGCCATTGAAATTAGAGCAAGGATTAGATTTAGATTTTCTCGCAAAACAAACTCCTGGTTTCTCAGGTGCTGATATTGCAAACTTATGTAATGAAGCAGCTTTGATTGCAGCACGAAGAAATAAAACTGCTATTGGTCGCCAGGATTTCTTAGATGCAGTGGATAGAATTGTTGGAGGATTAGAAAAGAAAAATAAAATCATTTCTGCAGAAGAGAAAAAAGTAATTGCCTATCACGAATCAGGACATGCTGCTGTGAGCTGGTTATTACAACACACTGCACCGCTAGTTAAAGTCACCATTGTACCGAGAGGGAATTCATTGGGAGCCGCGTGGTATTTACCAGAAGAACGTCAGTTAACCACAACAGAACAAATATTAGATGAAATGTGTGCAGCCTTAGGTGGACGTGCAGCAGAGCAAGTAGCATTCGGGAAAATTTCTACAGGTGCATTAAGTGATTTAGAAAAAGTAACGAAGCAGGCTTATGCTTCAGTTTCTATCTTCGGATTAAACGATAAACTTGGAAATATTTCGTATTACGATTCGCAGGGTGGTAATGATTATTCAATGACAAAACCATACAGTGAAAAAACTGCTGAGTTAATCGACAATGAAGTAAAGAAAATGATTGATGAGGCTTATGTTAAAACGGTTAAACTTTTAACAGAGAATCGTCCTGCATTAGATAAGCTTGCTGAAACATTATTGGATAAAGAAGTAATCTTCCGCGAAGACTTAGAAAATATTTTTGGTAAGAGAAAGTGGGATAAAGAAGAAGATAGCACTCCAGCTACAATCGTAACTCCTGCTCCTACTCCTGCTCCTGTTGAAGCAGAGAATGCTACAACTTCTGAAAACAACAATCCAATTGCATAATTGCAGAAATGGAAGATAGTACAACAAAAGAAAAGGTATTAAAAAAAATTCGCGCTTCTCTTTTATCGAAGTCGCCGAATCCTTTTCCACAGTTGGAAATTGAAACGAGTGTATTCGCTGAAAGCACAGAAGATCCTATTGTTGAATTTGGAAATCAATTAACCGCGGCAGGTGGGAAATTTTTTCTTGTAGAAAACGAACTTGAATTTGCATCAGGGTTAGTCGACCTTGGAATGCAACATCTCTGGAAGAACATAGTTTGCATTGAAGAAGGTTTATCGAATTTACTTTACGAATGTGACCTACCCCACTCATGTTTGGTTGAAGATATTGCGGAAATGAATGTGGCAGTATCAGGCTGCGAATGCGCAATCATCAGAAGTGGTACAATTGTGTTGTCATCACGACAACAAACGCGCTCAGTGCCTGCTTATGCACCCGTACACATCGTTTTAGTAAAGGCGTCGCAGTTAGTACCCGATATGAAAACTATGTTCGCACATTTTAAGAAGCAAGGCAAAATGCCCTCAGCAATAAGTCTTATTACCGGTCCAAGTAAAACAGCCGACATTGGAGGAGTAACCGTAACAGGTGCACATGGACCAAAACAACTATATGTATTTTTAATTGACGATAGAAATCATGAATAACATTCAATGGGTAAAAATTTACTCTACCAACCAAATCCAACAACCAGAAATCATCAAATCGATTTTCGACGATGCTAATATTCCGTGCACATCAATCGATAAAAAAGATTCTAGCTATATCTTTGGAGAAATCGAGATTTATGTACCAGAAGAAAATGTAGCAGCTGCGATTAACCTTTTAAAAGAACATGAAATAGCATGAGTAATTTCTGGCAACGAACCTTATTTGGAATCGTTTTCATATCCATATTAATTGGCGCTATACTTTATGATGCAATCACCTTTCGTGTATTATTTTTATTAATTGCGGTAAGCGCATTAGATGAGTTTTATAAAATTGTAAAAACCGAAACAGCAGAACCTAATTTAGTAGCAGGGCGAATTGTTGGTATTGCAACTTACATTTTATTATCGGCGGTTGCATTTGGAACATTGCCTTACAAATACATTGCTATTATTGCTGCACTTTTTTTAACAATACCTCTTGCTGAACTATATCGAAATAAGCAACAGCCTATCATTAATATCGCACTGACATGCTTCGGAATTTTTTATACGATTATTCCGTTTGCATTATTGAACTTTATTTCAACTACTGAACTACATTACAATCCTGAAATTATTTTAGGCTATTTTATTTTACAATGGAGCAGTGACACTTTCGCCTATCTTGTAGGAATGACAATGGGTAAAAGAAGATTGTTTGAAAGAATCTCTCCTAAGAAATCGTGGGAAGGATTTATTGGCGGTGGACTTTTAACGCTTGTTGCAGGATACATTACATCGATATACTTCCATAGTTTGTCAGGTAGCGAATGGATGATTATTGCGTTCATCATTGTTATTACTGGTACACTCGGCGACTTAGTTGAAAGTCTTTTAAAAAGAACGTATCAACTAAAAGACTCGGGCAATATTATCCCAGGTCATGGAGGAATTCTAGATCGATTTGATAGTTTATTATTTGCAATTCCTTTTATCTGGCTTTATTTAAATTTCATGCATTAATTTTTTGTTTAGCTTCGATTGATAATTTTTAATTTGATGTTGCACAAAAAAACAACTCCATTATTCCTTAGAAGGTTTGTTTATTCATTCCCCATTCAGTTAATGGTGATGTACATCAAGAAAAACAAATCGTTTTTATTTTTTTGGTTGTTGCTCTTCGGAATTATAACTGAAAAAGTAGGCACTAAATACGGATTGCAGTTTTTATTTTTAAATCCTGAATATTTAGGATCTGTTGGATTTACTTCTTTCTTTATTGTTGGAATGATGACAGGGATGTTTATTGTTGCCTTTAACATTGCAGGGTTTTTAATTAACAGTTTTCGATTTCCTTTCCTCGCAACACTATCCAGAACATTCTTAAAATTTTTCCTCAACAACTTTATTATTCCAACTTCTTTCATCCTGCTCTATTGCATACGCATCTATCAATTTCAATCAGAAAGTCAATTAAAAACAATAGGAGAAATAACAATTGATATCATTGGTTTATTATCAGGCATTGCTGTAATTGTATTTTTATCACTTCGATATTTTCATTCTACTAATCAAGATATCTACAAACTGTTTGGTGTAAAGCATGCTGATAAGGATGACTTATTACCCATGCGTGATTATTCAAAACTTGACAAAAACAGAAGTGATGCATGGCGTGTTGAAACCTACCTTTCTTCATTCTATAAAGTAAAACTTGTACGTGAAACAGGACATTATCAACCTTACATGCTTCAAAAAGTTTTTCGTCAAAATCATGTGAACGCTGCCGTTTTTGAAATTGTTTTAATTATCCTTTTTTTATCACTCGGATTTTTTGGTGATAGTCCGTATTTAAAAATACCCGCTGGCGCATCTGTTGTTTTACTCTTTACCATTCTCTTAATGTTTGCTGGCGTAATTCGTTATTGGTTAAAGTCGTGGGGCACTTTTGCAATGGTTGCAGTGGTAGTTTTATTAAATTATCTTTCTACGTTTGATTACATCTCACCAAAAACGCTTGCTTATGGAATTGATAATAGCAAGGCAGATGTAATTTATTCGGAAGAACAATTGCATGAACAATACAATCAGCAAATAGTAACTGATGACATCAACAACACGAAAACAATTTTAACCAACTGGAAAAAATATTGGGAAGCAAAAGGTGTAGACAAACCGAAACTTGTTATACTAGAAGCAAGTGGTGGTGGATTACGTTCGATGCTTTTTACTTTTAAAAGCTTACAAGTAATTGATAGTACACTCAACGGAAACCTAATGCCGCAAACGGCAATCATCTTTGGTTCATCAGGAGGAATGCTTAGCGAAACCTATTATCGAGAGTTATACTGGAAAAGAAAAGAACAGTTAATGAAAGATAATTTTTCAGGAAATGAAAAACTGATTCAATCATTAGGAAACGATATGCTTAACTCAATCATCTTTAACGGCGTGGTTGCAGATCTTTTTCTGAATCCAACACAAGTTAAAATTGATGGAACTTCCTACGCAAAAGACAGAGCATATGCTTGGGAAAAGCAGTTCAATGAAAACACACAACATTTGCTATCGCATCCTATAAGTTATTATATCGATGCAGAAAAGAAAGCCACGATTCCCATGCTAGTTGTCTCCCCCACCATTCTGAATTCAGGAGGAACATTGCATATATCTGCACAACCTGTTAGCTATTTATTAAATGCTTCACCACATATACAGCCTGAATTAAAACAGCTTCCTAACGGCATCGAATTTACGCGATACTTTAAAAATAAGAAACCTTATAACCTAAGAATGAGTTCTGCATTACGCATGAATGCCGCTTTCCCCTATATTACACCTGCCACTACATTACCTTGCTCACCTGCATTAGAAGTATTAGACGCAGGCTTGCATGATAATTACGGAACACAAAACGCTACGCAATTTATTTTTAGCTTTAAAGAATGGATTCAGGAAAATACAAGTGGTGTAGTTTTACTTCAAATAAGAGACAAGCCCAAAATACTGGAAATAGAAAACAATTCAGCCAAATCGTTCTTCGAAAAAACAAGTTCACCCATCAAAAATCTATCGGATAACTTTTTAGTGGTACAGGACTACATTTCTGATAAGTTAATTCGCAACGTAAGCATGACAAAGGATTTGTCATTTGAATACATCTTAATTCAAATGCCTGAAACCAAAGATCGTATTTCGTTAAACTGGCATCTTACAGAAAAAGAAAAAAATACAATTCTCACCGGAATCTATTCGCATAAAAACAAAAACGAATTACTGAAACTGAAGTCAATTTTACAAACGAATCAATAAGCATTCAATTCGCAAAGCAACTGCATAAATCGATCTTTTGGTAAAAAGTTTTTCTCTAATGCTGCCGACATTGGAACAGGAGTATCCAAAGCACCAATACGTACCGGAGGTGCATCAAGGTACGGGAAACACTTTTCGGCTATACGTGCCGTTATCTCTCCACCTATCCCACCAGTTTGAGTATCTTCATGCATCACAATCACCTTCCCAGTCTTCTTAACTGAATTCAAAACAGCCTCCTCATCCCAAGGTAACAAGGTACGTAAATCAATTATCTCCGCATCAATTTCAGGATGCAACTGCAATGCTTCAATAGCCCAGTGCACTCCTAGTCCATAAGTAATTATCGATAAATCATTCCCCTCTCTCAATGTCTTTGCTTTACCGATTTCAATTGTGTAATAATCATCATACACATCTTCATTGATACTTCTATAAAGTGCTTTATGCTCGAAATACATTACAGGATTCGGATCTTCTATCGACGCAGCTAACAATCCTTTGGCATCCGAAGGAAATGCAGGATAAACAATTTTTAATCCTGGCACATGAAAGAACCATGCTTCCGTTGATTGAGAATGAAACGGACCTGCTGCTACACTCGCTCCTGTTGGCATACGCACAACTACATCTGCATGCTGTCCCCAGCGATAATGTGTCTTAGCCAGATTATTTACAATCTGATTAAATCCACACGTAACAAAATCGGCAAATTGCATTTCTACAATCGATTTATATCCGTTGATAGAAAGTCCAAGTCCAGTACCTACAATCGCAGATTCACAAAGCGGTGTATTACGAACTCTTCCTTTCCCAAACTCCTCCACAAATCCTGCAGTAGCTTTGAATGCTCCACCATACTCGGCCACATCTTGCCCCATAATAACAAGATTCGAGTGACGTTGCATTGCCTGACGCATAGCATCTGTGATTGCATCTAAAAATCGCTTATCAGATTTATTATTACTAACGGCAGGGATTACCGAATTTGTTGCTGGCGCAAACATATCTGCCAATTCAGTAGCAGTATCAACTTTTACATCTGGCTCCGAAAAACTAATTTCTAATCCAGCTTCTATTTCTTCTTTGATACCCGCTCTAACCATCTCTACAAAATCAGCATCTATTATTTTCTCCTCTAACAAATAACTTTCGTAGTTCTTGATAGGATCTTTTCTTCCCCATACATCAAATAATTCTTGCGGCACATACTTCGTTCCTGATGCTTCTTCATGTCCGCGCATACGAAAAGTCATACACTCCAATAAAACAGGACGTGGATTTTCGCGCATAGATGCTGCTAATTCAGAAACGGTTTTATAAACTTCCAAAATATTATTCCCATCAACCTGCACACCTTCTATTCCATATCCAATCGCTTTATCAATAAATTGCTTGCAACGGAATTGCTCGCTGCTAGGCGTAGATAATCCGTAACCGTTATTCTCAATTATAAAAATTACAGGAAGATCCCAAACGGCGGCTACGTTAATGCTTTCATGAAAATCACCTTCGCTACTTGCACCGTCACCTGTAAATACTGCTGTCACTTTCTTATCTCCACGAAGTAAATTAGCCAATGCTACGCCATCAGCAACTCCCAACTGCGGACCTAGATGTGAAATCATTCCCACAATTTTAAACTCTTGCGTACCCATGTGAAAAGAACGATCTCTACCTTTTGTAAAACCTGAAGGCTTTCCAGTGAACTGAGAGAACAAACGATTTAGAGGAATTCCACGAACCGTAAAGATTCCAAGATTACGATGCATCGGTAAAATATACTCTTGCTTATCAAGCGCCATTGCAGTACCAACTGAAATTGCCTCTTGTCCAATACCACTAAACCATTTGGCTAGTTTACTCTGACGTAAAAGCACCAGCATTTTTTCTTCAATCATGCGTGGCTTTAAAAGCGCCTTATACAAATCGATGAGTTGCTCATCAGAAAGATTAGTTCTATCAAATACTAACGGAGTCTCTGCAGTTATCATAGCTGTAAATTCTTTTGCAAAAGTATTGTTTTTTAATAGGTGAAAAACAATAAGTTTTACGAAATTTGTACTCAGCTATGAACATCCAAGATATTATAGTATTTGCCATTGTTATTGCAGCCTCCATCTTTCTTATTCTTCAATTAAGAAAGCGATCAAAGGGCGATACTTGTGGCGCTTGTGATAAAAAGTAAAAGTCCTGACTTTTACATCAGGACTTCTCATTATTTCTTTGTGCTTTTAGAAGGCTTCACTTTCTGCGACAACAACGCTAAATCCAGCACTTCTGTCATCGAATTCACATAGTGAAACTTCAAATCCTTCGTGTAATCTTCTTTAATTTCCTGAATGTCTTTTTGATTGTCTGCGCTTAGGATAATCTCTTTTATACCCGCACGCTTAGCAGCTAAAATTTTTTCTTTTATACCACCTACTGGAAGCACTTTACCTCGAAGCGTAATTTCTCCCGTCATCGCCAGTTTTGCTTTCACTTTACGTTGTGAAAACAGAGAGGCCAATGAAGTTAGCATGGTAATACCAGCAGATGGACCATCCTTAGGTGTTGCACCTTCAGGAACGTGAATATGTACATCCCATTTATCAAAATCAGCAGCTTCAAGATTCAACTCTTCGGCATGCGCTTTTAAATAAGCCATTGCTATTACCGCAGACTCCTTCATCACATCACCCAAGTTCCCTGTCAAGGTTAACTTACCCGTTCCTTTGCTCTTACTGCT
>CANGJU010000067.1 GCA_947453935.1 Bacteroidota bacterium | reverse complement strand
GTTAATGCGATTCCGCAAAGTAGTAGTTTTTTCATGTTAATGGTTTTTGTTATTGATTGTTAATTGTTAAGAATTTTTTATTTTTTCGAGTAGTAAATACCCTCGACCGACAAATCTAATAGTTTTTCGTTTATTACCAAGTAAAATCATCTCTTTTTACCTACAGAAAGTTTTCAACAAAAAAGTATAGGGTAATGGTTAAAAATGTTAATATGGCCCAACGACTTATGTTTGTATATTTCTGAAAATCAACATTTAGCTTTTTAAGACGATAAACCAAAATCATTTTCTCGCTTAGGAAGGCTACTACCGTTCCGTATGCAATCCCAATAATGCCAAATTTCCACATCAAAAACAGACTTGAAACGATGTTAATTCCAATTTCCCAATAGGCGGTTTTTAAAATAATATCGCGACGGTTTAAAGCAAGTACCACCGACTGAGGAAAAATCATTCTGCTGATAATTAGAAGTAAATAAATGTTGAAAATATTCGCGCTTTGTTCAAATGCATTGCTAAATATAATCGGATATAAATACTTACTTGCTATTAAGAAAACCCAGGTAATCGGAAATAACACATTCATCAGTCGTGAACTTTGCTGATTTAATTCTTGAAATGCAATTTCCTTTTTTTCTTGCTTTGCTATCTGACTAACCATTGCAAGACTAAGCGAATTAGCAAGTAATAACGATAATGGGAATTCTTTTGCTCCGTATTTAAAAATTGCAAAAGACTCGCTTCCGAAAAAATGAATGACTAAAAAACTATCAATATAATCAGCCGATCCGCTAATTAATAATCCTAATATTAACGGGCTACATAGTTTTAAAAATGTCCAGTCAGGCTTAAATCGAAATTGTATTTTTTCTGATTTTAGATTGTAGAATAACACAATCGATTTCCAAAGAGCAATTCCAATAAATGCAATTGTAAAGTTCATTACCGTAGGAATGGTTAATATTACCATTGTTACAGCCAATACCTGAATACAAAAATTACCAATAGCGTAAAGCGTAAGTTTAGTAGTGTTTTCTTTTATCAGATAGTAATGTTCATTGAAAAAAGTTAAGGTGTTTAGCAATAAATAAAAACCTATTAATAGGATTGTAGGGTAATCTAAATTATAGGAATTTTTTGTAGTAATAAGATAAATAATTGCAATTAATGCAGATAGTGTTCCTAGGAAAAATAGAGTGCTGATCGTTTTACTTAATAGGCCTTTTTTGTCTGATTCGTTATGGTAGTTTGAAAGCAATGTTTGATAGATACCTCCAACCCAAAAGAAACTTAATAAGCCACCCAAAAACAAAATGAATTCATATTGTCCAATTATCGGTAAAGGAACATCACATTTTGCTAATAAAACTCCTGAAAGAAATAATCCCGCATACCTCGAAATCTGAAAGAATTGGAGATAATTAGCGATGGTTAATTTGTTGAGTATTCGTTGCACTTATTTGTTTTTTATTCTTAATGAATTGCCAATTACAATTACATCTGAAAATCCCATCGATAAGGATGCAATCATTGGATGCAATAATCCTGTTGCTGCAAATGGTATTGCAATAATATTATAAATGAATGCCCAGAATAAATTTTGTCTGATAATTTTATTCGTAAATATAGATAACGATTTGATTTTTTTTATTCCTTGTAATGGATTTTTAGTCATTAAAATTATTTCTCCGCTGCTAATAGCAATTGAGCTTCCATCTCCAATAGCTAAACTTAAATTCGCCAAGCTTAACGCAGCGGCATCATTGACTCCATCACCAATCATAGCTACTGAATGCAATTTCGATTGCCGTTCGATATAGTCCGCTTTTTCCTGAGGTAGTTGCTGCGCAAAGTAAGAATCTATTCCCAATTCTTTTGCAATCGATTCACATCGATCGTGAGTATCACCACTCATTAAAGTGGTTTTTATTTTTTGTGTTTTCAACCAATCGATTACTTCTTTTGCCTCTGAACGTACTTCATCTTTTAATTCGATGTAGGCTAGCAATTCTTTATTTTTAAATAAATAGACCTGGTATTTTGAATCTGTTTCAATAGGTGCAAATTTGCCACTTCCAAGGTAATAATCATTGCCTTCTTTGTCCTTTGCATAAATTCCTTTCCCTTTAATTTCCTGAATATTTTGAAATCCAATTGAAGCTTTGTTTTGTTCAGAATGCTGTAAAAAGGCTAGTATAGATTTTGAAATCGGATGGCTAGAGTATTGTTCTAAGCTGTAAAGTACTCCTGGGGTTAAGGCATTATCGTTAGTATAATTAATTGTTTCAATTTTGAATTTTCCAGTTGTGAGCGTACCAGTTTTGTCAAATACTATTTCCTCTATCTTTTGTACTTTGTCGAACACATCACCCCCTTTAATTAGTATTCCTTTTTTAGCTGCATTGCCAATGCTTACCGCCACTGCTGTTGGAATAGCTAAACCCATGGCACAAGGACAAGAGATAACCAATACAGCTATTGCTCTTAACATAGAATTGGTAGTTGAAATATCAAAGGCAAAATGATTAATAAAAAATGTAATTACAGAAATACCTATGACGGTAGGGACAAATATCAAACTGATTTTATCGCTGAGTTTTTGAATGGCAGGTTTTTTAAAAGTAGATTTCTTAACTAAATCAATCATGCTCGATAAGGAAGTATCTTTCCCGCATTTCTCAACGATAAACTTTAATGTACCCTCTAATAAAATTGTACCGGCTAAAACTTTATCATTTATTGTTTTTGATTCTGGAATAGACTCTCCAGTTAGTGCTGATGCATCGATTAATCCATACCCTTCGTAAATTAATCCATCTGCAGGAATTTTATCGCCCGAATTAACTAGAATTAAATCATTGGGATTGAGTAATTCAATCTCTACTTCAATCGATCCTTCATTATTGTTGTAGGCATTCGTTATTCTTCTTGCCTTTGATGGTTGCATTTGAATGAGAGCAGCAATTGATGTATTTGTACGCTTTAAACTTTTCTCTTCAATTAAATTTCCTATCAAAACAAATGTGATGATAGAGGCTGTTGTTTCAAAAAAATTAAAAGTCATCCATTCGTGATGAGATGTTGCTAAAATATAACCTGATATGCTATATAAATAGGAGGTAAGAGCTCCCATCATTATTAATACATCCATATTCGGACGTAATTGATGTAATGACCCTAATGCACTTTTGCCGAAATGATGTAGTCCGATGATTAAAACAAATGACGATAGAATAATCTGAAACAAAAAGCTATGCATCCATGCTAAGTTAAAAACCATGGTCAACCACAATGGAATAGTAAAAATCAGTGCTAATAGCGTCTTGATATAAAGTGGTGAATAGTTCTTTTCTAACTGACTTTTTACTTTAAAACCTGAAGCATTGTATCCGAGCTTATTTATTTCCGAAATAACAAAATCAGTTTGTTGTTCACCAATTGTCTCGAATTCAACCTCGCCAATATCGTAAAAAACATGCACACCTTTAATTCCTTTGCTCACTAAATGTCTGTCGATACCTTGGGCACAACTCGCGCAAGTCATTCCTTTAACAGATAAAGTTGTTTTATTCGACATTAAGCAAATGTAGCACTTCAATAGTTAAAACCATCGAAAATGAGATATTAGAATTTATTTTAAGCTTTTTGGTTTAATTAAAAATAAAATTCTAATTTTGCACCTCGATACGGTGATTGTAGCTCAGTTGGTTAGAGCGCCTGATTGTGGTTCAGGAGGTCGAGGGTTCGAGACCCTTCATTCACCCTTAAAGGTCCTGATTTTCAGGGCCTTTTTTATTTTTTAATACACATTAAATTCATTGATTTAAGGCTTTTATAATGATTTGATAATCCCTAAATTTGCACACCCAAAAAAATCTATTATGTCAGCAACAAATACAAATTCTGATCTAATGCAAAATTATGATCGTCAATTAGGCGATTGGATTGAATCAGAAAAATCCGCCATTGAGTTAATCCACATTATTGGTGATTTATGGTTCAATAAGTCAATTGAGCTAGTAATCTTCAGAAATCAGTTAGTAGACAGAAGCGCAAGTCAGATAATGAACCTGCATCAGTATGCACACGATTTCGTTAAGAAGCCAATAGATGTTAAGGATACAGTCGCAATTGCTAAAGTCATTCGTGAAATGAATATCGCTCCATCTAAGATCGATATTGGAAAGCTAGCTTTTGAATGGCATGGCGAAAAGGAAGGTAACGACCTGCAAAAGTTTTTAAATACTAAACTTGTCAATTTTATTGGCGCAGATAAAAAGCAATTAGTTCCTCGTGATATCGTGTTATATGGTTTCGGTCGTATCGGACGTATTCTTGCTCGTGAGTTAGTTGCTCAGGCTGGTAAAGGTGAACAACTTCGTTTAAAAGCGATCGTAGTTCGTAGTCGTTCTGAAGACGATTTATCCAAGCGTGCTGAGTTATTACGTAATGACTCTGTTCATGGACCATTCCCGGGAACTGTTATCGAAGACAAAGAAAAAAATGCTTTAATCGTAAATGGTCATACCATTTTTGTGATTGATGCAAAGAATCCTGAAGATATCGATTATACGAAATACGGAATTAATAACGCCTTATTAATTGATAATACAGGTGCTTCACGTGATCGTGCTGGTTTATCTAAGCATTTATCTGCTAAAGGAGTTGATAAAGTTTTATTGACTGCTCCTGGTAAAGGTGATATTCCTAATGTGGTTTACGGTGTTAACCAAAAGAATCATGCTGCTGATGAAAAGATTTTCTCCGCAGCTTCATGTACTACCAATGCAATTGTTCCTGTTTTAGAAGTAATTGAAAAATCATTGGGAATAGAAAGAGGACATATCGAAACAATTCACTCATATACGAATGATCAAAACTTATTAGATAACTATCATAGCAAGTATCGTCGTGGAAGATCAGCTGCGATGAATATGGTAATTACTGAAACAGGTGCTGATAAAGCAGTTACGAAAGTAATTCCTCAGTTAGATGGTAAACTTACGGGTAATTCAGTTCGTGTACCAACACCAGATGTTTCATTGGCTATTTTAAATCTTACCGTAAATAAGGAAGTTACGAAAGAGATGGTAAATGATATTTTGAAAGATGCAGCTTTAAACGGTTCATTGGTAGAGCAAATTCAATTTATGCAAAGCAATGAGTTAGTATCTAGCGATTTGATCGGGAATCCTTGTGCATCGATTGTTGATAGTCCTGCAACAATTATTTCAAAAGATAAAAAAGCAATGGTGCTTTATATCTGGTATGATAACGAGTATGGTTATAGTCGCCAGGTATTGCGTTTTGCTAAGTATTTAGCTGATGTAATTCGTTTGACGTATTATTAAGATACAAGTACAATAAATTGAAAAGGCTCATCATTGATGAGCCTTTTTTTATTCTTCTCCGAGGAAAGATTTCAAATGTTTTGAGTTGTTTCGAAGTCTTAATTTTTTGAGTGCTTTTTCTTTAATCTGTCGTACACGCTCTCTGGATAAATCATATTTTTCACCGATTTCTTCTAATGTATAAGCCTCGTCTGATTCTAATCCGAAAAACAAAGAAATCACATCTTTTTCTTTTTCGTCTAAAACGTTAAGCGATCGTTCAATTTCTTTTTTTAAGGCTTGATTCATCATCATGGTATCAGCCTGCACGACTTCTTTATTCTGAATCACATCTAGCAATGAATTATCTTCTCCGTTTAACAACGGTGCATCAACGCTTACTTGTCGCGTGGAAATTCTGAACGCATCAGAAATTTTATCAACGGTAAGTTCGGTAATAGCAGCTAGTTCTTCTAATGATGGTTCACGTTCGAACTCTTGTTCCAGTTTAGTAAATGCTTTGTTAATGCGTGTTAATGAACCAAGCTGGTTCACAGGTAACCTCACAATTCGAGCATGCTCAGAAATAGACTGCATGATACTTTGCCGAATCCACCAAACAGCGTAGGAAATAAATTTAAATCCTCTAGTTTCGTCAAATCGTTTAGCCGCTTTAATTAGGCCTAAGTTTCCTTCATTAATTAAATCGGGTAGAGTGAGACCTTGATTCTGATATTGCTTCGCAACAGATACTACAAATCGCAAATTAGCTCTTGTTAATCGATCTAATGCAACTTCATCGCCTTCACGAATTTTCTTTGCTAATGAAATTTCTTCATCAGGAGAAATCAATTCCTCCTTCGCGATATCAGCTAAATATTTTTCAAGAGATGCACTGTCTCTGTTGGTAATCGATTTGGTAATTTTCAGTTGTCTCATGGTCGGTGTTATTTTAAACTGAAAATTGTTGGCTCTGTGAATCGGTATTGTAAAGGACCGATATAACAAATTTAAAATAATTTCTCACAAATAAAAAAAGCGGAAGAAAATTCTCCCGCCCTTTTAACCAACAAACCTAAAATGAAGACTTAACTATAATCCAAATCCGTAATATGCTTTCATACCATTCTCGTAAACCCCTTCCATCAAAACACCACCTTTTTTATCCTTCAGATAATTCATTACATCGGACGTTGATTTCATTGGTGTATTATCAATTGATGTAATGATAAATCCTTCGCGAACACCAGATGATTTTAATTTACCTGTCTGAAGTTCTTTAATCTTTACGCCTGCATTAATACCTAATTTTGACAACTCATCATCACCTGCATTTTCTAATGTTGCACCTAGCGCATTTCCAATTTCATTTTTAACCATTGCGGTATTGCCATCCTTGTTTTTTAGTACAACTTCAATAACTTTTTCTGCATCATTCCTCAATACGGTAACACTGATTTTATCGCCCGGTCTAAATCTTCCAACTTGTTCTTGTAACGCTGGAGAGGTTTTAATAATAACTCCATTTATTTTTGTAATTACATCGCCAATTTTAATTCCTGCATTTTGTGCAGCACCTCCGTCGGTTAGTCCGTCAACATAAACACCATCCAGTTTTTTAATAGATTTTTCTTTGGCAAAATCAGCATCAATATCTTTAATACTTACACCAATGAATCCTCTTTGTACTTTTCCGAATTCAAGTAAATCATCCACTACTTTTTTCACAATCGTAACAGGTATAGCAAATGAGTATCCTGAATAAGAACCAGTATTCGATGCAATGGCAGCATTAATTCCTACAAGTTCGCCTTTTGTATTTACTAAGGCACCACCGCTATTACCAGGGTTTACTGCTGCATCAGTTTGTATAAATGATTCTATTGGAAATTTCTGATTGGGTAGGATATGAATATTCCTTGCTTTCGCACTTACAATTCCTGCTGTTACTGTTGAAGTTAAATTAAAAGGATTACCAACTGCTAACACCCATTCGCCGACTTTTACATCATCAGAGTTGCCATAAATAGCATAATTCAATCCCTTCTCATTAATTTTTAAAAGTGCTAAATCTGTTGATGGATCGGTACCTATCACCTCTGCTTTATAAGTTCTTTTATCGTCTAGTGTTACCTCCACTTCGTTCGCTTCTTCAACTACATGATTATTAGTAACGATATAACCATCGTCTGATAAAATCACTCCCGACCCAGTGGCTTGTTGTTGCTGTTGTTGTTGTGGCATTGGCTGTCCCCAGAAAAATTGAAATGGATCAAAGGACTGAAAGTTATTTTGATTTTGATAGGTTGTTTTCACGTGCACTACAGTTGATACTGTATGTTCTGCTGCCTCTGTGAAATCGAGATTGCCGGGAATGGTTGCTTCGTAATTGACCGTTTTAACGGGTGATTGTACCTGATGTCTTTTTACAAATAAAGAATTACCATTCGATGTAGTGCTTAAAATACTTGCACCTGCAATGCTGCCTGCTGCTGCAACAATGAATACAATCGCATAATTTTTTAAAGAATTCATAGCTGTTTCTGTTTTATTTGAAGGTATAACGAAATTTTTGCTCAAAATTATATTTGAATTTTGTTTGATTTTTAACTTTAACAATCGTTTAACAAGGCCAGTTTTTTTGATTATTTTAGCCAATGAAAATGATAGGTTCGTTTTAAATAAATTTATAGCATGCAATTAAAATTTTATAAGTATCAAGGCACAGGAAACGACTTTGTCATAATTGATAATTTTAAGGGTGTTGTAAATTTGACAAAAGATCAAATTGCACATCTATGTGATCGTAAGTTTGGTATTGGCGCAGATGGTTTGATGCTATTGGAGAAATCGAATAAGTACGATTTTGAAATGAAGTATTTTAACGCAGATGGTAATCTTGGATCGATGTGCGGGAACGGCGGACGTTGTATCGTAAAGTTTGCGCAGGATATTGATTTTATTGATGAACACGCAATGTTTCTTGCATACGATGGTGTACACGAAGCAAGCATTGATAATAACGGAATTGTTTCGCTTGAAATGAGCGAAGTTAATGAGCTGATTAAAATTGATAATGCTACTTGCGAATTAAATACAGGTTCTCCTCATTATGTATCGTTTGTTAATGATGTTTTAGTTATGGATGTTTTTAAGTCGGGAAGAGAAATTCGATACAACGATAATTATAAAATGGAAGGTATCAATGTGAATTTTGTAACCGTTGATGGTGAACGATTGACTATACGTACCTATGAACGAGGAGTTGAAAATGAAACATTGAGTTGCGGTACAGGTGTAACTGCAGCAGCTATTGCTGCATATCATCTCGGTTTAATTAAATCAACAACAGTTACTGTTAAAGCAATGGGTGGTGAGCTTTCAGTTTCATTTGATTGTAATGAAAATCAATTTACGAACGTTGTTTTATCCGGTCCAGCTATTAAATCTTTTGAAGGAACAATAGAACTATGATAAGAGGTACATCTATTTTGTTACGCGCTATGGAACCGTCGGATGTTGATCTGATGATGATCTATGAAAATGACCCAGAGAACTGGGCGGTTAGTGGTACCGTTAGTCCATATAGCAAATTTACTATTGAGCAGTTTTATGAGAATGCTACGCAGGATATTTTTTCTTCTAAGCAATTACGATTAGCAATTGAAATGACTTCTGAATCGGAACGTCATCGAGGTAAAACAATTGGCTTTGTTGATTTGTTTGAGTTTGATCCTTTGAATAGAAAGGCTGGTATCGGAATTCTTATTGGTGATTACGAAGAGCGTAGAAAAGGTTATGCCCGTGAGGCACTAGACCTATTCGTACAACATGCGTTTAACACTATCAACATTCATCAAATTTATTGTCATATCGAATTGTCGAATGTGGCTAGTGTTAAATTGTTTGAGCGTGCAGGCTTTGAGAAATGTGGTATTCTTAAAGACTGGGTTTTGTATAATAGTCGTTGGCACGATGTAGTGATGATGCAAATTATTTCGTCTTCTATTTAAGTTATGCGCAGAATACAATTAATTAAGCTGGGATTAATGGTGCTTGTTGCAGGTGCCTGCTTATTTAATTGGTTTTGTTCTTCAGAAAAGAATAATGTAGACGATCCTTATAAAAGAACTACTTACGCTAATCTTTCTGATACGGTAAAGTATGTAGGTATGGAAACCTGCAAAGGATGTCATACAGGCATACATGCTACGTTTATTCATACGGGAATGGGTTTGTCGTTCGATGCAGCAACAAAGCAAAAGTCATCTGCTGATTTTTCGAACCATCCTGTTGTTCACGATCAATATAAAAATTTATCTTATACACCTTTCTGGGAAAACGATTCGCTTTATTTTTTAGAATATCGACTTGAAGGCACTGATACTGTTTATCAACGCAAGGAAAAAGTAAAATACATTGTTGGTTCAGGTCAACATACGAATTCGCATATATGGGAATCGAATGGGTATTTGTATCAGGCACCTAT
>CANGJU010000066.1 GCA_947453935.1 Bacteroidota bacterium | reverse complement strand
TTATCAATGACCAATACTTTTTTATCTCGCAACAAACCTTCTTTCTGCATACGAACAAGCAGACTCAACGCAGCTGCACCACCACCTGCAAAAATGTAATCGTATTGCGTATTCGATGTCATTTTAATTAAAAAGTATTCTTGTAAAGTGGAATAGCATCATTGATAATTCCAAATGCTTTTTCTTTATTTAAAAACTCTTCTACTACAACTTTTTTCTTCTCTAAAAGTTTATAATCTTCAAAAAATCTTCTCATCTCAATAGTGGTATGAGGAGGTAATTCCGAAATGTCACTAATGTAATTAACCGATTCATCATTCAATGCAACAGCAATGATTTTATCATCCATCTCACCTTGATCAACCATGCGCATCACACCAATAACTTTCGCTTCTACAATACATAAATGCGGTAATTCAAGTGAAGTAATTACGAGTATATCCAACGGGTCTTTATCATCAGCATACGTCTTAGGAATAAATCCATAGTTAGCAGGGTAGTGCACTGCAGAAAATAAAGCACGGTCTAGTTTTATCAAACCACTCTCTTTGTCAATCTCGTATTTTCCTTTACTTCCCTTCGGGATTTCGATAATTGCCTTTACAATTTCAGGAGCCTTATCTCCAAAGTGTACGTCGTGCCAGGGATTCATAAAAAAATAATTTTCGTAAATATAGTAATTAAAAAACCCAGACTGTTATTGGTCTGGGTTAGGTTTTATGCGTTGATTAATTCAGGATACATCGATTGTCGTACTGCTTTGATGTTTTCATCTGCAAGATATTCATCGTAAGTCATGCGCTTATCAATAATTCCCGAAGGAGTTAATTCAATAATTCTATTGGCAACACTTTCTACAAACGTATGATCATGAGAAGTGAATAATGCTACGTGTTTCCAGTCTTTTAATGCATCATTAAATGCCGTGATAGATTCTAAGTCTAAGTGATTCGTAGGCTCATCCAAAACTAAGCAATTCGCATTCGTTAACATCATTCTTGAAATCATACATCGTACTTTTTCTCCTCCGCTCAATACATTCGATCTTTTCATTACTTCTTCTCCTGAGAATAACATTTTACCTAAGAATCCACGGATATACGTTTCTGATTTATCAGCTGAAAACTGACGTAGCCAATCTACCAGATTGTATTCTCCAGTAAAGAATTTCGAATTCTCATTTGGTAAAAATGAACGGGTAATCGTACTTCCCCAATTGTATTCGCCTGCTTCTGCATTATCTTCTCCCATCACAATATTCAGGAATGAAGAAACAGCTAATGGCTCACGTGACAAGAAAGCTACTTTATCGCCTTTCACCATCGTGAAGGTGATATCAGAAAACAAATTCGTTCCATCGGGCGCTGATTTTTTCAATCCTTCTACATGTAAAATCTGATCTCCGCAATCGCGCTCAGCTTTAAAAATAATACCTGGGTATTTTCTGTTGGATGGTTGAATATCATCCACCACTAATTTTTCTAATAACTTTTTACGACTCGTTGCTTGTCGTGATTTCGATGCATTCGCACTGAAACGCTCAATGAAATCCTGTAACTCCTTGCGCTTATCTTCAACCTTTTTATTTTGGTCGCTGCGCTGGCGCAATGCTAACTGACTCGACTCATACCAGAAAGTATAGTTACCTGTGTATAATTGAATTTTTGCAAAATCAATATCGGCAATATGCGTACATACAGAATCCAGGAAATGTCGATCATGGGAAACCACAATCACCGTATTTTGAAAATCGGCTAAGAAGTCTTCCAACCATGTAATCGTTTCAACGTCTAAGTCGTTGGTAGGCTCATCGAGTAATAAAATATCTGGGTTGCCAAATAAAGCTTGAGCAAGTAAAACGCGGACTTTCTCTTTACCGTTTAGTTCATGCATCAATTTATTATGCAGGTTTTCTTTGATACCAAGTTCACTTAATAAATTGGCAGCACTGCTCTCTGCATTCCAGCCATCCATTTCAGCAAATACGGTTTCTAATTCTGCAGCACGCGCTCCATCTTCATCAGAGAAGTCTGGTTTTGCATAAACAGCATCTTTCTCCACCATGATATCCCATAACTTCTTATTTCCCATTAACACGGTTTGAAGTACGGGTAATTGGTCAAACTCAAAGTGATTCTGTTTTAAAACGCTCATACGCTCGTTAGGACCCATCGAGATTTGTCCTGTGGTAGCATCTATTTCGCCGGAAAGGATTTTCAGAAATGTCGATTTCCCAGCACCATTTGCGCCGATAATACCGTAGCAGTTTCCGGGGGTGAATTTAAGATTTACCTCTTCAAAAAGGACTCTTTTTCCGTAGCGAAGCGATAGGTTTGTAACTTGTAGCATGACCGTTTATTTGGGCTGCAAAGATAGGGTTTTTATCTCTTAAAAACTAGGTAGATTTATAATTTGATTAATGAAAATTAAAATTAGAGAGGTGGACTGAAATGTTATTCTCAGGAACCATTTCTAAAAACTGCTGGAGTTGCAAATCTGATTTAGAAACAGCAATAGTTAAAGAGTTAGTTGTTTGTTTAATACTTATTTCTATCTTTAATATATCAATATTTTCAAAAGCCAAACAACACCCCTAATACCTAACAAACATGAAGAACTATTTTAAACTGATTGTTGTGAGTTTGTCACTTGTAATACTCACCATCAACGCTTGTAAAAAGGACGAAGACATAGATCCGAACAGCACAAGTACATCCAGTAGTTTATTTGGCAGCACAGTATCAGTAACTGTAAAAGGAAAAGTGTATGATGTAAATGGAACAGCCATTTCAGGTGCATTAGTGAAGAGTGGAAGTGTGAATGTTACTACGGATGTTAATGGAGTTTTTATTCTAAATAACATTGCTGCAAATCAAAAACTAGGTTGCGTTACCGTAGAGAAAGCAGGATACTTCAAAGGTGTTCGCAGTTTTGTGCCTAAAACGGGAGGGAATGAATTACAAATTCAATTGTTGAAAAAGTCTGTAGATGGAACAATTAATAGTTTAACTGGCGGGACAGTTAGCATACAAAATGGTAGTGTTACACTTCCAGCTAATGGAGTTACATTAAACAATTCCGCTTATACAGGAAATGTTAACGTAGCCATTAAACACTTCGATCCAACGAGTGCCACTTTCAACGATGCGATGCCAGGAAGTTTAGTAGGTGTTGACAACAATACTGTTTCTGGTTTGACATCTTACGGAATGTTAGGAGTAGAATTAACAGATAATAATGGTCAGTTATTGCAAATTGCAAGCGGTCAAACGGCTACTTTGAAATTTACAATTCCAGCAGTAATGTTAGCAAGTGCACCATCGAGCATTGATTTATGGTCGTTGGATGAAACAAATGGTTATTGGAAGAAAGAGGGCGTAGCCAATTTAGTAAACAATGAATATGTAGGGCAAGTAAGTCATTTTTCATTCTGGAATTGCGATGTGCCAAGCAATTTCGTGTACATCAACGGGAAAATATTAAATAATCAAACTCAACAACCACTGCAAAATGCAACTGTAACAATAACAAGTGCTGCTTTTGGTTCAGCAAGCGATCAAACCAATAGTCAAGGAATTTATAACGGACTTGTACCAAATGGAGAAAATTTGACGATATCAGTAAGCCTAAGTTGCAACGGAGGTGGTAGCGGATTAGTTTATACAGCTACATTGCCAGCTTTGAGTTCTAATACGAGTATATCAGATATTTCCGTGAGTTCGCCTAATCAAACATTATTATCAGGAACAATAGTAGGCTGTAACAATCAACCGCTCACTAATAGTTATTTGATTATTGATAATAAAATAGTTTATACCAATAATGGTAATTTTAATTACACTGCTTGTGGCTCTAGTTTAAATGTAGCAAGCTACGGTACAAATCCGTGGGTAAGTGGGCAATTGCAAAATGTAACACTCACAGGGGGGAATCAAAATATAGGTAACATAATTGTCTGTAATCCAAGCGGAGGAACAGTGACAGATATTGATGGCAATATATATCAAACTGTAATTATAGGCAGTCAAGAATGGATGCAAGAGAATTTAAAAACAACTCACTATAGGAACGGAGCTATAATACCTTATCTTGCAGATTCTGTTTTGTGGCAAAATAATAATGCAGGTGCCTGTACGGATGTTAATGGTAATTCTTCGAATACATCAGTATATGGTAAATTATACAATTTTTATGCGGTAGCTGATCCTCGGGGACTTTGTCCAACAGGTTGGCATGTACCTGAAAATTCAGAGTGGATTGACCTAGTTAAAACACTAGATGTTGATGTTGATTCAATATCTGGAATACCAAGTTTTAGTGCAGGGGGAGGAATGAAAGAAATTGGGTTGACTCATTGGCAAAGTCCAAACTTGGGTGCTACTAATATTAGTGGTTTTACAGGACTTCCTGGAGGAATGCGATATGGATTAGGGACGTATGTTTTTTTTGGAACTAATGGTTATTGGTGGAGTTCATCTGACTTTTATTATCCAGACATTTTTGGAATAACTCTTTACCATAACGATAGTACGGTAACAAATTTTATGGGTTTTGGTCTTGAAGATGGTTTGTCTGTGCGTTGCGTGAAGGATTGATTGTAGAAATTTTAATTTAACCTGATAACGTCGCCTCATCCTTCTTTCCCGAGGCTAAAGCTCGGGACACGAATTTTTGATATTTACTATACAGATAAAGTAGCTTCGCCCTTTTTCCAACCGCAAGGTGTTAGCTCGTCAGTTTGTAAAGCATCTAGTACACGAATTACTTCGTTTACATTACGACCTACGGATAAATCATACACCGATAACCAGCGAATAATTCCTTGAGGGTCGATGATGTAAGTAGTGCGGTAAGCAATTTTTTCATTGGCTTCCAAAATACCAAGTTCCTCTGCCAACGATTTAGAAGTATCGGCAATCATTGGGAAAGATAAATTTTTTAAATCTTCATGATGTAATCTCCATGCTAGATGCACATACTCAGAGTCGGTGGAGGCACCTAACAAAACAGTATTACGTTGTTTGAAGTCGTCGTTGTGTTTATCAAATTGGGCAATTTCAGTTGGACATACATACGTGAAATCTTTTGGCCACCAGAATAAAACGGTCCATTTGCCTGATTCAAACAGGTGATCTGAACTGATGTCGAAAAATTCTTTGCCGCGCTCTGTTGAAACGACCGCCTTCTTATTAAACCCTGGGAATTTACTTCCTACCGATAGAACCAAGTTGCTCATAATTGTTGCTTTTAAAGTACGAAGATAGTTTGGTGTGCTGCATTGCTTGTATGAGATACATCATGTAGTTAAACTACATTCATCAACTTTTACTGTTCATACCTAAACAATAACAAAATAATTCGTGGTCGTTTTAATTCCCGATAACTGATTATATTAGCAAAAAATCAATGATATGAAATTTAGTTTGAAATATGCATTTGCTGTTGTTTTAGTGATAGTAGTTGTTGCATGCAGCCCCAAAATTAAAACTACCACTACAACTCCAGCTCCTGTAACGGATCCCATTATGCTCGCTAAAATTACAGAGGGTAAATCTTTGTATGAAACCAATTGCAATAAATGTCATGAGTTACATAAGCCAGGTAAGTACAACGAGCAACAGTGGACAAAAAACTTAAATTGGATGGCGCCGAAAGCAAAAATTACAGATGAGCAAAAGGCTACCATTTTTGCATACTTATCTAACAACGCTAAGCATTAATAACTGTTCATCATGACGGAGAAGGTCCGCATAGATAAATGGCTATGGTCGGTACGCTTGTTTAAAACAAGAAGCTTATCTGCCGAAGCCTGTGAGAAAGGTAAAGTGAGAATTGCAGAGCAGTCAGTTAAAGCTTCCCGCACGGTAAAGATTGGTGATGTGATTGTTGTACATCGTGGTCCTTGGCAGCAAACTGTTAAAGTTGTTCAGGTGGTTGAACGACGGATAGGGGCGGCGTTAGTAAAGGAGTTTATGGAGGACATTACTCCAGAAGCAGAATTAGAGAAATTTAGATTATATCAGTTAGCGCAGTCATCATTTCATTTTAAAGGAGGCGAAGGTCGTCCAACTAAAAAAGAGCGTCGCGATTTAGACGATTATACAACCGATTGGTAAAAAATTAAATTATGAAATTTTACTCTGTAGAGCTCATCATTCATCAGGCTGCTAAAGCTTTCCGTCGATTTCCAATGGCTTTGGTTTGCGCAATTCTTTCAGCCGCGTTAATCATTTTTATGATTGATGAAAATTTTGATTTGAAAGATAATGTTGAATGGTTTTATACGCTGCAGACTTTATGGTTGGGTATGGTGGCTTTTGTTGGATTAGCCGTTTTTACGCAACGATATACCATGAGAAACTCAACCGTGATCTTACTCAATGTTGCGGTAGTTGCATTAATGGTCTATTACTTTTTTGCACAACCTGATTTTTTTACTGTTAAGTCTGTTGCTCGTTTTATTATTCTTGTTATTGCTGCCCACTTAGGAGTATCCTTCGCACCTTTTCTCGTGAATACCGAAGTAAATGGTTTCTGGCAGTATAATAAATCATTATTTATACGCTACCTGACCTCAGCAATATACTCTGCAGTATTATACATTGGTTTATCAGTAGCCTTGTTAGCTATTCGTACGTTGTTTAATATTGATTTTGATGAGAAGATTTATGTTTATTTGTTTGTGACAATTGCGGTTGTTTTAAATACCTGGTTTTTTCTTTCAGGAGTCCCTTCGCGAATCATTGGATTAGAACAAGTACGAGAGTATCCAAAAGGATTAAGAATTTTCACGCAGTATGTTTTGCTTCCGCTGGTCGTTATTTACCTAATAATCCTTTATTTCTACGAAGCAAAAATTTTATTTACACTTGTATGGCCCCGCGGATTTGTTTCATATCTGATAATTGGTTTTTCCACACTCGGAATATTAGCCTTATTACTCGTATGGCCTTTGCGTGATGATGCAGAGCATACGTGGATTCGCACGTTTGCAAAACGATTTTTTCTTGCAATGTTTCCGCTCATCATTTTATTGATTCTTGCAATTGGTCGAAGAGTGATGGAATATGGAGTAACAGAAAACAGATACTTCTTAATCATTCTTGCGCTCTGGTTATTCATCGTTGCCTTGTATTTTTTATTCAGTCGAAGAAAGCATATTAAGTTCGTTCCATTAAGTTTATTTTTCGCTGCATTACTTTCAGGATTTGGTCCATGGAATGCTTTTGAGGTTAGCTCAATCAGTCAGCACAAACGACTCGAACATTTTCTGGATAAAAACAAAATGATGCTGAATGGAAAAGCAGTAAAATCAAAAAATGAAATCAGAAAAGACGATAAAAAAGAAATTGCTTCCATAGTTGATTACATGATTGATGTCCACGGAGTAGAAAGTATTCAGGATTTATTTTCTCAGGATTTATTAAAGTCAACCACCGCAAAGAAGAATGAATATGTAAATAAAACCGATATTGTATTAGCATTAATCGGACTTGAGAGCGGGATTGAAATTACAGGAATCGATGATACGGAAGATGAATATGATTTTTCGTGTGCACGCACAGAAGGTATGACAATAGCTGGCTACGATTACATGTTACCTCTTTCTATTTATCCGCAAACAAGTTCTTACATCGATAATGGTTTAATCGAATCAATTCCATATACAGTCAAGTATCTGGAAAATGATTTCGCCTTTGCCATCAATGTAGATAAATCAGAAAATGATACTGTGCAGTTAAGAAATACTTTTATGAATATAAAAGTTAAGTACGAAGCAAGTTCTATTAATGTTGATAAGGACTATATGAAGATAAATGCTTCTAGCGAAAATTATGATTATTTAATTCTTCTCGATGGTATCTCTGTAAAGTATGATAAAGAAGAAGATAAAATGTCGTTGTCTTCTCTTCGAGGAAATATCCTTGTAAAAAAGAAATCAGCTCAGTAATATTCCTGCTAATCCACCAATTACTATCACAACCATTTTCATAAAGTTGAATCGATGGTTAGAACTTGATTCAAATAAAATAGTGGTAGAGATATGTAAAAATATTCCAATGACAATGGCCATAATTTTAGGTGCTATTGCAGTTAAGAATGGAACCATGCCTGCACCAAGGATAAATGATGTTGAAGCTCCCAACGGACCCATTAATCCGAAGAGCGCCAGAAAAAGAAAGGCTTTGTTGCGTTGTACTCCCGATTGAACCAGCATACTGACAAAAGCAAAAGCAACTGGTATATGATGCATCGCAATACCAATTAATAAATTATTGTTACCATCGTTTTCTGAGGATAAAGGCATCGCTTCTAAAAAACTATGTAAGCACAAGCTTAACATCATCGCCAACGGAAAATGATGTTGATGATCGTGCACATGAACGTGACCGTGTTCAATTCCTTCAGAAAAAAATTCGAGCACTATCTGTAAGAAAAAACCAATCATAATCCATACACCAATTTTATAATCGGTTTGCTGGTAGACTTCCGGCATCAGATGCAAAACAGTAATAGAAAATAAAAATGCTCCTGAGAACGATAAGGTTAATTTTAAAAAATGCTGCGGTGTTTTCTTCAATAAAAAAAACAAGCCACCACCAGCTAGTACACTTAAAAACAGAATCAGAGAGTTTTGAGCTAACATCTTATTTTCTTTCAGCGAGTAAAATTAATCTTTTTGATTGATGTTCATTAAACGCTGATCCATCATAATCGCCTGAAACAGATACTAATTTTAATCCTGTATGCTCAAAGTATCGTTCAAAATCGCTCAACTGTAATGCATTTACCTCTTCGCAAAAGGAATATTCCTGTCCCTCATGCGTAAATTTTATTTGCTTGTAAATTCTGTTGTTATCAAAATATTTATGAATGTTAAAGTCAATCCCATCTAAGCTGATTACCTCTTGCGCAGGCAAGGCTTTTACCACTGGAATTACATTCAAAAAGTCAATAATTACTTTACCATCTCTTTTAAGGCCTTCTTTTATTGCGAGCAGGGTTTGTTCATTTCCCGGATCATCAAAATAGCCAAAGCTGGTAAACAGATTAAATACATAATCGAACTTATCCTTGGCATATACCTCGCGCATATCATGCACATCAAAATGCAGATTTTCGTTTTCGAACGATTTGCAATGGTTGATATTGGCAGGCGATAAATCAAGTCCGGTTACACTATTTCCAGCCTTTTCAAGCAGAATAGCATGTCGTCCTTTTCCACAGCAGAGGTCCATGATAACAGACCCCTTCTTAACACCTGCAAAGGTAAGCAAGGTATTTACGGCTTTTTCCGCTTCTGTATGGTTACGGTGCTGATACAGTATATGGTAAAAAGGAGAATCAAACCACGTCGAATACCATTCACCACCAACCTTGTTTTCCATATTTATTAATCTTAGAACAAAATTGATTTTTTTATTGCTGTAAAACAAGTCATTTATAAACAATGCCCTTTTATTTCTGCTTAATTTTTATTTTTGAATAGAAATGAAAAAGAAATCAGCCTATCATTCCGATCGCGTGAAAATGGTCCGTAAGAGTGTAAGTCCTCCCGGGGCTTCACCAGGACTCATTCAACCATCTTCTGATTCGTTAATTCCTAAATTAGTGCTGGTTTCTTATAATTCAGAAGCTATCATGGAAATGCCTTGCGAGAATTTAGCAGAGGCTTTTTCAAAAATCAAAGAGCAAAGTCAGTTTAAGCACTGGTTAGAAATAAAAGGTCTCGGAGAAAAGCAAATGCTCGAAGAGCTATGTGAACATTATTCGATTCACCATATGGAAATGGAAGATGTTGTGAATGCTTACCAACGTCCGAAGATGGAAGAACATACGAATCATCTTTTTCTTGTATCTCGTTTGTTTTACCGAGATGTTAATGATGATTTGAAGAATGAGCAGGTCTC
>CANGJU010000065.1 GCA_947453935.1 Bacteroidota bacterium | reverse complement strand
TTATTTTTACCTGCTTCTACAATTTCTTTCCAGTTTCTAACGCCATTCAAATCATCAAAAGAAAAAACAGCTTTCACCTGATCAAATCCTTTGATAGCCTCTTGTGCTTTATCATACATTTCCTGATTAGAAACGAAGATAAATTTGATGCCTGCATCTTTGATGATGAATTGTAAATCGTTTGCCGAAAGGTTTGTGTATACAGGAACATGAATTCCGCCTATACACATTGCACCTAAATCGACGAAGTTCCATTCAGGGCGATTGTTACTTAAAGTAGCAAACGTATCGCCTTTTTGCATTCCTATATTCAACAATCCATAGCTAACATTACGTACGCTATTAATAAATTCAGGAGCTGAATGCTTTACCCATTCGCCATTAATTTTATTCACCAAAGCATCGTCTTTAAAAGCATAACGCTCCTCATAACGATCAATTAAATCAAACAAACGCGTTACTTCCATTAGTATTTTTTTTAGCTTTATGTCAAATATAGCAGACAAACACCAATAAGCCAATATACGTGATGAAGAAAATGAATACAACACTTTGTGAGCAGACAGGAATTGACTTTCCAATCATCATGGCACCTATGTTTTTAGTTTCGAATGAAGCAATGATCAAAGCTGCTATTCGCAACGGAATCATGGGCGTTTTCCCTAGTTTAAATTATCGCAAGGAAGGCGAATTAAAAACGCTATTATCCAAATTAAATAATTACAAATCTGAGACAAACGGATTAGGCAGTTATGGAGTGAATTTAATCGTACAACAAACGAATTTGCTTTATAAAAAACATTTAGCCATTTGTTTAGAAGAGCAGGTTCCATTTTTTATTACCAGCTTAGGTAATCCTAAAGAAGTGATTGAAGGCGCTCATGCTTATGGCGGAAAAGTATATTGCGATGTGACCAATATGGAGCATGCGCGTAAATGCGCAGCGTTAGGAGCCGATGGATTTATTGCAGTTTGCTCAGGCGCAGGAGGACATGCAGGTCCGCACCCCGCAACTGTTTTGATACCAGTATTAAGAAAAGAATTTCCGAACATCCCTGTTGTGATGGCCGGAGGAATTGCTGACGGACAAGGAATATTAGCTGCATTAAGCTTAGGTGCTGCGGGAGTAAGTATCGGAACACATTTTATTACTTGTGATGAAGCAACGGTTAGTGACGAATACAAACAAGCAATTATCGATGCTGGTATAGACGATATCGTTATGACGGAGCGTTTATCAGGAACACCGTGTTCGGTCATTAATACAGACTATGTGAAGCGTATTGGATTAAAACAAAATTTAATTGAGCGCTGGATGAATAAAAATCCGACAACCAAGAAATGGTTTAAAATGATTACGCAACTTCGAGGAATGAAAAAGTTAGAGAAGGCGATACAACCAGGTAATTACAATTCTATTTGGAGTGCGGGACAAAGTAGTGCATTAATTGATAAAACTGCTTCTTGCGAAGAAATCATCAATGAACTAAAAAAGGAAACGAACGACGCTTATCAAAAACTACATACCTTGTTTGGGTAAAATGCGTTATTACTAAAACTGAATTATTAAATTTGTAACAAATAAAATCCAATGAAAAAGTTATTATTTCTATTTGCACTTATCATCTTGTCTTTTCAAGGTATAAGTCAAAGTACTACTCCTACTTCCGAAGAGGAATTCAACATGGCAACTACAGGATACAAAATGTATTTACAGATGGGTTTGCCAATGAAGCCTGGTTATCGCGTAGTTGATTTAAAAGAATACGAATATGGAGAACGAAAAATGGTTTTGAAGGGATTATATCGTCCGACGGAATTAAAGCCTTGCGCTATGATTATTGCTTATTCACGATTAAGAGGAGCGCCTGAGTATTATTGCATTCCATCTACCGATGCAGATGAATTATTATGGGATCGTTTTCGTGTTAGCCTAGCTGGAGAAATCGACAACAAGCAAGAGCAATTACAATTTTTATCATTTGCACTTGGGAAAGCACTCTCCTTTTACGCTTCAAAATGAGAATGATTCTACTGCTAATTTGGGTGACTTTTATTAGTCTGCAAACAACTGCACAAAACAACGATGTGCATTATGGTGATTTATCTAGTAAAGAAAAACGCTGGGCGATGTTACATCCGAGAGCGGCCAAAAAAGTAAAAAAAATAATTCCTGAAGTAAGAACTGAAGTTCGATTAAGAATAAGTGAGGGCAAAATTGATAGTTTGATTCATGGTGGACAAGCAGATGCTTATCGTCATGCATTATGGATGGCTTTAACAGCAAAGCATATAGGCGATAAGAAAGCAAGAAAGGTTGGTCAAATGCATGAAGAAGGCAACAAGACCTATTTTTACAAAAGCATAAAAGAAGATGATTCTTTACAGGATTCAATTTCTTGTCAGATGGATTTACTAAATAATGATTTAGGAATTGCGTACGGAATAGGATACAAAGACAAATCAGATGAAGAAATAAATGAACTGATTTTAAATGGAATTTTAGCAGGAGAATTTTTTATGTTATTCAGAAATAAACAAAATGAATTTTTAGATTGTGAAGGAAATATTGTTGTTAATAAAAACAGAATTGCTGATAAGCGCTGGTACCTACCCTACTGTTTAGTTCCAACTAATAATACTTCAGAAATTCCCACACGATAAGTCAATACAACTATGAAGAATTACTTGATGTTTTTATTTTTGATTTTATGCTTGAATAAAGCAGATGCTCAAAATAAAGGACTGCAATTTCAAGATATTTCATATGAGCAGGCATTACAAAAAAGTGCTGCGGAGAAGAAGCCTGTATTTTTATTTGGCTTTGCTACGTGGTGTCACTTTTGCGAATACATGAAAGATAGTGTTTTACCTACTGAGGCTGTAGGTAATTTTTACAATCAAAATTTCATTTGTATTAAAATGGATTTAGAGAAAGAAGGAAAAAATCTAAATCAGAAAACAATTCGCGCAAAGAGCTTTCCTGTTTTATTATTCATGAATTCACAAGGAGAGATGCTTCATAGGGTAACAGGCAAAAAAGATGCGCAGGATTTTTTACAAATTGGAATCGAAGCATTAGACAGCACGAAACAACTTCGAACATTTGTCTATAAATATCGCGACGGAAAATTATCACCACAGCAAACCTACGAATACTTCAAAATGGTAGATCGTGCAGGGATGGATAATCAATCACTGATAAATAATTACCTAACGTTAATTCCTAAAGACAAACTAACGGCTACGTATAGCTGGAAAATAATGTATGAGCTATTTAGAGATATCGAGCAACCTTGTATGAAGCTCGTATTAGATCATCGTGCTGACTATACTGCTAAATACACAGCGGACTCTATCGACAATAAAATCATGGGACTTTACATCAATGCCTTGATGAATAAAGTTCAAATGCTGGATAGTAATGGATATACATCTATTCAAGAAAAATTACGTGCCAGCAAACTCGATTTAGCAGAAAAGATAATAGCCTTTGCTGATCTAAATAAAATGAAAATGAAAGGCGAATGGGAAGCTTATTTTAGAAATGCAATTCTGTTTGTTGATCAATACGCTCAAAATGATTATCGTCGATTAAACGATATAGCTTACAATGTATTTGAGAAGGCGTATGATAAAGATTTGCTTCGCAAGGCAGAAGGCTGGTCAAAGAAAGCAGTAACCTTGATGGATACCTACCGCAACAACTATACACTTGCTTGCTTATATTACCGTAATGAGAAATACGACGAAGCAAGAACGGTTTTATACCACGCAATAGACCTTGCAACAAAGCAAGGAATGGAACCTAAGCAAGCGCTTCAATTGATTAGTCGTTTACCAGGGCCAACAAAGAAATAGTTTATAGGTTTTTGTGCCAATACGCAGGAGCTGCCTGAGCTGTTGGTGTAACCACAATTTCATTGAGTACAACATGCGCAGGTCGGCTAGCAGCAAAATAAGCAATGTCGGCAATATCATCTGCAATTAAAGGCTCATAGCCTGCATATACGCTCTTCGCTTTTTCTGCATCACCATGATAACGTACTAATGAAAATTCTGTTTCTGCAGCACCGGGGTGAATCGCAGTAACACGAATCCCGTGCGGCAACATATCAATGCGCATTGCCTGACTAAGCGCATCGACAGCAAATTTAGTTGCACAATACACATTGCCTTTCGGATACACTTCTTTACCCGCAATAGAGCCAATATTAATGATATGCCCTTTGTTGTTTTTAATCATCCAAGGAGAAACGGTGCGCGTAACATACAGCAAGCCTTTTAAATTGGTATCAATCATTGTTTCCCAATCATCAATATCACCTTCTTGAATAGAAGATAAGCCTGCTGCTAGTCCTGCATTATTCACTAACACAGTAACATCTTTCCAGTCGTGAGGAATTGCATTTATTTCATTGATTGTTTCTTCACGGTTACGAATATCAAAGCAAAGAGTAAGCACATCGACTTCAAAATTTTCTTTGATATAATCTTCGAGCTCGTTTAAACGATCTTCTCTTCTTCCAGTAATAATTACATTGTAACCATGTTCAGCAAAACGAATGGCTGTTGCTTTTCCAAAACCTGAAGTTGCTCCAGTGATTAATGCGATTGACATATAATATAAAATTTAGTCTGTAAAGTTACGTGCATTTAATTTACTATGACGATAACTATACGAAAAATAAATTACGAGTCCGATAATTAACCACACTGTAAACCCAATCCAGTTTTTAATATGAATTTGTGCCATCAAGTAAAGACAAGTTAACATTCCTAAAACTGGTATTAATGAAAGATTTTTTAACGTTGATGCTACAGCCATTGCTACGAAAACAACGAAGAAAATAAACATAGGAATTGCATCTGTACTCACAAGTGGATTTACATTAGCACTGAACCACCCTGATTGATATTTATAAAGGTATGTCGTAAGAACGACAAATAAAACTGGTACAATTATTTTTCCGTTAATATAAGGCACTTTGAATTTACGAGGTAAATCTTTATTGCTTTGTAACATCAACACACCGCCACAAACAAGAATAAATGCGAAGAGTGTTCCGATGGAACACAAATCAACCACTGTATTCATATCGATGAATAAAATGGGAACACCAACCAAAACACCAGTAATAATTGTTGAGAATCCTGGAGTACCAAATTTAGGATGGATGGTTGCAAAACGTTTTGGTAGCAATCCATCACGACTCATACTCATCCAAATGCGTGGTTGCCCCATTTGAAATACGAGTAATACACTTGCCATTGCAACAACTGCACTGATGGCAATTACACCACTAATCCAATTCAAACCTACTTCACTAAAAGCAAACGCGAGTGGATCATCAACAGCTAAATTTTTATAGTTAACCATACCGGTTAGAACTAAAGCAATTAGTACGTATAACACAGTACAGATTATAATCGAATACATCATTCCGCGAGGAAGATCTCTTTGCGGATCATGACATTCTTCGGCCGTTGTAGAGATCGCATCAAATCCAATATATGCAAAGAAAACAGCAGATACGCCTGCGAGAATTCCTCCTACTCCTTCAGGCATAAAAGGTGACCAGTTTGCAGTATTGACATAGAAAAATCCACAGCCAATTACTAAGGCTACAACCGCTAATTTAATTACCACCATTATGTTTGAAGCATTGCGCGTTTCTTTAATTCCGCGATACACGAGCCATGTGATAAGAACATTGATCACTAACGCTGGAATATCTAAAATAAACTTGACACCTGCTATAACGGGTGCGCCTATCCATGCTAGATATCCTTCAGATTGTGTTAAAGATAAATCAGAAGGATTAGCTACTGAAGCTTCATACGCACGTTGAGCCGAGAAATAATCGATGCCCGACCATTCCGGAAGGTGAATTCCATTTTGCAAACCTAGAAAAGGAAGGTGAATATGATCAAGCAAAGAAGCGAAATATCCAGACCATGAAATAGCCACTACAATATTTCCGATCGCATATTCCATAATGAGTGCCCAACCAATTATCCATGCGAATAACTCACCAAATGCTACATATGAATATGTGTAAGCAGATCCACTAACAGGCACCATACTCGCAAACTCTGCATAACAAAAAGCAGCGAAGCCACAAGCTATGGCGGTAAAGACAAAAAGAAAAATCACACCTGGACCACCAGCTGCAGAAGCTTGTCCGATAGTACTAAAAATACCAGCTCCGATAATAGCAGCAATACCAAATGCTGTTAAGTCACGAACACGCAAATGTTTTTTCAGTGTTGAGCTAGCATCATTTGCTTCAACGGTTTTTAAAATCTGATGAATATTTTTCTTTCTGAACAAACTCATAATTCGATTTTTTCTTTGGTTTGATTAGTATACTTCTGGTTCAACAATTTGATTAATGATGAACCCGAAGAAAGAATTAAAACAAGCATAGCAATCATGCGATAACGAACAATATTACCTAGTACTGGATTAGTAAATCCAACTAATGCAAGTAACATCACTGCAATAAAGAACGACAACACACAAAACGAAGAAGTAAAATACGTCTTGCCTTTATCAAAAATAATATTCATTGCAAAGAATAAAATGATAATCCACGATTCAACGGAGAATGGAAAAAACCACCATTCTTTTAACTCTGAAAATGTTGGATGAAAAAACGCATACCAAGAGGCTTCAGGAAAATGTTTTATAAAACTAGCAACAGTAGGCGCAAAAGAAATAGGCTGTACCAAACTACCAGCATTCATAAATACAGCAAAGCGATACGTGTTTAATTGTTTACCAAACATCAAGGCTGGCAAATCGAATGCAGGATAATAGTTGCCTAAAAACAAAACCAGCGAAACAGCAATTGCATAAAACAAAATGATGAATGTAATTTGTCTAATCGGATTCTTAAATCGGAAAAGATAAATTCCTAAAATTCCAGGTAACATTATCAGTAGCAAATAAATTTTTACAAAACAAAAAAGTAAAACGATTGCGAGAAAATAAATAATGTAACGTACTCGCATTTGTTGCGTAGATAAATAGGTAATATACATCAGCAAGGCAAATACAAAAACAATCAATGGTTCCTTCATTAATCCAGAGCTCCAGATAAAGTGTGAGGGTATTGTAAACACCAATAACAAAACTATCCATCCCAATTTATTATTCGGAATTAAGTCATCGAGAAAAACACTGCACAATAAAACCAATCCAAGGTAACCCATAAAAGCCATTAACACAACATGCACTTCATAATAACCGAAAGAAACAAATCGAAAGAGTGTATTTAATTTTACTAATGTTTTTGCATCATTGTAATATTCATCAAAACCACTATCGACCCACATATGCAATGAGGCAACATTACGTGCGGTATCAGGACTTTCTAAATGATAGCCGAGCATTATTTTAAAAAACTGTTTTGGTTCATTAAACAACACAGAAAATAAATGTCCTGAGTCACTGAAATAACCGTACGTATCGCCAGCACCATAATACTTCAAATAAAATATACCGAGACCTATTCCAACAACACACTTTGCAAAAAAATACACGGCAGGTATTTCCCAAGGCATATGCTTCGGTTTTAATACATCAAATCGATAAATACAATACGCGAGTATCAATGCATAAAACAAGGCAAGCATTATTCCCATTAGTTCTTTCGTATTAAATGTTGTATGGTTTTACCTAAAGTAATTTCAGGCAAATAATTTATCATAACAAATAGAAAAAACGGTAATGCAGGTACTTTATATCGAACAATCGCTCCTAAAATCGGAGTTACTAATCCGGTTAAGACAAAAATCGTCATACAAAAAAAGAAGGCGAGTAAAATCCAATAAGAGGACAACTTAAATTTCGATTTTACTAAAAAATACAAACTAATTAATAGCGCAATTGTAATTATTAAATTCTCTAATGCTGCTAATAGCATGAGGGGATTTTTCACTTCAAGAATTGTAGGACGAAAAACAACATTCTTAATCGCGTTAGGGGCATTCACAATTAAAGAAGAATACGCATTGGTAAGTTTCGGAATAGCTATTAAACTATTTGCATGATCACGATCGGCCACATGAAAAAATTCAGATTGTTTATCGAGCAACAATTTTGGAATGCGTTTACCAAACAAAAACTCTGAGGCAAACATTACAAGACATCCATAGATTAAATACACTGTAATCAATTTTACAAACTGCGCATTTATGTTATGCTTCAACAACATCCAACCAGCCACACAAGGAATCAGCAAGAAAATGATGTAGGGCTTAATCAAGAATAAACAAATCAAAAAAATAAATAACTGGCTTACATTACTTTTTGTTACTTCTTTCTTTTCAATCAAATTGTAACAGGTGTTAAGCAACATGCCCAATGAAAACATCAGAAATGCTTCTTTTATCAAACCGCTTGTCCAGATAAGTGTAGAAGGCATTAAAAAAACTGCTATTAATAACATAGTTTCTTTTCCATCAATGAAAGAAGTAAAAAAACGATAGAGCGCCGTTAAGCCGCACATCGATAAAAAACACATTACAATTGCATGTGGGTAATAAGTGCCCAACGAAAACAATTTCAGAAATGCGCTAAATCGAATCATGGTTCGTGTATCATTAAAAACCATTTCGGTATTATACCAATTACGCATAGCTTCGTAGTAATGCTGCAAATCAGGATTGGCCGAATCATAACCCGTTAACATTCGAAAATAATCGTAGGGATGAGTAAAAAGTGACTGATATAAGATATCTGCATCATCGAAGTAACGGAATATATCTGCAGTAGCACGATCAGTATAGTAACGGGTATAAATCAGGTATAGTAAAAAGCCGGCAACTAATTTTACCAGAAAAATAATTTTGAACGTACCTCTATTTATTTTTTGATGTTGAAATACAGGTATCCTATCGATTAAAAAGATAGCAAACGCAATAATTGCCAGCGAAAGGATGAATTCGAGCATAGGTCAAAAATAAAAAAAGGAATCAGGCAATAAGAATTATCTATGAATTTTATTGAATATTTACGAATATAGTTGTGAACAACTGAGTATTATTTTTTTGATAAATCATGTTTAATTCGTGGTCGTAGTCTTCAAAAAGAAAATTGACTTTGTTACTTTTGCCTCATATTTATTTAACCTTAATAATTTAGCATATGTCAGCTACAGCCGAAGACCAAATCAGTGTATCAACAGCCCAGAAATTAGGTTTACTACCTGAGGAATTTGAAAAAATCAAGAGTATTTTAGGTCGTACGCCGAACTTTACCGAGCTAAGTATATTTTCTGTGATGTGGTCGGAACACTGCTCATATAAGAATTCTATCGTTTGGCTTAAAACATTGCCAAAAGATGGTCCTCACATGCTGGCGAAAGCGGGAGAAGAAAATGCAGGATTAGTTGCTATCGGAGATGGATTAGCCTGTGCATTTAAGATTGAGTCGCATAACCATCCATCAGCTATTGAGCCTTATCAAGGTGCTGCTACGGGTGTTGGTGGAATTAACCGCGATATTTTCACAATGGGCGCTCGTCCGATTGCACAATTAAATTCATTGCGTTTTGGAAACCCGAATTTAGCTCGTACAAAATGGTTAATGAAAGGTGTTGTAAAAGGAATTGGTAATTATGGTAATGCTTTTGGAATTCCTACTGTAGGTGGTGAAGTGTTTTTTGATGATTCTTACAATGTAAATATTTTGGTGAATGCAATGTCGGTTGGACTAGTGAAAGAAGGCGAAACTGTTTCGGCTATCTCTCACGGCGCTGGCAATCCTGTTTATATTGTTGGATCATCGACTGGTAAAGATGGTATTCACGGTGCTACGTTTGCGTCAGGCGACTTACACGAAGATTCGCATGAAGATTTACCTTCTGTTCAGGTAGGTGATCCATTCATGGAAAAATTATTATTAGAGGCCTCGTTAGAAATTATCAAGACAGGTGCTGTTGTAGGAATGCAGGATATGGGTGCTGCGGGAATTATTTGTTCTACTTCGGAAATGTCGGCGAAAGGAAAACACGGAATGGTGAT
>CANGJU010000064.1 GCA_947453935.1 Bacteroidota bacterium | reverse complement strand
TATCGAATGCTCGACTTATTATGTGAAAAATGGGCTGAAAAGCTGATAAAGAGACATTCCTAATAACAATTACCTGTTAATACCTCGAAAATCAAATTAAAAACCTGTTTTTCTCTCCAAAAAATAAATGTATATTTGCCCTCTATTAACTGATTTATTTTAGTATGTCATCAAATAACCACGACGGAAACGAAAACAACGTGTCATTAGACAAAGTTGAAAACTATGTTCAGGACAACAAAAAGAGCCTGACAATAATTGTTGGTGCAGCTGTTCTTATAGTAGTTGCTTATTTTTCATACAACAACTTTATCCTAGGTCCACAGGAAGAAAAAGCTCAGAATGCAATGTTTGCAGCAGAGCGTTATTTTAGTCAGGATAGCTTAAAGCAAGCACTTAACGGTGATGGCACTTATCCTGGATTTGAACAAATTGCTCAGGACTATGGTTCAACTAAATCAGGTAACCTTGCTAATTATTATTTAGGTATGACTTACTTAAAGAAAGGTGATTTTGAAAAGGCAATTGAAGCATTAAAAAAATATGATGCAGAAGATGATATTACTGGTGCTTTAGCATTAGGTGGTATTGGAGCTGCTAATCAGGAACTAGGTCGTTATGATGAAGCAGTAAACTTCTACAAAAAAGCTTCTGACTACGATGAAAATAACTTTACGAAACCTTTGTTCTTAATGAAGACAGGTAAAGTTTATGAGCAACAAAAAAATTATAGTGCTGCTTTAGAAGTTTACAATCAAATTAAAAAAGATTTCCCAACATGTACCGAAGCTCGCGATATCGATAAATATATCGGTCGTGCTTCTGCCCTTGCAGGAAAATAAGAAATACTATGTCGACAGCACATCAATCGCTATCGCATCATCAAGCTCACGAAATGCCCAATGCCGAACCTTATAAGTTCGGCATTGTCGTAGCAGAATGGAACCATGTGATTACAGAATCTATGGCTCAAGGTGCACTTCGTTTTTTATTGGATGCAGGAGCAAAACAAGAAAACATTAATCGAATTAATGTACCAGGCAGCTTTGAATTAACTGCTGGTGCATCTATGTTGGCGCAGGATAATTATGATGCTATCATCTGTATTGGCTGTGTAATACAAGGCGAAACAAGACATTTTGATTTCATTTGTGATGCTGTTGCGAATGGTATTACCAACCTTACAATCAAATACAATAAACCTTTTATATTTGGAGTATTAACAACTGATAATTTAGACCAGGCCATTGATCGTTCTGGTGGTAAACATGGTAACAAAGGAATTGAAGCCGCTGCCACAGCACTTAAAATGGTCGCATTAAAAAATAAATAACCATGAAAAAAACACACTTATTAGTACTGGCTATTTTTTGTTTTTTCACCACTACTCTATCTGCTCAAAAGAAAGCACCTGCATCACCCAAAGCACCTGTAATTAAATTTTGTAATGCATCAAGCGATACCGCTAGAACAAACAAAATGAATTTAGCAAATCTACAAGAGTGGGCTAACTCACCTAAGGTAATGGTTAAATGCAGCGATGGAAAATCGTATCAGTTACATCAATTCGGAATTCAGGTGATTGTGAAAAACCCTATGGAAGTAAAAGACTTTGGTTTAGGCTTAGACGGATTTCCAATTATGGCAAAACGTTCGATTGCTAAGTTATTACCTGGAGATACCGTTTACTTGAAAGATGTAGTTGGCTTTGACGATAAAGGATCAGAAATAAAGCTTCCGGGTATAGCCATCGCCGTTACTGAGTAATATTTAAAAGATTACTTCTTCCACTCTGCATAAGAAGTGGGTGTTTCGTATAATCTCAACTGTACTAATTCAAGTCCTGAAGGAATCTTTTTAATCAATCGATCGCGAATATCCAACATAATATTCTCGCATGTCGGCTGATAGCTCGTAAGTAAAATTCTTGTCCAGTTTAACTCCGACCAATTCATATTGGCATGTTCACTATTCTGACGTAAAACCAAAGCGTGGTCGAATATTTCAACAACCTCACTCTTTACCCATTGCTTGATATCTGTAAAATCGGCAATCATTCCATCTAAGGGTGCACCCGGCTGATTTAGAATTTGTCCTGAAACAGATACATGAAGAATATAAGTATGTCCGTGAATATGGCGACATTTACCTGGATAGTTTTCCAGTGCATGCGCCATATCGAAGGTGAAGATTTTATTGAGCGTTACCATAATGCCTGCAAAAATGTAGATTATTCAGTTAGCTACAAAGAATAAATATCATTATTCCCCTTTCTTGCAATAGAAAATAAAGCTGCTAAACAACTGCTCAAACAGAAACCTGGAAATACAATTAACCACCAGGCATTAAAGGATTCTTTTCCTTCTAAGATTAAGGAACCCCACGTTACCTGATTTGCTTCAAGTCCAAATCCTAAAAAGCTTAACGATGCTTCCGAAAGAATGGCTCCTGCAAATGAAAAGGCAAAGACTGCAATTAATAAAGGTTTTAAATTCGGAATTAATTGCTTAGATGTTATGCGTGTCCATGATGCACCAGATAATTTTGCGGCAGCATAGTAATCCATTGACTGTATTTTTTGAATTTCAGCTCGAACTACGCGAGCAATCTCCATCCAACCTGTAAGTCCTAAAAGGAATATCAATGTCAAAATACCTTGATGAAAAATTCCCATCACAGCTACAACAAAAAACAATCTCGGAATTGAAGAAAACAAAATTGTTAATTGTGATTCTATCTTTTCGAAGTTTAACCGGACTCCCCTATCAAACTTTAATTTTATTCTAGATACTAAAATCCAACACCCAACTGAAAGAACAAATAGTAGTAACTTGATAAGTAGATCGCTCTGCACATATAAAAACAAATTAAAACCAAACATCAATAAAAAAACCAATGCGATAAGCTGCAAGAATGATATTCGATTAACGCTAACGCTTGAAAACGCAGAACCTGCTCCTAATAATAATCCAATTATTAGACTTACAAATGAAGAACAAAATCCTACAATTAAAGCATATCGCGCACCTGAAATAATTCCTGCTAGTACATCACAGCCGCGCAAGGTTGTTCCCAACCAATGTCTGTAAAACATTGAATTGTTTTTTACTTGTTGAACATCAAACGGACTTTTGAAATCTGCATTATCAAAATCACTTACACCTGCACGATAAGGTATTAAAGGCATCACTTTTAAATCATCATCACCAAAAGCATAGCTTCCATGATTTAGAAATGGGAAATTTATTTCACCATTACTAATAAGCACAAGTGGTCGATCGTTGCTAATTAACGGAGCAAGCATAGCGACAATTACAAAAAACAATATAATCTTATATCCCCACTTCATTCCTTTACCTCCTTAGTTGATAATAATCTGCCTGCAATTTTTTGTTGGAAATAATCAAGTAAAATAAAAGACAATGCTGTAACAAATCCGATAAGACCAAATAATGTAATAAGCACTGGTATATCCTGACTACGTGCTGCTGTGATTAATAAATTTCCAATACCAGCAATTGAAAACATTTGCTCAACTACAACAGCTCCTGATAACAATGCAGGAAACAATAAAAACAAAAATGTAGAGGAGGAATAGACAGCATTTTTAAGAACAAATTTGTAAACAATGGTTCGATTACTTTGCCCCATCATCTTAGCAGACAATACATAGTTTTTTGAAAACTCTTCTTCGAACGAACGAAACAACATCGAAGTAAAAAAAACAATTGCTCCAAACGATAAAGTAATGATAGGTAAAACAAAATACGTCCAAGAATCTAGTAACGTAATTAACGAAATAGAATCATTTTCTACTAATGGTGCGAATGAAAAATTAGCAGGAAGTATTTGTAGTTGATAAGGATTAGCAAAAATAAACACAAGCAACGCACCAATAAAAAACGAAGGGATACTATAAAGAAAATGTAATGCACTTAGTATAGTACGTACTCCCCTTTTTTCTTTTTTCAAAAACAATTCCGCGGAAAAAACAACACTAAAAATTACGATGATTAACATTGTTATTACCGTAATAATAAAAGTAATCAGCATAGGTTTCTTCAAGGCCGAACCAACTGTATTTTTCGATATCCATGAGCGAGCGTAAATTCCATTTCCATTGCTTAATCCATCCGACAACCACAACGCAAATTGATTATTGGGATTAAAATGAAATGCAGGTATCCATTGCTTCCATGCAGCGTCTAGATTGATTTTCTTTACTCCATTAAGGAATGCAAATGCTTTAGATTCACGAGGAAGCAGTAAATAGTATTTCGCATAATAAAAATTGAGGGTATCTATATTTCTTGATGAAATAATCTGATTTGAACATCGTTGCAAATTCAGAATTTGCGAAGGAGGTATCATCCACGACTCATTATGAAAAGTGCATAACGATTGATAAATATTATAAAGAGCTTTTGCATTTCCAGTTTTAGAACACCAGTAAATCAAAAAATCTTTTTCATTACTAGCAGGTAAATACTTGAACGAATCAGGCAATGCAAGATTACTTATAGAAAAATAAAACGGAGGTAAATCAAGTCCATATTGATGATATAACGAAACGTAATTTGAATCATATACCGATAGTGCGTGTTGTGAAAAATTAGAATTGGCCGTTACAGCTTGCAGCGGACGATCACTTTGATGACGAAGTAATAAAAATGAAAAACCTACAACAATAAAGAAGGAAGCAATCACAAAAATAATTTTGCCAATAATGCGCATGACTTAATTATTAACGGATGACTTTTTATAGAGCGGACTCAACTGAAGAGAAGAATATAAAATACCTGGACGCTCCGCAAAAAATGTTGCGTGATCAAATCGTTTATGCACTACACAACGACGAACCAATCCATATAAAAAGATATAAGGTTGCTCATCATATATCAGCTGTTGCATTTTCTTTTCTAATTGAATCTTCTGAGTAGCATTTGTTTCCTTCGCGATAGCATTGATTAAACTATCTGAAGCTAAATTTCCAAATCCTGTATAATTACTACCATTACCAATATAAGAAGCTGTTGACCACAACTGACTATAATCTTCGGGAAACGACGACGTGTTCCAAGACCCCATTGCTAAATCATAATTATGAGAAGAAACTTTTTCCATCCATGTTGGATAATCACATGCCACTGGTTTTATCATGACAGCCGCTTGCTTCATTCCTTCGGCAATAATTACCGCCATGTCTTTCCAATCAGGAATTGTATTGAAATAGATAAGCTCAAGTATAAGTGGCACTTTTTTATTATTTATTATTCTATCACGCACTCCATCATTATCTGAATCTTTCCATCCACTTTTATCAAGAAGCTCATTCGCTTTTTTCAAATCAAAGGGAATCAGTTTTAAATCCTGATTGCATTCTTTTTTTAGTGGTGCAACGGGACCCGCTACTCGTTTATTAATTCCTTTATTTACCACCTTAATCAAGTTATCAATTTGAGAAGAATAAGCGAGTGCTCTTCGAACATTAATATCATTTAATAACATGTTTTGCCTTACACCATCGGGATGCATATTCATAGCGATATAGGTATAACCGTAGGTGTCAATAAATCGACTGTGATAATTTTTATTGAAAACTTTATCCTGTTGCAGTTCGAACAAAAGTCGCGTAGGAAGTGCGCCTGTTGCATCAAATAATTGAGAAAGAAAACTTGCTTTTTGAACGGCTGGATCTTGTGCTATACGAAAAGTGATTTTTTCAGGATAGGATTTGTATAAAGAATCGTTAACTAGTGTCGACCAATGATGTTGTTTTTTAACAATTGAAATATACTGACCTCGCTCCCACTTTTGCAATTGATAAGCACCGAGTCCTGTTATCATTTGAGCATCCGCACCCATTTCATCGCCATTGAATGCAATAGCCCATTTGATCAATGATTGATTTGTTTCCTGAATAAAACCAGAATCGTTTAATTGGGTAAAAGAAATTTGTTTCCAGGCATTATTGAAATCATATTTTGTTTCCTGAAGGATTGGATAGTCGCACCACATTGGTAAATTATATTCTGATGCAGACTTAAAAACAATGGTGAATTGTAAATTATTGGAAGCATCTATTACAACATCCTTCACATTTTCAAAAAAGAATTTATTTGAAACATTGTTGGTGAGATTACATTTGGATGCTTTAACGGTAAAAGCAATATCCTTTGCTGTTACTTGATTTCCATCATCCCATGTAATTCCTTTTCGAATTTTGAAAGTGAGCCATTGATTATTATTTGAAAACACTGGCATTGCTTCGCATATACCAGGACGCATATTCCCATGATATAAATCGGTATTGATAAGCGCACCATGTAAGTATTGAAGCACTTCATCTCGAATTTGAGAAGATCCATTTGTTGGATGTAAATTATCGGGATCTGCTAAAATCTGAACATTTACCTCGTTCAATTTCGACCATGAAGGATCCCACTTGCTTGCATTAGGTAAAGAATAAGCAAGGGAATATGCATTATCTGCTTCAATTATTTTTGTCTTTTGAGAATTGCATGCGACTACAAAAACTATCATTATGAAATAGTTAAACAAAAATAGTTGAGTTTGTTTTCGATTATGAGGCATCTAACAAATATAAAAGATAAGCATTGAAAAACACTTTGAATAAAATTAAAAATAAATTTTGGAGAAGTGCATTTACTTCTTACATTTGCAACCCCACATAAGGTGAGGTGCCTGAGAGGCCGAAAGGAACAGTTTGCTAAACTGTCGTACGGGTAACCGTACCGCGGGTTCGAATCCCGCCCTCACCGCCAGGTACAGATTAGAGTACATCGTTCTAAATATTATTTTAAATTGATATCGTTCGGGGTGTAGCGTAGCCCGGTATCGCGCCACATTTGGGATGTGGAGGTCGTAGGTTCGAATCCTGCCACCCCGACAAAAGTTTGTTCTTCGACATTTAAATCAATATCCGTTTTCAGATTGTCGTTTTTCCTGATTATCATGAACCCTGAAATTACCGGTTCCGTAGCTCAACTGGATAGAGCAACTGCCTTCTAAGCAGTAGGTTCCGCGTTCGAGTCGCGGCGGGACCACTTTAATACTGTTTTCAGCTATCTAATTTTCTCGTTTAGCCTATTTAATTCCTACTTTAAAACATTAATTCGCCGCGAATTTTTTGAAAGCTATCTAAATTGAATCAATTTCCTAACTTCACACCTCCAAAAAAGACCTTATAATCAATTATGAAAACACCATTACTTAATTTAGTAAAACTCGTTGCTTTCATTGCTATTATGACATCATTTGTCAGCAATGACTCAAACGCACAAGTAATCAAAACAGAGAGTTTTGATGGTAACACTTTCCAACCGATAGGTTGGTCATTAGATCCAATCATCGGAAATCCGGTTTGGGTTCGTAGAACTGCTGGACCTAATAATTTATTTTTTCCACACAGCGGAGCTGCCATGGCGAGATTCTCTATCAGCTTAACACAAACGGGTACCCAACAAGCGTTAATTACTCCAGTAATTGATTATTCTCAAACGAATGGAGCTACTCCTACTTTTAGCATGTATATGTACCGTGATAGTTTATCAACTGCTGGCGATAGTATCACTGTCATGGTAAACACTTCTCCTTCTGTTGCAGGTGCTACTCGTTTAGGAGCGGTTGCTAGAAGCCGTTATTTTAATTTACCAAATAATGAATTAAACAATGGATGGTATTTATACACGTTCAACATCCCAGCTAATTTCAACACTAACACGAACTACATTATTCTTAATGGAACAAGTCAAGGAGGAAGTAATATGTTTGTTGACGATGTTCAATGGGATGAATACCCAACTCAATGCGCTGGGCAACCTGCAGCAGGTTCGATTTCATCAACTGCTTCATTAATTTGTGGTGGTAGCGGTTCAGCTGACCTAACCATCAGTGGTGGTTCTGCAGGATTTGCTGGTATTACTTATCAATGGGAATCAACAACAGATTCAGTTAATGGTCCTTGGACAGCATTTGGAACTTCAACAAATACAGTTAACACTGGGACATTAACATCAACTACCTATTTCCGTTGTTATGTTGGATGTACAGCATCTGGATTAACGGACAGTGCTTATTACAAAATCACTGTTAACCCTAATCCAAACCCAACAATTGCAACAACGCCAAACAGTCCTATTACAGCTTGTGCAGGAAGTACAGTAACAATTACTGCAACAGGCGCAGATACGTATACATGGTCACCTGCAACAGGATTAAACACAACAACAGGAAGCACTGTTGATGCTACACCTACCGCTCCTACTACCTATACAATTATTGGTACAGATGCTTTTGGATGTACAGGAACTCGTAATGTTACAGTTAACATTTCTAACGCACCAGTCTTTAATGTATTTGCAAATAGAACATCTGTTTGTGATGGTGATACAACATTATTACGTGCATTTACGCAAGGTGGTGGTGGTGGATTTGGAACACAGTATTTGTGGAGCACAGGTGCAACAGGAAACGTAACAATCGTAACTGTTAACGGACCTACCACTTATACTGTTACTGCAACAAATCAAGCAGGATGTTCTTCAACAAACAGCATTACTATTAATACTGTACCTGGTGTAAACCCTAATTTCGGTTTTACTGCAAACAATCAAGTGGTAACATTTGCAGATAGTTCTAATGGAGCAATAAGCTGGTTATGGTTATTTGGTGATGGTAATGCTTCTTTCTCTCAAAATCCAACTTATAGCTATTCTGCGTCTGGAACTTATAACGTAACACTTATCGTTTCAAATGGTGTTTGTGGAGCAGATACAATTGTAAAATCTATTACTGTTCAATTAACAGGTTTAGAAAACAATGCATCAGCAATTGGTATGAATGTATATCCTAATCCAGTTTCTAATCTAGCTACAATTCAGTTTGCTTCTCACGAGGCGACAGCAACAATTTCTGTTGTTAATGCTATCGGTCAAACAGTTTACTCAAAACAAGTTGTTTCTGCTAATGGAAACAAGTTTAACGAGAATATCGATTTCAGCAATTTAGCAAATGGTATTTATTCAGTTAAAGTGATCACAGCTTCTGAAACAGGAGTCATGCAAATTGTAAAATAACAAACTATTATATTTAGTTAAAATCCCCGCCACAAGCGGGGATTTTTTTTTAGAATTCATCTGTTGATTTCTTATTACAAACAAAAACAAACAAATCTTATTTTAGAATACATTCGATTATTATATTCAATAATATGTCGAATAAAAAAACAGCCAAAAAACCAACACCAAAAGTTGATGGTTTTAAAATAGAAAAATTCTTTAGTGTGCTAATCTTTCTTCTCACTTTCATCTTTTACTGGAATGCTATTCCGAATGAAACTGCATTAGATGATGTGATGGTGTTAACGAATAATCAATTCGTATTAAAAGGAATTGATGGCATACCTGATATTTTAACACACGAAAGTTTTTATGGAGCCACTGGCAAAATCAGTTCTCAATTGAGCTGGCGTTATCGACCTTTGTCACTCATTTTTTTCGCAACAGAGCATGAACTATTTGGAAACAATTGGGCAGGATATCATTTTATAAATATTCTGATTTATGGACTCCTTTGTTTAGCTATTTATCATTTTATCAAAAAACATTTATTTCCTGATTCAGCATTTATTGCTCTTAGTGCTGTGTTGATTTTTTTAGTTCATCCTATGCATACAGAAGTGGTAGCAAATATTAAAAGTTTAGATGAAATACTTGCTTTATTGTTTTCTGTTTTGTTTTTAAATAGTTTTTTAAATTATAGCAATATCAAAAATATAAAGTCACTGGTCATTGTAGTTACATTTTTAACATTAGCATTATTGGCAAAGGAAAGCTCCGCAATTTTATTAGTTATCGCGCCTTTGGCAATGTTGGTTTTTACAAAAGATACAATCAAAGATATCCTTCTAAAAACCACTCCTCTATTGATTATTATTCTGCTTTTTACTTTTATCAGAATGAACATTAGCGATATCCCGGTAACAAAAGCGGACATCATGAATGACCCTTATTTGCTTGCTACAACGCATCAGAAAATTGCAACAATCAGTTTAGTATTAGGAAAGTATATTGGCTTATTGCTTTTACCGATAAATCAATGTATCGAATATGGTTACAACCAAATACCTTATGCCACTTTCTCTAATCTTTATAGCCTAACAGCCTTATTATTACATATTGCCTTGCTTATTTTTTCAATTGTGAAATTGATAAATAGAAAACCAATTGGGTTTGCAGTTATTGCTTATTTGATATCAATTTTTATCCTGTCAAATGCAATCATTA
>CANGJU010000063.1 GCA_947453935.1 Bacteroidota bacterium | reverse complement strand
CTTTATGCAGCCATTGATAATGGAGACTCCTCCTATATCACATATTCAAAAATAGAATTACAACATAACATTCTTCCATTATCAAACCGATTAAGTTATCAATTAAAAAAAATATCAAATAAACAAGCTAGTTTACTAATAAGCATACAAGATGAAATGCTGTATAGTTACAATTGGATTTTAATTGTAGTTGTTGGCTTATCTATCATGTTATTGCTATTAATGTTGAATGCTGCATTTATAATTAAGAAGCAAATTGTTCGACCTGTATTAAAAGTTCAGAGTTCATTAATTCAATTAGGCCGAGGAGAACTTCCAGAAATAAATTTTGAAACACCAGACAATGCCATTGGTGTTATGATTAATGAATTAAAAAAATCGATAGGAAGTTTAAGAAAGAAGGCGGAATTTGTAGAAGAAGTAGGTAAAGGCAATTTCTATCAGGACTTTGAACCACTTAGTAATAAAGATGTGCAAGGGAAAGCGTTGATAGAAATGCGCAACAAATTGGTATTGTCCTATGAATCAGAAAAACTGAGAAGATGGCAGCATGATGGGTTAGTGCAGTTAAATGAAATCATGCGTACAAGTAATAAAGATTTTACTGACTTGCTTGAAAAAATTATTGAAACAATAGTCAATCATATTAATGTGGACCAGGCTGCAATATTTTTATTGCACAATGAAGACATGAATGATTTACATATTCAGTTAGGAGCTTACTATAATTTAAATACTAAAATTTTAAATAGTAAGCGATACGAATTAAAATCAAGCTTAATAGGAAGAGTACTTGAAACAAAAACCACAATTCTTAATAATAATACATACGATTCGTACTTTACGATTGAATACCCTGACGGTAAAGAATCACCTCAATGTAATATTGTAGTTATTCCGCTAATCACAAGTGGAACAGTTGTAGGCGCGATTCAAGTAGCCAAAATAGATTCATTTATTAATGAAGAAATAGAGCTTCTAGAAAAAATGGCGGAACCAATTGCAGCTAGTTTGTATAATGTAAGAGCTAATTTAAAAACAAACCAGCTTTTAATTGAATCAAGAAAACAAGCAGAAGAACTTGCCTATCAAGAACAAGAATTAAAGAAAATAAATAATGAGTTAATTCAAAAATCAGAGTTGCTGGAAGCAAGTGAAGAAGAATTAAAATATCAGCAAGAAGAGTTAAAGAAAGTAAATCTTATTCTAGAAGAAAAAGCAAAACTTTTAGAAGAGAAAAACAATGCAATTGAAGAAGCGCGTACACATATTACAGCAAAAGCCCAACAGCTCGAGCAAAGTAATAAGTATAAGTCAGCATTCTTAGCCAATATGAGTCATGAGTTAAGAACGCCTCTAAACAGCATCTTGATTCTTGCAAAACTTTTATCAGAAGACCGTACGAATCATTTAAACGAAAAACAACGAGAACATGCGCAGGTAATTCACAAATCGGGTAGCGATTTATTAATGCTGATTAATGATATTCTTGATTTATCAAAAATTGAAGCAGGAAAACTTGATTTGCAATTCGAGCAGCTCCCAGTTGATGAAATAATGGATGATATTAACTCTTTATTTATAGAATTAGCGAATGAGAATAAAATTAATTTTAAAATTGAAACAAGTATTTCATCTAATGAATTAATAACAACTGATAGAATACGTACAGAACAAATACTAAAAAACTTACTATCGAATGCATTTAAATTTACACCAGCGCATGGTGAAGTAAAACTGCAATTTGATTTTGACCACAACAAACAAAATTTAATTATTCAGGTAAGTGACTCTGGTATTGGAATTCCTATCGAAAAACAATCACTCATATTTGATGCATTTCAACAAGCAGATGGATCTACGAGTAGAAAATTTGGAGGAACTGGATTAGGTCTTGCAATATGTAAAGAACTAACAACAATGATGGGTGGCAAAATTGAAGTGACGAGTGAAGCAGGAAAGGGAAGTTGTTTTAAAATCATTTTGCCTCAGACAAACGTTGATATTATAGAAAAGAAAAACAATGAATCGATTACAATACTAGAATATCAAGAAACAAAACCTAAATTCGAAAACTACAAGAATCTCATACTAATTGTAGAAGACGATATTGTTTTTGCAAGTGTACTAGCAGAATATTGTAGAAAAAATAATCTTGAATTTATTATTGCTAACGATGGGGCGCAAGCTGTTGAGTTAACTAAAATGTATAAACCATCAACAATAATACTCGACCTTATTTTGCCAATAATTAATGGCTGGGAGTTTATCGATATAATTAAAAGCGAAGAAGAGCTTCGCAACATACCTATTCATGTAATATCTGCTGCTGAAAAAAGTATACAAACTGAAAATATGAATGTAGAGTCTTATTTAGCAAAGCCAGTTGGTAAAAAAGAATTAGATATCCTTTTCGATATAATAAAGCAAGGCGAATCTCAGTATAAAAATATTGCATTTATAGGAAATCCTAATGAAACCGACACTACTATCATTGATGCAGTAAAAGAATCAAATCATCAGTTAAAAATTAGTTTTCTAGAAGATGCTAGCCAATTAATAAAAAACAATTTAATTGATTGTGTAATTATTAGTAGTCGATATGTAATAAACAGCGATTTTTTATCGAAACAAATTATTAAAAATAACGAACTAAGTAATAAACCACTTGTGTATATAAATGATTCAATTGATGAATGTATCAGAGAAATAAATACCATTCTTAACAAAAAGGAGTTAATTGAAATTGATTTAAAACCAGAAGTTGAAATAGAAAAAATAGAACTTAGAGAAGATCTATTAAGCGGAAAAAATGTTTTGGTGGTAGATGATGATGTAAGAAATATTTATTCGTTGACAAGCATATTAGAACACGAACAGATGAATATCTATACTGCATTTTCAGGAGATGAGGCCATTGATAAAATTAAAAAAAATAAAATTGATATTGTATTGATGGATATCATGATGCCAGGTAAAAATGGTTATGACACCATGAAAGAAATCAGAGCTGAAGAACAATTTAGAGAGCTGCCCATTATTGCAGTGACCGCTAAGGCAATGAAAGGCGATAAAGAACTTTGTATTGATGCAGGAGCAAATGATTATCTCACAAAACCTATCAATACAGAATTAATAATCCGAAAAATGAAACAACAATTAAACATAAACACAATAAAAAATGAAAACGCGTAAAGAAAGCAAAATACTTATCGTACATCAGCGTCCGCAATTTATGCTCGCACTCGAAGCAGCATTAAAAAAACCACACAGAATATTTCTAAACGCCACTTCTGCGTTAGAAACATTGTCTATGACAAGTATTGATGATGTAGACTTAATTATATTAGACACACAAATGGATGATGCTGATGTAATTTCGTTAACAGGAATTTTGAAATTACAAGACAAGACTAAGAATATTCCGTACATCATATTAAATGAGACGCCATCGATTATCGAACATTATTTTAAGTCGTGGCCAGAAGGAAGCGTAGACTTTTTAGTTTATCCAATTGATGGAAATAAAATAGAAAATTCGGTTAGCAAATTTGAACGATCGAATTTCACCTGGAAGGTTAAAGTAAAATAACAACAAAGCCCTAATGATAAAGTTAGGGCTTTGTTGTTTTATAAGCATTGACTACTTTTATCCAGCAATGAAATGGTTAAAGGCTGATAATGCCAATCGGATTCTATCAATATCAATTTCGGTATTCGTTTTAATCCATTTATTATACATCAATTTGCCTCCATGCAGTATTCATGTTTGGAGACAATGTAACACGCTTGCTGTTGCTCAAAATTTTTACGACGAAAGTTTAAATATTTTAGAACCCAGAGTAGATAGAAGATTTGAAGGAGACGGTATAACAGGTACGGCCTTCCCGATATATGAATGGATTTTAGCATTGATTTATAAAGTAACTGGAGTTCATTATTGGGTGCATCGCATGCTATCATTATTTATTACCATAGCAGCTATTATTTTTTCTTATCGTTTTTTACAGAATATTACTGCTAATAAATCCGTGGCGGCTATTTCATGTGCTTTGCTATTGTGGACGCCTGAATTATTTTATCATAGCATCAACGCAATTCCAGACATACTTGCACTCTGCGCAGGATTCACCAGCTTATATTTCATTTCAAAAGGCGATAGAACTAATTATTCTATTTTATTATCCTTTTTATTTTTAACGATAAGTGGATTAATAAAACTGCAATACTTAATGATTGGAGTTTTTCATTTTATAGATTATATGAAGTCGAAGATGAATAATTTATCACTGGGCAAAAAAGATTTTCTAGTAATTGGTTCAGGAATTTTTTGTTTGACTGCCGTATTTAGCTGGTATAGTTATTCGTTAAATTTAATTGAGCAATCGAACTTGCGCGATTTTGGAATTGAAATTCGCTCTGCTAATAATTTACAATCAGCTATTACTACAATTAAAAAAAATCTCATAAGCGATTTTCCAGAATTAGTATTTGGATTTGCAAATACACTTTTAATTTTAGTTGGATGCTACGTATCATTTTCAAAACGTTCGAATAAATACCTATTGCACTTTTCAGCATTACTTCTTATTTATTGCATTTATCATTTTATTGAACTCAGACAAATGGATGTACATCATTATTACATGATGCCAATTTACTTTGCAATCATAGCATTACTTTATAATGGAATAAATTTTCTGTATAAAAACGGAAGATACTCCTTCATCATCCTCGTATTGATTGCTCAACCGGCACTTGCATGTATTAGAATTATTCCGGCAAGATGGGGCAAGAGTGATTTAGGTATTTCACAATCATTCAGTGATCAATCAAAATTAGAAAAACTAAAATCATTCATACCTGAAAATGCAAAAGTGATTGCGGGTCCTGATGAGTCAGGTTGTATCTATCTATACTTCCTCCACAAAAAAGGATTTGGATACGAAAGAGCAAATCAGTTATCAGAATTTAAAGATGGTCAATTGCTCTTAAAAAATTATATCGATAGAGGCGCGTCTTATTTAATCACTACGGATTCATCAGATGTGAGAAATGAAAAACTTATTCTCTTTTATGATTCGATTATTCATTACAATGAATTTTATATTATCAAACTCAAAAAATGAAAAACAGAATAGCCAGTTTCCAATATGCATTAAATGGTATTCGTTTGATGTTTAAAAGCGGACCAAATTTTATTATACAATTGCTGATTGCTTTTGCAACATTAAGTGCTGGATTGTATTTTCAAATTCGTAGTGGTGAATGGACGATTATTTTAATTTGCATTGCAGGAGTTTTATCCGCTGAGATGTTTAACACTGCAATTGAAAAAATGGTAAATCATTTATCACCTGAAAAGAATAAATACGCAGGTGAAATAAAAGACCTTGCTGCGGGAGCTGTTTTATTATTTTCAATTATTACAGCCATCATTGGAATAATTATTTTTTATCCCTACCTATCAAATTAAATTCCTGCGTTTGTTCTAAAAAGTTTTACGGCTATAGCCATTAGGACTACGCCAAACACTTTTCGAATAATACTAATTCCCGCTTTACCTAAGGCCTTTTCTAAGGGTGCAATCATACGAAGCACAACATAAACTACAATCATATTTAATGCTATCCCAATTAGTATAGTTGGAATATCATACTGTGCGCGCAAGGAAATTAATGTCGTCATAGTCCCTGTTCCAGCAATTAATGGAAATGCGATAGGCACAATGGAAGCTGTTTCAGGAATATCATCACGATAAAGGCGAATGCCTAAAATCATTTCGAGGGCTAAGAAGAAAATCACCAACGATCCGGCAATTGCGAAGGAGGACACGTCAATACCAATAAGCTTTAAAATACTTTCGCCTAGGAAAAGAAACAAAACCATAATCACCAAAGAAGCGAGAGTCGCTTTCTCCGAATGAATAACACCTACTCTATTTCTTGTTTCAATAATTACTGGTAACGAACCAATAATATCAATTACGGCAAATAATATCATTGTTACCGATATAATGTCTTGAATGGATATATTCATTGGATTATTTTTATTTTAATTCAAATCTAATGAATTTAGGCAATATCTATTTAACAGAAATGATATCATAAGCATTAAACTAAAACAAATCAAATATTACAATTCGTTTCAATGAAATTAAATGATTCTGTTTTTGTTTGAATTATATTCGCATTGAATATTTAACTACCCCAATTTATAATGAACCTTAGTTTACTTATTGAAAACCTAACAAATCCCGCTTTGCTTTTTTTCGTACTGGGTATTGTTGCTGTATATTTAAAAAGTGATTTAGAAATTCCTCCAAATTCTTCTAAATTTATTTCACTTTATCTACTGTTTGCTATCGGATTTAAAGGTGGGCAAGAATTATCGAACGAAGGATTTACACAAGAAGTAGGGCTATCTATGGCTTTTGGTATAGCCCTATCGTTAGTAATTCCAGTTTATACTTTTTTCATCTTAAAAAAGAAACTTAGTATATACGATGCTGGTGCGATAGCGGCCGCTTACGGATCCGTCAGTGCAGTAACTTTTGTAACGGGTGTGAGTTATATGGAAGCACAACATTTGCAACTTCATGGCCATATGGTTGCTATAATGGCCATGATGGAATCGCCAGCGATTATTATGGGATTGCTTTTAATTTCTATTTATAATAAAAATGATTCAGAAGCAATCGATAAAAAAAGTGCAATCACTCATTCATTTACCAATGGAAGTGTTGTTTTAATTTTAGGTAGTTTAATTATTGGTTGCTTGGCAAGTGCAAAGCAGGCAGAAGGTATTAAACCATTTACCAATGATTTATTCAAAGGATTTTTAGCCATCTTTTTATTGGATATGGGAATTACGAGTGGAAAAAAACTAAAATCGTTTTTTTCTTTTGGATGGTTTCCAATATTATTTGCGATTATCACTCCGTTATTCAATGGAATTGTGATTGCTTACATGAGTTCATTTATAACTTCAGATATCGGAAGCAGATTTATGTTTGCTGTACTTGCTGCAAGCGCCTCCTATATTGCTGTACCTGCAGCTATGAAAATTTCTGTTCCTAAGGCGAACCCGGGATTATTTCTTCCCATGGCCTTAGCCGTTACATTCCCTATTAATATTACACTTGGAATGCCTCTTTACTATTTAGTGATTCAAAATTCCTAAATTGGATTTGATATAAAATAAAAATCCCCGAGCTAAACTCGGGGATTTTTTTATTTCAACTTAAACGTTTCCATAAACTTGGTGGTGTAATTTCCTTTCCTGAAATCTTCATTCAGCATTAGTTGCTGATGAAAGGGAATTGTTGTTTTCACACCTTCAATTACGAATTCACTTAAAGCGCGCTCCATTGTTTGAATTGCTTCTTCGCGTGTTTGCGCAACAGTAATCAATTTAGCAATCATCGAATCATAATATGGAGGAATTGTATAACCTGCATAGATATGTGAATCTACACGCACTCCATGTCCGCCTGGCTGATGTAACACGGTTATCTTACCTGGCGATGGACGAAAGTCGTTATAAGGATCTTCTGCATTAATACGACACTCAATTGCATGCATTGTTGGATAATGATTGTTTCCGCTGATAGGCACACCTGCAGCAATCTTGATTTGTTCTTTAATCAAATCGTAATTAATTACCTCTTCTGTTACCGGATGCTCTACCTGAATACGCGTATTCATTTCCATGAAATAAAACTTACCATGCTTATCAACTAAGAACTCGATTGTTCCAACACCTTCGTAATTACTTGCAAGCGTTGCTTTGATAGCGGCTTCTCCCATTTCGTGACGAAGTTTTTCTGTCATGAATGGAGAAGGGGTTTCTTCCAGTAATTTTTGATGACGACGTTGAATTGAACAATCACGCTCACTTAGGTGACAAGCTTTTCCATATTGATCACCTGCAATCTGTATTTCAATATGACGTGGTTCTTCGATATACTTTTCCATGTACATACCATCGTTACCGAAAGCTGCACCCGCTTCTGTACGTGCGGTATCAAAAGCTTTTTCTAATTCATCTTCCTTCCAAACGATGCGCATTCCTTTTCCTCCACCACCAGCTGTTGCTTTTAGGATTACAGGATAACCAATTTCTTGCGCATCCTTTTTAGCTTCTTCAATATCTGATATCAAACCTTCAGAACCTGGAATAGTTGGAACACCAGCACGCTTCATCGTTTCTTTTGCATTGGCTTTATCACCCATGGCATCAATTTGCTCAGGAGTAGCACCAATGAATTTTATTCCGTGCTGCTGACAAATAGCAGAGAACTTTGAATTCTCCGATAAGAAACCATAGCCTGGATGAATTGCATCTGCATTGGTAATTTCTGCCGCAGCAATAATTCGCGGAATATTTAAATACGAATCACGACTTTGCGGTGGACCAATACATACAGCTTCATCTGCGAAGCGCACGTGCAAACTTTCTTTATCTGCAGTAGAGTAAACTGCAACAGTACGAATTCCCATCTCTTTACAAGTACGGATAATACGTAATGCAATCTCGCCTCTATTGGCAATTAATATTTTCTTAAACATAATTTGCTATTTAATGATTAAACAAATTGTCTTAGCTAGGATCAACTAAGAACAATGGCTGATCGTACTCAACAGGAGAAGAGTTATCTACTAACACCTTTACAATTCTTCCTGTAATTTCTGATTCTATTTCATTAAATAATTTCATTGCTTCGATGATACATACCACCTGACCAGCTTTGATTTCATCACCAACATTTACAAAGTTTGGTTTATCTGGACTAGATGCACGATAGAAAGTACCAATCATAGGACTTTTCACAGTGATGTATTTTGATTCATCATTTAATGCTGATGCTACTGCAGGAGCTGGTGCTGCTGCAACTGGCGCAGGTGCCGGAGCAGCCTGAACTGGCATTTGCATTTGCATCATTGGAGCTGCAGTTACCACTTGCTCAATTACGCGTGGAGCCGCATTTTTAATGGTGATTTTCACCGTGTCAGTTTCTAAGCTTACTTCGCTTACACCTGATTTTGAAACGAACTTTATAAGTTCTTCGATTTCCTTTTTGTTCATAGAAGGAGTTTTTTATGAGTCGTCAAAAATAAGCTATTTTGCTTAAAAACGATTGAATTTTGATTAAAAATTGGCCAAAATGATCGAATTTTCTTCAAAATTGAAGAAAAATTACAAAATTCGACTTTAAACAATTCGAACTTTAAAACAATAATTTAAAAGAGTATAAAGATTGGCTAATTATAAATTAATAAGCCCACTTCACCCAAATAGAACCCCAGGTAAATCCTCCACCAAAAGCAGCGATAATAATATTATCTCCCTTCTTGAATTTACTTTCCCATTCCCATAAACAAAGTGGAATTGTTCCATTAGTTGTATTGCCGTAACGCTCAATATTAAGTGTTACTTTTTCATCGCTAACGCCCATACGACGAGCAGTTGCGTCAATGATTCTTTTGTTTGCCTGATGCGGAATTAACCATGCAACATCATCCGAAGTTAAATGATTACGCTCCATAATTTCAGCACTTACATCAGCCATATTGGTCACCGCGAATTTAAAAACCGTCTGACCTTCTTGATAAACAAAATGTTCTTTTGCAGCGACTGTTTCTGCTGAAGCTGGCTTTAAACTTCCACCGGCTTTTTGATGCAAGTGAGCACGACCAGAACCATCGGTTCTTAAAATAGAATCTAAAATTCCGAAGCCATCAGTATTTGGTTCTAACAGCACCGCACCTCCGCCATCACCAAAAATAACGCATGTTGCGCGATCGGTATAATCAATAATTGATGACATTTTATCGGCACCAACAACAATTACTTTTTTATACTGACCAGTCTCAATAAATTTTGAACCTGTTGCTAAAGCAAAAATAAATCCTGAGCAAGCCGCATTGATATCATAACTAAATGCATTTTTAGCACCTACTTTATCAGAGATAATATTTGCTGTTGCTGGAAACTGCATGTCGGGTGTTGTGGTTGCACAGATAATCAAATCGATTTCTTCTGCTGATATTCCACGTTTTTTCAAAAGGCCTTCAACTGCTCTTGCACCAATATCAGAAGTGGCTTCTCCTGGGGTTTTTAAAATATGGCGCTCTTTAATTCCCGTTCGCGAAGTGATCCATTCATCTGTAGTATCAATCATCGTTTCTAACACTTGATTGGTTAGAAGATAATCAGGAACCCATGCGTTTACGGCAGTTATTGCAGCTGTTATTTTAGTCATATTTTAATGAGCAATACTTTCTTGCATCGCCTGTGCAATTTTTTCTGTCAGACGAGCGGCAGTTACTTTTTCAGTAATGTGAATCATATTTTTTACTGCACG
>CANGJU010000062.1 GCA_947453935.1 Bacteroidota bacterium | reverse complement strand
CAAACATTTTCGATGTGAAGTCAATAACTCCGTTTACTGAGCGGAGCCGAAGTAAACATTTTCGATGCGTAGTCGAAGCAACCTACCCCAGCATGTCACTCAATGCTTTCGTTTCATCATGCGCACGGCGTATGTGATTTCTGATTTGAAATACGCGTGATAAAAGTTTGGTTGTTTTTTCTGTTGGTGCCTCTGCTTCTACTTCATTAAGCATGGCTAACGTTGCCGACATACCGAATGCAGTCAAATAAGGTTTTAAATAGGAAAGTGCATTGATGATAGGCTCATTATCGTTTGTTGTAATTGCCTCATCTAAATTTTTAATTATTAATGGTAACTGCGTGTTGTAATCGCTTATAATTTTAATTACTGTTTTCTTATTTCCATATTCTCCTAATACTTCGGCACGAATAAAAACTAATTCTACTCTGTCAATTTTGTCAACCAATGAATTAGATTGTTTGACTGAATTATTTTGAGGTTTTGAAATATCATTTGGGGTTAATATTTCTTTTTGAATGATTTTATTTTTCTTTTTTAATGATATAACTAATACCACTATTGCAATTAGTGTGATAATGAAAATTGAAATGTAAAGAATGAAGTTATTATTATTAGTTTTAGTTTCTTCTTTCAGATTCAATAGTTGCTGCTTGTTTTTTTGAATCGAATCGTTTAAAAACTTTAACTTTTGCTCTTCAACAAGTTGTTTTAATGAATCAACTTCAAATTGAATTTTTGCAGAGGATAAACTATCTTCAATTGCTTTTTTTAAATTAACATATTGTGTTGCCTTTGATTTATTATTAAGCTTTCCGTAACAGGATATCATTATTTCATAAACGGAAATAAGTTCATTCGTAGATAGAGAGTCCTTGCCAAAAAACAAAGCCAGATCCGAGTATACAGTTGCGTATTTATAATTTCCTTGCTTTAAAGAGGATAAAGCTAAATAAAGCATACCACGACTTTTTATCAAACTGTTTTCGGCAGTCAATTTAGCAGTACGTAAGCTATCTAAGGTTGTAAAAGATTTTAAAATATCACCTTGCTCGCCAAAATTTACGCCTCTCTCATAAACTCCTTGTAAATAATTCAAATCTGAGTTGTTGGCAGATTTGCTTTTTTCATTTGAAGCGGCTAATAAATTGTCGAATAAAAATAATGATAAAAAGAATAAAATATACCTGAATAAAATCATACGGCTAAGATAAATAATAAAACAATTTTGATTCATTTTAACGCCTCTTTTTAATTAACATGAAGGTAAATTGGATGGTATTAATACGATGAATCTTATACTTAGTATCGACATTATAACGGGAATACAATATTTTATGTTTTTCAACCACCTAATTTTAAATTTATGTAGGTTTGTAGTCTATCTAAGTTGTTTATGTCAGTAGAAATCAAACAGCAGCAAAAGCTGAAAGTATCCAATATGGCAGAGCATTTAATTGGCTCTGAAATTATAAAGCTTGCTAACGAAGTAAATGAGCTAATAAAAAAAGGGGAGCCAATTGCTAACCTAACTATTGGAGATTTTGATCCTTCCGTTTTTCCGATTCCTGCTTTATTGCGTGATGAAATTATAAAAGCATACATGGAAGGCCACACCAATTATCCTGTTGCTAACGGAATGCCTGATCTTCGTAAAGAGGTTGCAACTTTCATCAAACGTTTTCAAAACTTAGATTATTCAGCAGATGAAGTTTTAATTGCCGGCGGAGCTCGTCCTGTTATCTATGGAATTTATTCTACCATCATCGATCCAGGCGATAAAGTAGTGTATCCTGTACCAAGCTGGAATAATAATCATTACTGTCATTTGATGCAGGCTCAAGGTGTAGCTGTTGAAGTGTTTCCAGAAAATAATTTCATGCCTACTGCCGATAACCTTAGACCTCATATAAAAGAGGCTCGCTTATTAGCATTGTGCTCTCCACAGAATCCTACTGGTACTGTTATGTCGGAATCGCAATTGCGTGCTATCTGCGAATTGGTAATTGAAGAAAATAATTCGCGAAGTGTTGATGAAAAACCATTGTACATCATGTACGATCAGATTTATTCTGCATTGACCTTCGGCGATAATCAACATTACGATCCGGTATCATTATATCCTGAATTAAGACCATATACCATTTTTGTTGATGGATTATCAAAATCAATTGCTGCCACAGGTATCCGTGTTGGTTGGGCTTTTGGTCCTGCTCCTATCATTGATAAAATGAAATCGATTCTATCTCATATCGGTGCATGGTCGCCTAAGGCAGAGCAAATTGCATCCGCACGTTTTATGTCTAATCATAAGGAGTTCGATAAGTACATTGAAACTTTTAAAAAAGAAGTATTTGAACGACTCGAAGTGTTTTACAATGGATTTCAATCGATGAATGCGCTTGGCGTAAATTGTATTGCACCAATGGCTGCTATTTACTTAACGGTTCAATTTGATATAAAAGGTAAGACAACAGCTGCTGGCAAAGTGCTCGCAACAACAGAAGATATTACCGAATTTATTTTGAATGAAGCTAAGATGGCAGTAGTTCCATTCTCAGCATTTGGTGCTTCTAAAGAATCGACATGGTACCGCTTATCTGTTGGAACTTGTAAAACAGAAAATATTTCAGTGATGATGACTGCATTAAAGAATGCGCTCTCATCGTTGAAATAAGAAGTAACTAATTTTAAACATTTGCGTAATACGCGAGTTGAAATTTTACTATGAAAAATAATTATTGCGTTATTATGGCGGGCGGTGTAGGCAGTAGATTCTGGCCTATGAGTCGCAATGCTCATCCTAAACAATTTCTTGATATTCTTGGAACAGGTAAATCACTCCTGCAACAAACGTATGAACGCTTTTTAAGTGTTTGTCCGAAGGAAAATATTATAATTGTTACAAATGCAGATTATACTGATTTGGTTCAATCGCAATTGCCAGATATTAATGCTGATCAGATTTTGGCAGAACCATTCAGAAAAAATACTGCCCCTTGTATTTTGTATGCAGCTAAAAAAATCGCACTTCGAAACCCTAAAGCCAATATTGTTGTTGCACCAAGCGATCATGTAATTCTGAAAGAAGAAGCGTTTATTCGCGCTATTCAACAAGGATTAGAATTTACAAGTGATAAAGATGTGTTATTGACCTTAGGAATTCAACCTAGTCGCCCCGATACAGGCTATGGATATATTCAGTTTATCGATGATAAATCGACCGATGAAAATAAAATTTCTAAAGTCAAAACTTTCACAGAAAAACCAAATCTTGAAATGGCAAAATTCTTTTTGCAGTCAGGAGAGTTTTTATGGAATGCAGGTATTTTCCTTTGGAATGTTCAATCAATATTAAAAGCATTTGAAATGTATCTGCCAGATATGTATGCCATTTTTGATGCAGAAGAAAATATCTACGATACTGAAAACGAAAACGAATTTATTCATCAGGCTTTTCATCAATGCACTAATATTTCTATCGATTTTGCCGTGATGGAAAAAGCAAACAACGTTCATGTAATGAGTGCAGAATTTGGTTGGAGTGATTTAGGGACGTATGGCTCTTTATATGAACATGTAAAGCACGACGAAAATCAGAATGCTATAGTAGGTAAGTATGTGATGACTTACGATACTAAAAACTGTATTGTAAATGTTCCTAAGGATAAATTAGTGGTACTTCAAGGACTCGATGATTATATCGTTGTAGAATCAGATTCGATTTTACTAGTTTGTAAAAAATCTGATGAGCAGCAAATACGACAATTTGTAAATGATGTGAAGTTGAAACGGGGAGACAAATTCGTTTAAGCTTCATGACAACAATTAAAAATACATTCTTAAAATGGAGTTCTTTTTTTCGCTCAACAGGTGTATTGCTTTTAGTTGTAACCATCATTTCTTTATTCTTATCTAATTCATCGTATTCAGAAAATTATATTCGTTTCTGGACGCTTGAACGTTTTTCTTTTTCAGGTCATAAAGCAGATTTTATTTTTTTGATTAACGATTTTCTGATGGCTGTTTTTTTCTTGAATGTCGGATTGGAAATTAAACGCGAGATTATCATTGGAGAACTTTCATCTTTTAAAAAATCGATTACTCCAATCATCGCAGCAATAGGTGGAATGGTCGTTCCGGCTTTAATTTATTACCTGCTAAATTTTAATACGGAATTAGAAAAAGGGTGGGGGATTCCCATGGCAACTGATATCGCATTTGCTGTTGCCGTACTTAGTTTAACAGGTAAGCATATTCCCGCAGGTTTAAAGTTATTCTTAATGTCGCTCGCAATAATTGATGATTTGGGAGCTGTAATCGTTATTGCAGTATTTTATAGTCAGAAGTTATTCATGAATTATTTGTTATACGCTGCAGTTGTTTATTGTCTGATGTTTACAATGAACTTGTTAAAAATTAAAAGGCCGATTTTTTATTTACTGCTTGGTATCATTGCATGGTATTTCATTTTATGTTCTGGTGTGCATGCAACAATAGCTGGAGTTGTAACTGCCTTTTTTATTCCGTTAAAAGATATTAGCGGTACAGGGTCGCCGTTAGAACGATTGCAAAATGTATTGAATATTCCTGTTGATTATTTAATTCTCCCTTTGTTTGCGATGGCTAATACTGCTATGGTGATTGAATTTAATGGCGCTAGTGAATGGTTAAACTTTGCCACAGTTGGTGTTTGCTTAGGCTTGATGTTAGGTAAGCCAATTGGTATATACTATGCCACTAAACTTGTTGTGAAAACTAATATCGGAAAACTTCCCGAAGGTTGTGATTTTAAACAAATTGCTGGTGCAGGTATATTAGGAGGAATTGGATTTACAATGTCGATTTTTATTCTGATGCTTGCATTCCCTAATCACGAAATACAAACTACGGTTAAATGTGCGGTATTGTTTTCCTCTTTAATAATGGGTGTTGTTGGATATACACTTTTGCGAAAAACAAGAGTGCATGCTTAATTACTTCTTGCGGTAATTGCTAAACCACGATTTAATCTTTATCGATAACACTCCGAAAATAGCCTCTTTAAAAATACCGCCGCTCATCTTCGATTGCCCTTCACTTCTGTCAGTAAAAATAATAGGTACTTCAACAATTTTAAATCCGAGTTTCCAAGCAGCAAATTTCATTTCAATTTGAAATGCATAACCTGTGAATTTTATCTTATCAAAATTCAATGTTTCTAATACTTTTCGTGAATAACATTTGAATCCTGCTGTTGTGTCGCGGAAGGTCATACCCGTTACTATGCGCACATACATCGATGCAAAGTACGACATCATCACACGGCCCATTGGCCAATTAACAACATTTACACCTGTAATGTATCGTGACCCAATACTCAGGTCTGCTTTCCCATCTGCACAAGCCTCACGTAATCGTATTAAGTCATTCGGATTGTGGGAGAAATCAGCATCCATTTCAAAAATATAGGAATAATCTCTTTTCAATGCCCACTTAAATCCATGTATATAAGCAGTTCCCAAACCTAATTTTCCGCTTCTTTCTTCAATGTAAATTCGGTTAGGGAACTGTTTGATATAATCTTTCACAATAGCTGCTGTACCATCTTTCGAGTTATCATCAATTATTAAAACATCAAACGAAAAAGTAAGCGCCATTAACGCATCTAACATCTTTCCGATGTTTTCCTTTTCGTTGTAAGTAGGAATAATAATTAGTGAATCAGACATGATATTATTTTAACGCAGAAATTATTGTTTTAATATCCATGCAAAAATTAATGGAGCAACAATCGATGCATCCGACTCAACAATAAATTTAGGCGTGTGAATGTCTAATTTACCCCAAGTGATTTTTTCATTCGGTACAGCACCCGAATACGAACCGTAGCTCGTAGTTGAATCGCTAATTTGACAGAAATAACTCCAGAATGGAATATTTTCCATCTCCATGTCTTGATACAACATCGGTACTACACAAATTGGGAAGTCGCCTGCAATACCACCACCAATCTGAAAAAATCCTACGCCTTTGCCTTCAGAATTTTTTATGTACCAATCAGCTAACCATGTCATGTATTCAATTCCGCTTTTCATCGTAGATGGATTCAGAATTCCTTTGATACAATACGACGCAAATATGTTCCCCATTGTACTATCTTCCCAACCTGGAACAATAATAGGTAAGTTTCTTTCAGCAGCAGCTAACATCCAGCTGTTCTTTGGATCAATCTCATAGTATTGCTCCATCTCTTTACTCAAAAGCATTTTGTACATATACTCATGCGGGAAAAATCGTTCACCTGCATCTTGCGCATCTTTCCATTGTTTGAAAATATGTTTTTGAATTCTTCTGAATGCCTCTTCTTCAGGAATACAGGTATCTGTAACACGATTATAACCGCCTTCTAATAATTCCCATTCATCCTGCGGACTTAAATCACGATAGTGAGGAACGCGCTTGTAGTGTGAATGAGCAACAAGGTTCATGATATCTTCTTCCAGGTTAGCGCCTGTACATGAAATGATATCTACCTTGCCAGCTCTGATCATATCCGCTAATGATATTCCTAATTCGGCAGTACTCATCGCACCCGCAAGTGTAATCATCATCTTTCCGCCCTCTAATAAATGGGTTTCGTATCCTTTGGCAGCATCTACCATGGCAGCAGCATTGAAGTGTAAATAATGCTTCTCCATGAATTGTGAAATTGGTCCTCTTTGCATAATTAATTGTTTGAGGGGCAAAAATAAGGATTAAATACCTTTCATTAAAAGGATGGCTGTATTAAATAGCTGTTAATTGTATTCGGATTTTAAGAAAAGGCCTTAGCAATATCTATTCTTAAAATATTCTTGGTTGCATCTGTAACTTTATAACGCTCATCAAGCCGATATCCTGCAATCCACATGATTTGATGGTTGTTGCATAAAAGCGGAATTTGTTTTTTTTCGAAATCATTGATTTTATCATCAATAAAAAAATCGCTTAACAACTTTTTACCTTTCATTCCTATCGGATAAAAATAATCTCCTTCTCTATAAGTTCGTAATTCGATAGGACCTACAATTTTATCCTTGTCAATTAATGCAATAGACTTTAGTTGCGTTTTTAATTCGATATGCTGATTTTGTATTTCTCGAAACGTAAATTCAATTTTGTTATAGGTAACAGGTTTGTTAATATTTTCAAGAAATAAGGAGGGCGCGTTTAAAACTTCACTTTTCTTAATTAAAATGTTTCCTCGATCAATTAATGCAATATAGGCAGTGCTATAAAATTTTTTCCCCGATGAATTTTTCGATTGAATCATTTGAATACAGTTTTCAAAGTTAAATCCATAGGCATTAATCAAATAAAACAACAAGACTGCAGGGTCATTTTCTTTTGAAAGTAAATCGCTATTTATTTTTAGTATCCCATTTTCAGAATAACATAGCTGCGACTTTTTTTCATTAATGAATTGTCGAAGGATGTTGTTGTTGTAACGATTAATTTCTGCAAACTGCAATAAGCTATTCTCTACTGATGGAAACTGTTTGTCTAGTTCAGGAATAATAGTATTGCGAATAAAATTTCGTTGATAATCTGATTTCTCATTGCTGCTGTCTTCTCTCCAATCTATTTTGTTTTCCTTCGCGTAAGCAATCAGTTCTTTTTTAGACACGTTTAATAGTGGTCGAATGATGGAATTGTTAAATGTACTCATCCCTTCCCACGAAAAGCTACCTTTGCCTCTGAGAATATTTAGTAATACAGTTTCTGTTTGATCATTTTGATGATGTGCAGTTACTAAATAGTTCAATTTTTTAGCTTGGATAATTTCGCTAAACCAATTGTATCGCAATTGACGAGCTGCCATCTGAATGGATAATCCATTTTCTTTAGCAAATAGTGCCGTGTCAAATTTTTTCCCGTTAAAAATAGTGTCATATTGCAAGCACGATTTTTTAACAAACAAATAATCTTTTTCACTCTCTTCTCCGCGAAGGTTAAAATTGCAATGTGCCACTTCAAAATTAATTTCCGATTTTTTTAATAGGTATAATAAAACCATTGAGTCAATACCGCCAGAAACTGCAAGCAATACCTTAGAGGAATTAAATTTCCTTATAGTATTTTGAAAGTGTTGTTCAATAGTTATTCTCTGATTCATGCGTTAGGCAAATTTATTTCAGAAAGATTAATTCCCAATAATTGTAAATTGGCATTTGCTTTTAAAAGGCACTCATTGTATTCGTCAATTGCATTACTATGCACAGTGATTGCACCTCCCGCAGCAACCAATGCTTCTTTTCTATCCGAATTATATAAAATACTTCTGATAACTACATTGAAATCGAAGTCGCCATTCGGATCTATGTAACCAACAGAACCACTAAAAAGCTCTCTCGAAAAACATTCTACTTCATCAATGATCTTAATGGCATTTAGCTTTGGAGCGCCCGTCATCGAACCCATCGGGAATAAGGCTTTGATAATAGATGAAAAGGGTATGTTTTCTTTTAATTGAGCTTCAATAGTAGAAATCATCTGAAATACCTGTGGAAATTCATAAATGCCAAATAATTCTTTAACCGAAACGGTTCCTTTTTTAGCAATTTTACTTAGGTCGTTGCGCGTTAAATCTACAATCATAACGTTTTCGGCTCGTTCTTTTTCACTCAAAAACAACTGCGATTTTAGTAGTTCGTCCTGTTGAAGATTACCTGTTTTTTTGATTGTTCCTTTCATAGGATAACATGAAATATGTTGTCCTGTTTTTTTTACAAATCGCTCAGGACTTGCGCAAAGTAGGTAGTCGTTTTTGAATTTTAAAAACGATGCAAAGGGTGCGGGCGACTTGTGCTTTTGTTCTAAATATATATCAATTAAATTTAAATCTTCTGTTCTTAGTTGAAAAGGAATACAGTAGTTGACTTCATAAATATCACCTCTTTTTAGATAGTCCTGTATTTTATTAAATTGAACTTGATATTCAGTGAAATTAACATGTTTAATTACAACGTTTGACTTCTGTTTCTCATCATAATTGCTTTTATAGTTATTTGAAAGCAAAATAGATTCAATTAACTTGTAATTACCATAAACAATAAGTTCATTATTTTTTAAAGTAGCAACTGTTTCTGGAACAACAACAGTTAATAAATTGAAATCAAATTTTTCTATATGATTTGATTTTAGTCCTGGATATATAGATTTAAATAAGTTGTAGTTTAGTTGTATAAATTTCCATTCGTTTGTTGAATTTTTTAGAAAATCATCAACAGCGCTCAGCTGGCTATTGATTAAATTAAAAATGCTTTTTGCTCCAAATCCAGCAATAAAATCAAAGTCTGTTTCTTCCTTATTTTTAATTCCAGTTTCGAACATTGAGAAATATTCGAAGTGATTACCGGCTAATAACAGTTTTTTCGCAAGCATTTCTGCTTCCAGCGGTGTAACTTTTTTTGAAAAAACATGTTTCATAGGCCTCGCGAAGTTAGGGCGAAAATTTGAACCGATATTAGGCAGGCTGAAATTCTTAAACAATTGAAAAACAATTACAAACAAGTGATAATGAATCGAGAGGGTATCTATTGTACTCACCAAAGGAATTGGGGTGTTGACCTATTAAATAGAGTAGTTGAGATTATTTTATGTTTTTCCCCTTTTAAAACACTTGATAAAATAGTTTCAGATTTTTATATTTACCTCGAAATTGGAGTGAGATTCTTCAATGAAGTGTTAAAATCACTTTATAAATCAGTAAAAAAAAACACAAAAATTCCATTCGGAATATTCTCTCCGAATAAGAATTTATCGAGTAAAAAATGTATTGCGTATGAAAAACAATTACTTGTTTAGCTATCTGAAAAAAGGGATGAAAATCGTTACGTTTCTCCTTATAACATTAATGCTTTTGAGCACATTAGACTCAAATGCTCAGGTTGTAACTCAAACTGAAAGTGCGGAAAGCAATTTCTTCCCCATGCCAGGTTGGAAAACCCGTAAGGGAGTTGTAGCTGAATTTTCAAGAGCTGTAGCAGCCACTACAGTTGCTCCAACAGTACTTCCATTAGCTACAGGGACCTATTCGACAGGTGGTGCAGCGGCAGCCGTAACAGGTGGTGGTAGTAATGTTGTTATGCTTAACTCTTTTGTTTCGAGTGTAGATACAGCTTATTTAATTTCAAAACCATTTGATTTTAGTAATAACGGGGGTGTATCTCCTACGTTCAGTTTCTGGGTGTATCGCGATGCGGGTTATCCTGGCGTGAATGATCGTTTAGAGGTTTTTTGGTCTGGTGTTTCTCCTGGTCCAGGAGCTGCATTAACTGCAATTAATCACCAAGGTGGAAGCAATGTTATTCCTCGTTTAACAACGTCGTTCCCAACTGCAATTAACGGTGCAGGTTGGTATGAATTCAAATTCACATTACCAGCAGCTACTTATAATACAAAGCGAAATTATTTTGTTATCAAAGGTATTTCAGCACTTGGTAACAATATGTACATGGATAATTTTACAGTTAATACGTATCCAACTGCAATGTT
>CANGJU010000061.1 GCA_947453935.1 Bacteroidota bacterium | reverse complement strand
GCAACATCGCTAGGATTTAATTATTTTGTCACCAACTTTGGGAGATACAACAAAGTATACGGTTCAATCGGAACGCTCATAATCATTCTAATTTGGCTCTATATTAACTCGCTAGTAATGCTTATTGGATATGAATTGAATGTTGCTATTAGAAAAGCAAAGGATAAAGGAACTACTCCTCTTCCCATTCAGTAATACTACCTGCAACAACTTTTATTTGCTCCCAGTCGCCATTACTATTTAATTTTTCAATCACATATTTTTCTACACCAGCTTCCCAATCGGTGTATTTTGTCCATTTAAGAATATTCGAAATTTCACTTTCATAAACATCCAACAAAACAGAAGATCCGATTCGACCTTGCATTGTAGACATGTTACAGGTATTGACAATTTCTATTTTGTAATAATAATTTTGTGCATCAACATTCACGCTATTATCATCATACGATAAAGCTTGTGATGCAACAGTTGCAATCAAGTTATAATTCACTTGATCAATCGATCTGTAAATATTATAGCTTGTAATTAAATCAGAACGATATAACGGTGGAGTCCACTCTGTTAAAGTATAATGATCATTTACAACAGTAGTTCGGGTAATATCTACAAATTGTTGACCGAGGTCGCTCGTAGTTATCGTCTTTGTTGTATCACTCCAAGAATCAAATCGAGCATCACCACAAATTGAAATTGCTTTTATCTGATAAGCATATTCTCCTTCGCAATATGCTGTCGTATCCTGATAATTATTAATTGACTTTGGAACTGATGTTAAATAAACAAACGAAGAATTAATATTATCCTTTCTGTAAATTTCATAGTGTGAAAAATCGCAACCTGCATAATGATTCCAGCTTAAATCATTTTTCATAAACCCTCCAACAGCTGTCACTTCAATAGTTTTATGCGCTACCAAATTATCTAATGACTGATATCCTCCACAATAATCGTAAGCCTGCACTTTGTAAGTATATGCATTATGCAATGTATTCAATCCAGCATCTACATAATCGATAAATGCACTTGATTGTTGTAATACAGATGCAATTGAATCGTAAGATCCTGTAATTAAATCAAGACGATAAATGATATACTTTGTAATATCAGGCTCATTGCTTACTGGCCAAGTGATTTTAACACTAGAATTATCCAATACAGTCACATAACTTATTGCAGTTGGCAAAGGAGGTGTCTGATCATAAACCACAATCGGACTACCCATAAAGAATGTATCACGACAACCACCTTCATTAATCACAACTAAATATGGTGTGAAGTTACCGCTAATAGCGTAGGTATATAAAGGATTGTTTTGAAGAGAAGAATCTTGATTACCAAAATTCCAAACATAGGTAGCATTCGTTAAACTCGAAGATGTATTATTGAACTGAACAGGTAATGGATTACATCCGATTTGAATATTTGATGCAAACGAAGCCGCAGGTGTTTGATAAACATTTATTGTATCCGGATAAACTAATGAATCAACACACCCCCCGTTATTATAAGCAATGAGCTTGATTAAATAATGACCTGCATTTTGATAAGTATAAAAAGGATGTGGCCCATTTACCATTGAACCATCGCCCATATCCCATACTAAACTATCTGCAATTGTATTATAATCTGATATTGAAATTGTAAATGGAGAACACCCTGAAGTAGCAGATAAAGTATAATCCAACACAGGGCTATTGCCAATTACAATCGGATTTGGATATGAAAATATCGTTGAACATCCTGTTGAATCAAAGGCATAAAGTGAAGCAGTAAAATTGCCTTGATTAGTATAACTATGTGTTGTGTTAGTAGAAGAATCTGTTGAACCATCACCAAAACTCCAATAATAACTAATGGATCCAGAAGACAAGTTATTAAACGTAATTATCGCAGGTGCACAACCGTTAGTTGAACTTACACTAAAGTTTGGAACAGCACCACGCACATTAATCATCTCCGTTTTTATAATTGTATCCGTACAACCAAATACATTCTGCGTAATTAGTCGTACCGTATATTTACCAGGAGCTGTATAAACGTGATTAGGATTTTGATTTGAAGATGTACTACCATCACCAAAGTCCCACTCCCATATAACTACATTAGTTGACATATCTGTAAACTCTACTAATAAAGGCAAACATCCATTACTGGTATCGGAGGTAAAATCAGCATTCGATTGACCTACTACAATTAATGAATCCATATGGACCGTACTAAAACAACCTTCTGCAGCTTCAACAGTTAATTCAACATCATAACTACCATTAGTGGAATATGTGTGAGTAGGATTAGGATCAGTAGAAGATGTTCCATCACCAAAATTCCATAACCATGAAATCGGATTTAAAGATGAATCAGCGAATGTCACGGTAACTGGATTACAATTTCCACTCGACGCAAATCCAAAAGCAGCATTCGTTAATTCAATATTATTTTTAGTTGAATCCTTCTGACATCCGTTTATATCTTTAATAATTAATGTAATTGGATTTACAGGTGTAGTTGTAAAGATATGTGTAGGATTCTGGACAGTATCTGTTGCTCCATCACCAAAATCCCAAAACCATTTAGCTGCATCAATACTTAAATCCTGAAATGTTGCTGTTACCGGCAAACATACAGTCGATTGAGAATAGGTAAAATTAGCAGCAGGACGACTTACATAAACAGCATTATTTATTGTTAAAGTGTCTGAACAAATATTATTATATGCTATTAATGAAATATCATAATAACCTGGAGTATAGAATGCTTTAAAAGTGGTTATGTTTGTTGAACTAGATCCGTCACTAAACATCCACTTCCATGATGTATTACCAGTACTACTATCGCTTAAATAAACACTAATAAAATTGCAATTTGAGTATTTTGTGTAACTAAAATCTGCCTTAGGATTAAAAATTTCAATTTGATAGGCTAGATTAAAAGTATCTGAGCATCCATTAATGTCGGTAACAACTAACATTACCTGATAACTTCCAGCATCCTGATAAGCATGAACCGGGTGCTTTACTGTGGAAGTATTTCCATCACCAAAATTCCAAAAATAATTTTGATAATAAACAGCACCTGCATTAAACTCTATATCTGTATTAGCACATGATTTTCTTACGTTAGACGTAATAGGAGAAGTTGCACTTACCTGGAATGATTTTGCAACATACGAATTACATTGATTGGTGTCTGTAATATTTAAACTGATTAAATAAGAAGCTGTTAATAAAGGATAATTATAAGTTGCCGATGAAGTATTAAATGTAACTCCATTACCAAAATTCCAGTGATAAGAATTAGCAGCTGAAATAGTAGATGCAGTAACAATAACTCCATTACAAAGATTCGTAGTATTAATTGTAAAATCAGTTACCGGCTTAACTACATAATAAGGTAATGGATAGTACAGCGTATCATTTACACCATTCAATCCTGTGATAATTACACTCGGAATAAATGCTCCACTATCAATATAGGTATGCGAAGGATTCGGATCACTCGATGTATGGCCATCACCAAAATCCCATAACCAGCTTAATCCTGTACTTAAAGGAGAATAAAATTGAACATCAAACGGAGCACAATGTACTTCTTTCGGAACAACCACTACTCCACCACCACCTAATGAACCTCCACTACCTGAACCGTGACCTAATGTTGTATTAGGAAAATCTAAAGTATATGTACAACTATCATTACCTACTGTAAGTGTTAATGAAAATGGACCAGCAGAAGTATATAAATGAGTAGGATTTTGAAGATTCGAAGTCGTTCCATCACCAAAATCCCACAACCACCAAGTAGCATCACTCGAATTAGCCTGGAATGCAACATTAAAAGGTGCAACCGTATCAGTACAACTCATTGTAGGATTTGCTCCTAGTCCTGTTATATGCACGCCGTTACTAATTGAAATATTTGTCGGACAGCCGTTAGCGGTAGTAGCTGTTAAACTAACATTAAAATAACCTAGACCTGGAAAAGTATGTACTGCATGTTGATCAGTTGAATGACCACCATCGCTAAATGTCCATTCCCATGCTACTGCGTTATGACTTGTGTCGGTAAATTGTACTACATAAGGAGGACAAGGACTTACTGTATAAGTAAATCCTGGTTGTGACTTATCAATATAAAACGTTTGAAAATTAGTTATCGTTCTTTCGCAACCACCATTAACACCCCATGTTGTTAAACTTACAACATACGTCCCAGAATCTAAATAAGTGTGCTGCGGATTTGACAGCGTTGAAGTTGTTCCATCACCAAAATCCCATAACCATTGACTGGATGCGCTATTATCAGCAAAATTAGCAGAGAATGGGGCACATCCTGTAATTGGAGCAGGAGATACATAGTTTACTGTTGGTGTATTAACATTAATAGCAGTTGGATAAATTAATGTATCCGTACACCCTGTACCACTTGTTACGATTAACTTTGGCGTATACACACCAGCGTTAGCATATACATGCGTAGGATGTTGATCGGTTGAAGTAGAGCCGTCGCCAAAATCCCATAACCAAGATGTTACAGCAACAGAATGATCATTAAAGTTAACCGTTAATGGTGGACATCCAGAAGTTACATCTGGTTGAAAGATAGCCTCAGGTGAATAAACAGTAACATGTCCACTTAGAGGATATCCGTAGGAACATCCATTAGAAGATGTAACCGTTAGAGATACTTGAAATGAACCTGCTGTTGTATAAGGATATATCGGATTACTTTGGGTAGATGTTACTCCATTTCCAAAATCCCACAGGTAAGAATTGTTAGCCCCTGGAGTGTTGTTTACAAAGCTTACATACAATGGGGCACAACCTACGAAATTACTGATAGTATAATTTGTTTGAGGTTTTGGATTAACTGTAATCGCATTAATTGTTGTTGAGTTAATACAACCATTATTATAATTTACTGTCACAGTTGGACTATAAGTCCCCACGTTATGATAGGTGTGATAGGTCACAAAAGAATTTACAATACCTGTTGAATCGCCAAGATCCCACTGGTATGAAAAATTTGGATTAAATGGAACCAACATCGAAACATACAATGGCTGACAACCACTCATCGTACTTGAAGTGATGACTGGTTTTGGGTTGTATTTAATATGAATGTAATTCTGCTTGGTAATTGTTGCAGGACAACCATTAGCAGAAACTGCTGTGGCTGTTATTGAAAAATAACCTGTATCATTATAAACATGATTTGGATTTTGCAATGTGGATGTAGTTCCATCGCCAAAATCCCATGACCATGATATAACATTGTTCGCTGATGCATTAAACTGAAATTGTTTTGCACTATCGCATGTAATTGAATCATTGACAGCAAACGATAAATTGGGGTTTGGATTAATTGATATTAATGCAGTTTGGATTTTTGTATTACTGCAACCATATGTTTTATTAAATGCTATTAATGTCACATTGAATACACCAGTGATATTATAAATATGCTGTGGATGCATTATTGAACTTGTTGTTCCATCACCAAAATCCCATAAACATGAATCGTAATTTAAAGATGTATTTTGAAAATTAAATACCTGACTTGATTGACAGCCTGAATTCGTCGAAACAGTAAAATTCGCAATAGGGGTTGCTACTACAACAATTGTAGTTGAATAATTATTGGATTGACCAGATGCATTTGTGGCCGTTAATGTAACGGTATACGTTCCTGATGATGTAAATACATTGCTCGGATTTTGAAGAACCGAAGTGTTCCCATTTCCAAAATTCCAGCTATAACTTATCGCATTTTGAGATGAATTCGTAAATTGTACATTCAGTGGCGCACATCCTGTTGAAGCCGATGTACTAAATGAAGCTACCGGTGATTGAGCCATCGCCCCATTACAAATTAAAATAGCCCATCCTAGCAGAATGAGCTTTAATTGTAATGAATATGTGGTTTTTTTGGTTAGCATTATTAGCCTTTTTGAGCCACTTATTACGTACATAAGAATAAAAGGTTCGTTTTTCGTAAAGTTTTTTAAAGCATAACACTACTTATTTTCAATCATCTAAACCATTTGCAGAATATCTTGACTTATTATCGTTTATTAAGCCCGTTCTTGTTATTTTTGAAAGTTAATTTAATCGACAAAAATGCTTTCGGAAGAAGAATGGGTTGAAGTATATGGTGCTCGCGTTCACAACCTTAAAAATGTAGATGTTGTTTTCCCAAGAAATAAACTGGTAGTCATAACAGGATTAAGCGGAAGCGGTAAAAGCTCGCTTGCGTTTGATACAATTTATGCCGAAGGGCAACGTAGGTATATGGAAACCTTTTCTGCCTATGCACGTCAGTTTTTAGGCAACCTCGAACGACCTGATGTAGATAAAATCAAGGGACTAAGTCCTGTAATTTCGATTGAACAAAAAACAACCAACACCAACCCTCGATCGACGGTTGGTACCGTTACTGAAATATACGATTTCCTTCGATTGCTATTCGCAAGGTCAGCTGATGCCTATTCTTATCTATCAGGCGAAAAAATGATTCGCATGACAGATGCTCAGATTTTAGATGTCATCTTTAAATCGTACGATGGTAAAAACATATTACTGCTGGCACCAGTCGTAAAAGGTCGTAAAGGACATTATCGTGAATTGTTTCAGCAAATAATGCAACTAGGATTTGTGAAGGTTAGGATTGATGGAGAACTAACCGATTTAAAACGTGGACTTCAAGCAGATCGTTATAAGACGCATGATATCGAAATTGTAATTGACAGAATAGTTATTAATGAAGACTCACGTCAGCGTATAACCGATAGCATAAAGATGGCGCTCAAGCATGGCAAAGGCACCATCATGGTTTTAGATGAGAAATCAAACAAGGTTAAGCATTTAAGTCAGCATTTGATGTGCCCTGTCACAGGTATTTCTTACGACGAACCTGCTCCTAATAGTTTTTCTTTTAACTCTCCTTATGGTGCTTGTCCTAAATGCAATGGACTAGGAACTGTTCCAGAGATTGATGTAAACATTATTATTCCTGATCGTAGTAAATCGATTAAACAAGGCGGTATTGCTCCATTAGGAGAATTCAAGGACAATTGGATCTTCAGTAAAATAACTACAATTGGTAAGCGCTACGGATTTACACTTACTACCCCTATTAAAGATATTCCTGATGAAGCCTTAAATATAATTTTATATGGCTCGAGTGAAATATTTAATGTTGAATCTGACTTTGTATCTGGCAGTATTAATTCTACTGTTTCAAGCTTTGAAGGGATAGCAAGCTTTATTGCTTCGCATATTGAAAGTGAAGTGGCATCTGCAAAAATGAAAAACTGGGCTCAGAGTTTCATGACGCATATTGTATGCAGCGAATGTGATGGAAGTCGACTTAAAAAAGAATCGTTGTTTTTTAAAATAGATCAAAAACATATTGGTCAGTTAAGTGCTATGGACCTTTCTGATTTTTATGAATGGTCGTTAACAGTTGAGAAACGATTATCGAAACAACAACTTACTATTGCGAAAGAAATATTAAAAGAGATAACTAAGCGTGCTAAATTTTTATTGGACGTTGGTCTCGAGTATCTAACACTTAACAGAAGTTCGAAGTCGCTTTCAGGAGGTGAATCGCAACGAATACGACTTGCAACACAAATAGGATCTCAGCTGGTTGGTGTAATGTACATTTTAGATGAGCCAAGTATTGGACTTCATCAACGTGATAATATTCGATTGATAGATTCATTAAAGAATCTGAGAGATATTGGAAACTCTGTTATTGTTGTTGAGCACGACAGAGAAACAATAATGGCTGCTGACCATGTGATTGATATTGGCTATGGTGCTGGTGCACATGGAGGAAAAATAATTGCGAGTTGCAAACCTGATGAATTAATCAACTCTGATACATTAACAGCTAATTACCTTTCAGGAAAAATACAAATCAAGCCGGGTAAAATAAGAAAAGGTAACGGTAATAAAATAGAATTATCAGGCTGTACCGGAAACAACCTAAAGAATGTAAATGTAGAATTTCCGCTCGGAAAATTAATTTGTATTACAGGCGTTTCAGGAAGCGGTAAATCAACATTGATTAATGAAACCCTCTACCCTATCTTAAATCAACATTTCAATCGCTCGAACCAAAAACCTTTGCCTTATAAAAAAATCAAAGGACTTGAAAACATCGATAAAGTAATTGAGATTGACCAATCACCTATTGGTAGAACTCCACGTTCAAATCCTGCTACTTATATTGGCGTTTTCAGCGATATCAGAAATTTATTTGCACAACTGAACGAATCAAAAGTTCGCGGCTATCCGCCAGGCTGGTTTTCTTTTAATGTTAAAGGCGGACGTTGCGAAACGTGCCAGGGAGCGGGAATGCGTGTTATTGAAATGAACTTCCTTCCTGATGTAAATGTTATTTGTGAGAACTGCAACGGACATCGATATAACAGAGAGATATTAGATGTTCGTTATAGAGGGAAATCAATCAATGATGTGCTAAATATGAGCATCGAAACGGCAGTGGATTTTTTCGAAAACATGCCTTCTATCCGACATAAAATAAAAACTCTTAAAGAAGTTGGATTAGGCTATATCACACTCGGACAACAAAGCACTACGCTATCAGGAGGAGAAGCACAACGAGTGAAACTTGCAACTGAATTAGCTAAAAAAGATACTGGCAATACACTCTACATTTTAGACGAACCTACTACCGGTTTGCATTTTGAAGATGTGCGAATTTTATTGGATGTTTTAAACATTCTGGTTGATAAAGGAAACAGTGTTTTAGTAATTGAACATAACATGGACGTGATTAAAATGTCTGATTACATTATTGATATTGGTCCTGAAGGTGGAAGTAAAGGCGGACAAGTCATTGCAACTGGGACACCTGATGAACTTGCCAAAAATGAAAAATCAATTACTGGTCAGTATTTAAAACAAGAGTTCGACTGGATGAAAAAAACCTTTTCAAGTTAATTCCGTTAAAGTCCAATTACTATGAATAAAGAAGAAGCAAAAATTCGTCGTGCATTTTCCGACAAGGATAAATTAGAAAGAAAATCACAAGATACCTGGCAGGTTTTTAAAATCATGGGTGAGTTTGTTGAAGGCTTTGAAAAGCTTGGACAACTAGGTCCTTGTGTTACCATTTTTGGATCTGCACGAACTACCCCAGATAGCAAATACTATTTGATGGCTGAAGAAATTGCGAAACTTCTTACGCAAGAAGGTTACGGTATTATTACCGGTGGTGGACCAGGAATTATGGAAGCAGCGAATAAAGGTGCACAAATGGCAAAGGGAACTTCTGTTGGATTAAATATCAAACTACCTTTCGAACAGACATGTAATCCGTATATCGACCACGATAAAAACATCACATTTGATTACTTCTTTGTAAGAAAATTAATGTTCATGAAATATGCTCAGGGCTTTATTGCACTACCTGGTGGCTTCGGAACAATGGATGAACTTTTTGAATCGTTAACACTAATTCAAACAGGAAAAATAGCTAAGTTTCCTATCGTATTAGTAGGAAAAGAATATTGGAAAGGCTTACAAGAATGGATTGTAAATGTTCTTATCGAAGAAAAGTATATTAGCGCTGATGATATCAATCTAATTACTGTGGTAGATACACCAACAGAGGCTGTAGCTGTTATTGATTCATTTTATACTAAGTACATGCTAAAACCAAACTTTTAGTGGTTTTGTAAGATTATTTGTTTTTTTAATTAATTATCACCTCCCCTTTTTCGTTATTGCGTAACATGTTAGTGCAATTTGTTGTAGAAAAGAAACTATTAAAAATTTCTTTATGCAATCAAACCAACTACAAGAATTACTGCGAGATCAATTAGGAAGCGATATTAGCAATCATCCCAACTTTCAATCATTAGTTGATTCGTTAGATGAAAAATTTGACGATTTAAAAATAAAGAATGAATTATTAGAGCGTTCCAGCAACGCCTCTATTGATGCATACAATAAATTACTTTTCATTAATAAACAACTTAACAACGAGTTATGCTTTATTAATGAAAAAACGAAAAATCTTTTATGTACGATTGCAAAAGAAAAAGGCACATCACCATCAGAATATGCATCGCTGCAATTAGATGAAACATTTCAGATTTTACAAAATGAAATTTACAAGTGGAAATCGCTAGAAGAAAAACATAAACATAGCTTAGCAACATTAGAAAAAGCAAATAAAGAACTTGATCAGTTTGCTTATGTTGTTTCGCATGATTTAAAAGCGCCCCTAAGAGCTATTGCTTCATTGGCAGACTGGATTGAAGAAGACACGAAAGATAAAATATCAGACGATTCAAGAAGCAATTTAAACATGCTTAAAGGAAGAGTATTACGTATGGAAGCTTTAATTCATGGAATTCTATCGTATGCGAAAGCCGGAAAGATTAAATGCGAATCAAAAGTTATTGATCTAAATTATTTACTGAATGAAATTATTGATAGCCTAAATCCACCGAGCTTCTTTCAAATACATGTACAAGAGAACTTGCCATTCAT
>CANGJU010000060.1 GCA_947453935.1 Bacteroidota bacterium | reverse complement strand
TGGAATAATAGCAAGTACAACATTTGAGGGAATAGTAACTTTTCCTGTTTGCCAGTCGTGAACCAGCTTTACACATGCATCAATTCCATCTGGTTCTCCAGGATGTATTCCATTGTTAATTAGAATGACTATTTGTTTTTTTATGGCGTTGCGATCAAATATTTTTTGTTCGTTTATAATGAATAGTTCCAATGGTCTTCCGCAATCAGTCTTGCCATACTCAAGAATTTTACATCGATCATCTTTTGCTGCAATGCTGTGGTAATAATTTATAGCTTCCTCGTAGGTAACACTTTTGTTTGACTGATAATAGTTCCAGATTTCCTGAGCGAAACAGTCTTGCTTTAAGAGAGATAATATGCAAATAAAACCAAGAACTATAAACGGTTGCTTGAAATGTTTTTGTAAGAAATAGCAGTTTTTTTTCATTTTCTGTTTTTGGGCGATTGTATCATTGCAATGTAATCAAACGAAAATATTAAAAATAACAGTGCCTATGACGAATTAAAAATTGAATTATTAAAATCAAATCAAGCAAAATAAAAAGCAATCAGTAACAGCCTATGGTGAATTAAAAAACAAATTAAAGATCAATCAATCAAAAAATAAAAAAAGAGTTATTGCCTATGGTGAATTAAATAAAAGTCGAAAAATAAAATCAAACGTAACAAATAAAAACAAAGATTCTGTGCCTATGATTAACTAGAAAAAATACAAAACACAAATCAATCAAATAAAACAAAAAAAACAGAATTAATGCCTATGGTTAATTAAATTCAAGCCAACGCTGAAGGAGTAAAAGAATCCAGCAGCAAAACAAAAAAAATTAAACATATTTTGCCTATGGTCAATTTAAAAAAATAAATACCAAACATTAAGGTCAAGGCGGTGCTTTCAAAGAGTGCCGCCTTTTTTATTTCTACTTGTTAAAAAGTGTTATCCCTCATTTTTAAGGGGTTATAAAAAACAGCATCAAGTTCAAGTTTCTATGCAGAAGGAGTGGGTAAAAAAAGGTAAATTTGTTTCAATTCCTTTCTCTTATGACAAAGTTTTCGCACTTGCACGTGCATACGCAATTTTCATTGCTGGATGGCGCCGCTGATGTTAGCTCTCTTTATAAAAAAGCAGTAGCTGATAATATGCCCGCTGTGGCAATTACTGACCATGGTAACATGTTCGGTGTTTTTAAATTTGTTGCTGAAGCATCAAAGTATAATACGGATGATAATCCAAATAAAATTAAACCCATTGTTGGTTGTGAGTTTTACCTAGTAGAAGATCGTCATAAGCGTCAGTTTACAAAGGAAGATAAGGATGTTCGTCATCATCAATTGTTTTTAGCTAAGAATGCAGAAGGTTATAAGAACCTCGCTAAGTTGTGTTCGCTTGGTTACATTGATGGATTGTATGGTAAGTACCCTCGTATCGATAAGGAATTAGTACTTCAATATCATAAAGGATTAATTGCGACTACTTGTTGTATTGGTGCATCTGTACCAAAAATGATTCTTAAAAAAGGAGAAGCAGAAGCTGAAAAAGAATTTAAGTGGTGGCTCGATGTTTTTGGAGAGGATTATTACGTGGAATTGCAACGTCATGATATTCCTGAACAGAATATTGTGAATGAAGTATTAATCAAGTTTGCATTAAAGCACAATGTAAAAATTATCGCTTCCAACGATTCGCATTATGTGAATCAGGAAGATTCGAATGCGCATGATATTTTACTTTGTATCAATACTGGTGAGAAGCAAAGCACGCCAACGATGAAAGATTTTGCGGATGATGATGTGAACGTTCGTGGTAAACGTTTTGCCTTTTTTAATGACCAGTTTTATTTTAAAAAGACAGAAGAAATGTCGAAGCTGTTCAGCGATTTGCCTGAAGCTATCGATAATACAAATGAGATTGTAGGTAAGGTAGAAATGCTAAAGTTAAAGCAGGATATTTTATTGCCTCACTTTACAATTCCCGAAGGATTCAATACTCAAGATGAATACTTGCATCATCTGACTTATTCAGGTGCATTAAATCGCTATGGACAATTAACTCCTGAGATTGAAGAGCGTTTGAATTTCGAATTGTTCACGATTAAAACGATGGGTTTTGCTGGTTACTTTTTAATTGTAGCCGACTTCATCAAAGCAGGTCGTGAGATAGGCGTGTTCGTTGGCCCTGGTCGTGGTTCTGCCGCAGGTTCTGCTGTTGCTTATTGCATCGGAATTACCAATATCGATCCGCTTAAATACAATTTACTCTTCGAGCGTTTCTTAAATCCTGATCGTAAGTCGATGCCCGATATTGATACGGACTTTGATGATCTTGGTCGACAAAAAGTAATCGATTATGTAGTTGATAAGTACGGTAAAACGCAGGTGGCGCAGATTGTCACCTTTGGTACTATGGCTGCAAAAATGTCGATTAAAGATGTTGCTCGTGTGCTTGAGTTACCGTTGCCTGATTCAAATGCAATGGCGAAACTGGTTCCTGAAAAACCAGGTATAGAATTAAATCGCGTACTGACAGCACCGTTAGAAGGTGATAAAAGTTTAAAAGACAAAGAAGGACTCAATAGTGATGATCTTGAAATGGTGAAGAAGCTACGTGCTATCGCCGAAGGAGATGACTTACGAGCAAAGGTTTTGAAAGAAGCCTTGATTCTTGAAGGGTCTGTTCGTAATACAGGTATTCACGCTGCAGGGATTATCATTGCGCCTCGCGATTTGTATGATATCATTCCTGTTGCAACATCAAAAGATTCTGATTTATTAGTTACGCAATACGAAGGAAAAATTATTGAAGATGCAGGCGTAATTAAAATGGATTTTCTTGGATTAAAAACATTAACCATCATCAAAGATGCGTTGAATTTAATTAAAGAAAATCACGGAGTAGAAATAGATATTGATACCATTCCGCTCGATGATAAAAAAACCTTAGAGCTTTATCAAAAAGCAGAAACGAATGCAACATTCCAGTTCGAGTCAGCAGGAATGCAAAAATATTTGCGCGACCTAAAGCCAGATAAATTTGAAGATTTAATTGCGATGAATGCATTGTTCCGTCCAGGTCCATTAGCTTATATCCCGAGTTATATCAATCGTAAACACGGACGTGAGAAAGTGGTTTATGATCTCGATGATATGAAAGAATACCTCGAGGAAACAAATGGTATTACGGTTTATCAAGAGCAGGTGATGTTGCTATCGCAAAAGATTGCTGGCTTTACAAAAGGTGAAGCGGATATCCTTCGTAAAGCGATGGGTAAGAAAGATCGTAAAACGCTGGATAAATTAAAGCCTCAATTTATTGAGCAGGCAAGTGCAAAAGGTCATGATCAAAAAGTGCTCGAAAAAATATGGACTGACTGGGAAGCCTTTGCATCATATGCATTTAACAAATCACATTCTACATGTTATGCGTTTGTTGCTTTTCAAACAGCATATCTAAAAGCACATTATCCTGCAGAATACATGGCGGCAGTTATGACGAATAACTTAAGTCAGATAGAAAAAATTACGTTCTTCCTCGAAGAATGTCGCAGAATGGGATTAACGGTTTTAGGACCTGATGTGAATGAATCGGCTTTCAATTTCACAGTAAATAAATTAGGACAGATACGTTTCGGGTTAGTAGCGGTGAAAGGAGTAGGGGATTCAGCTGTTGATGCATTAGCCGCAGAGCGTAAGAAGAATGGACCATTTGTGAATGTGTTCGACTTATGTAAGCGAGTGCCAGGAAGATTATTAAATAAGCGTACGCTTGAGAGTATGGCCTTAGGAGGTGCGTTCGATTGCTTTACAGGAACACATCGCGCGCAATACTTTCAAGTCGATTCAAAAGACGGAATGAATGGTTTAGAAAAGGCTGTTCGTTACGGCGCTGCTTTAGCTAACGACGGACAACAAGCCCAAGCTTCATTGTTTGGGGATATGCCTGAAGAAAATATTACAGAGCCACAATTGCCTGCTGCGCCAGAGTGGAGCAAGCTTGAGCAATTAAGGAAAGAAAAAGAAGTAGTGGGGTTTTATATTTCTGGACATCCGCTCGATGGATTCCGTTTTGAGATAAAGCAATTTTGCAATACGAGCGTTGAGCATTTAAATCGTATCGACGAATTGAAAAATCGTGATTTGACATTCCCGGGAATTGTTGTCGATGTTGAAGAGCGAATGACAAAGACAGGTAAACCATTTGGGTTTTTTAATATCGAAGATTTTACGGGTAATTATCGACTTGCTTTGTTTGGAGAAGACTATGGAAAGTTCAAACATTTGTTGGTTAAAGAATCGTTAGTGTTTGTACGTGCACGCGTGCAATCGCGCTTTGCTAATTCAAGCGATTTAGAGATTAAAGTAACCGGGATGGAATTCCTGAAAGATGCTGCTGATAAAATGGTGAAAATGGTCAATCTTAAGATGCGTCTGCGAGATGTAAAAACGGGAAAGGTTGATTTAATTGAATCATTGTTGAAAGAGCATCAAGGAAAAACACCTTTTAAAATTCAGATTTATGATCAGGAGAATGGAGTTAATCTCGCCTTCGAAAGTATGAAGTATAAAGTAAAAGTGAATGCGCAATTGTTAGACGAATTAAAGGAGCTAACCAATGGTGATGTTTCGCTGGCTTAAATTGTCGACTGTGTTTTTTTGAATCAACGCAAGTAAATTATTTTATTGTCATCATAGTGGAGCCCGGGCAATGCTGCTCGAGTAAAAATCTACTTAATGAATCGATTTATTTTTTTAATGGCATTATTGCCATCGTTTTTATTTGCTAAAAATAATAACACACAAACTATTCGAGGTAAGGTTGTCGATAAGCAATCGCACATTACGCTTGTTGGTGTTTCGCTCCAAATTACTTCTCGAAATGTCGGAGCAAATTCTGATATAAATGGGAACTATGAACTTGCTGATTTACCTCCTGACAGATATATTGTTAAAGCTAGTCTCGTTGGTTATAAAACGCAAATCATTCCTGATGTGATTGTAACCTCAGGTAAGGAAGTCATTCTCGATATTGCATTAGAAGAAGAGTTTCATCAGTTGAAGGAAGTAGCTGTTACAGCAACTAATAAAAGTAGTGCAATAAATAAATTATCTAGTGTGAGTGCTCGAACATTTTCGATGGAAGAGGTAAACAGGTACGCAGGAGGAAGAAGCGACCCAGCTCGTTTAGTAGCGAATTTTGCTGGTGTAAGTGTTCCTGATGATAGTAGAAATGATATTGTAATTCGCGGTAATTCTCCTGTTGGTGTTCTATGGCGAATTGATGATATGACAGTGACAAATCCTAATCATTTTGCATCAGTAGGAACAACAGGTGGTGCAGTAAGCGCTTTAAATACAAATTTGTTAAAGAACTCTGATTTTTTCACTTCTGCTTTTCCTGCTGAGTATGGAAATGCAGTGGCGGGGGTTTTTGATTTAGGTTTTAGAAATGGTAATGATAAAAAACGTGAGACTACTATACAGGCTGGAGTGATAACTGGATTAGAAGTGACAACAGAAGGTCCGTTTAGTAAAAATTCTGAGGCTTCGTATCTCTTAGGTTATCGATATTCGCTCGCAGGATTTGCGCAAGGACTCGGCATTAATATCGGTACTTCTGCTACACCAACGTATCAGGATTTATCCTTCAAGTTAAATAGTGGAAATACAAAATGGGGTAAGTTTTCACTCTTCGGGATTTTAGCTTCCAGTACAATTAACATTGGCGGAGGTTCGCAAAACACGCTTTATGCAAATGGAAATAAAGTGGATTTTTCAAGTAAAATTGGAATTGTAGGACTAAATCATTTTAAGCAAATTAATTCGAAGTCTTATATATCATCTACAGTTGGGGTTAATTATTCAGGTAATGATCAAACTTCATACGACTTCGATCGAATGCTCGATAGTAGTTTTGTAAAGGAAGTTAATAACGTTGCAAAATCTACTTTTTATTTGAGTAGTAGTTATAATCTTAAAGTCAATTCTCGATTGTTTTTTAAAGCAGGCTTACGAAATGAAATCGTTGGTTTAGATCTTTTCTACAAATCAAAAGAAAATGTCTTTTTACCATATCGACAAGTTTGGGATTATAAAAGCAATACTAATTTCATGGAAGCATTCGCACACTTGAAATATAGTCTCACTGAAAAATTAATTGTTAATGCAGGATTACATGCACAATATTTACAACTGAATCATTCGAGTGCAATTGAACCACGCATAGGATTGGTTTTTTATACTTCAAGTAATAGTAGTTTGAATCTAGGGTATGGAATGCATTCACAGATGCAACCGATTAATGTTTATTATTTGCAATCACAAGACCTTAGTGGTAATGCAGTTTACAATAATCTGAATCTAGACTTTACCAAGAGTCAGCATTTCGTTCTGGGTTATAATGTGCAGCCATTCGCCGATTGGAGAATTAAATCCGAAGTTTATTACCAGCGATTAAACAATGTGCCTGTTACTTCTTATTCTAGCAGCTATTCAATGCTTAACACTGGTTCTACTTTTAAAGCGGACTTAACGGATAGTCTCGTGAACGATGGGACAGGTTTTAATCAAGGTGTTGAAATAACGGTAGAGAAATTTTTTAGTAAAGGGTATTATGGTTTGTTTACAACATCATTATATGATTCAAAATACAAGGGTAGCGACGGCATTGAAAGAAATACAGCCTTCAACGGTAATTATGTTTTTAATGTATTGGCTGGTAAAGAGTGGAAAATTGGTCGCGATAAGCGAAATAGTTTTTCTTTGAATTTGAAATATACAAATGCAGGTGGTAGGGCATTTACGCCAATCGACTTATCAGCTTCTATTGCATCACAACATGAGGTACTTTCTTCGGATGTTTATTCCGAAAATTACGATGCATATACGCGCTTAGATTTAAAGTTAAGCTATACACTGAATAGCGGGAAACGAAAATTTGCTCAAACGATGTCGCTTGACCTACAGAATTTAACCAATCATAAAAATGTGTTTTCTCAGAGTTATGATAATAAAATGCAGCGGATAGAAACGACCTACCAGTTAGGTTTTTTTCCGAATGTGGTGTATAAGATTCAGTTTTAATTTTTGTTTTAGTTTTTTGCGTTAGAAGGGGGCTTTCTTTTTAAGTCCCCTTTTCTTATGCGGCTTCTGATTTTTTCTTTTTGGAGGATGACTGAAAATAAACTTATCGGAAATTCGATTACCTTTGCATCAAATTAAACAATCAAATAATTCAATAAAATGGCTTTAGAAATAACAGATCAAAATTTTGAGGAGCTTGTAATGAAATCAGACAAGCCGGTATTAGTAGACTTTTGGGCAGAGTGGTGTGGCCCTTGTCGTGTAGTTGGACCAGTAGTAGATGAATTAGCAACTGAATATGGCGATAAAGCGGTAATCGGTAAATGCAATGTAGATCACAACCCAGGAATTCCAACACAATTCGGAATCAGAAATATTCCTACACTCTTGTTTTTCAAAAACGGAGAGTTAGTAGATAAGCAAGTTGGAGCAGTGCCAAAATCTGTTCTTGCTGATAAAATCAATGCTCATTTATAATTTTTGATAAAATTGTTGAAAGAGGTCGCCGAAAGGACGGCCTCTTTTCTTTTACATTTACTATTTTTAGCAGATAAATTTGTTCCGTGATACGTCAAAACGAAGTACAGCAGTTTTCCAGCCTTGAGCTTATTGCCCGTCAGGTGGTAGAGGGCTTTATTACAGGCCTGCATAAAAGTCCCTTTCATGGATTCTCAGTAGAATTTGCAGAACATCGCATTTATAATCCAGGTGAGCCTACGCGTCACATCGATTGGAAATTATTTGGTCGCACCGATAAATTATTTACCAAGCGTTACGAAGAAGAAACAAACTTGCGTTGTCAGCTTGTAGTCGATAATTCCTCTTCGATGCATTTTCCGGAGATGAATAAAAAGAATCCTGATCTGATGAATAAAATTACTTTCTCTGCTCATTGTGCGGCATCCATCATGAACCTTTTAAAGATGCAACGCGATGCAGTCGGATTAAGTTTGTTTACGGATCATCTCGATTTGAACATGCCTGCTAAGAGCAGTTCTGTTCATCACAAATTGCTAATTCATAAATTAGAAGAAGCAATGAAGAGTGATGCAACGGTGCCTCGTAAAACATCAGCAGCAGAAGCCTTACATCAAATTGCTGAAAGTATTCATAAGCGTTCATTGGTGATCATCTTTAGTGATATGTTTGAAAATATTGCTGAGGCTAAAGATTTATTTGGAGCATTGCAGCATTTGCGTTACAATAAACACGAGGTGATATTGTTTCACACGGTTGATAAAAGATTAGAATTGGATTTTAATTTTGAAAACCGTCCATATCGATTTGTAGATGTAGAAAGCGGCGAAGAAATTAAAGTGCATTCTGGTCAGATAAGAGATAGTTATCTGAAATCAATACAAGAGTTTAAAAAAGAATTAGAATTAAAGTGTGCTCAATACCGAATCGATTTTGTTGAAGCGGATATCCATCAGGGTTATAAGCAGGTATTAGCACCATATCTGGCAAAGCGTCAGAAAATGTTATAATAACACACAAAACAATTAGAATAAAAAATGAAAAAGTTAATTGCAGTAGTAGTATTAGTAGTAGTTGTGATTTTTGCGGGATGTAAAAAAGAAGAAGAACAAAATTTTACAACTATTAATGTAGGAGCCATGTTATCACTAACTGGTAACTGGTCTACATTAGGAATTCCATCAAAAGCGGCAATTGAAATTGCTGTAGAAGAAATTAATGCTGACTTTGAAGCGCGTAATGTTCCTTTTCGTTTTGCATCATCTGTGTATGATACAAAGCTTGATACTGCATTAGCAAAAACATACATGAATGATGCATTGAATGCTGGCATGCGTTTAATCATCGGACCTCAATCGAGTGCAGAAGTTGGTGCGATTAAGTCCTTTGCTGATGCAAATAAAATGTTAGTCGTAAGTCAGGGAAGCACCGCAAGTTCATTAGCGATTGCTAATGATGCCATCTATCGTTATTGTCCTGGTGATGCAATTGAGGGCAGCGCAATAGCGAGTTCAATTTACGACGAAGGGAAAAGAGGTTTAATTGTAGTGGCTCGTGATGACGCTGGTAATATTGGATTACAAAATTCTGTAAAGACAGCTTTCGATGCAAAAGCAAGTACTACTGTTGAATATGTTGCTCCATATCCAACTACTACCACAGATTATACGAGTTTATTAAACGATATTAAAACAAGAATTACAACGCTATCTGCAACCTACGGAGATACAGCAGTGGGAGTTTACTTAGCTTCATTTGATGAGGCAGTAGATATTTTCAATCAGGCGAATGGTGATAGTCTATTACAAAGTGTGAACTGGTATGGTGGCGATGGATTTATCAAGAGCAATGCAATTTTATCAAGCAGTGCAGCCTGTGATTTTGCAATTGCAACTTCGTATTATGCTCCTGAATTCGGATTGCCAATATCGGCTCAATCAAAATGGCAACCGTTAACTGCGGCTATCCTTAGCCGTTGTGGACAGCAGCCAGATGCGTATGCAATTGCTGCGTATGATGCAATGTGGGTATTAGCGCGTACGGTAGAAGCGAATAATGGGGTTCCTGCAGATGCAGCTAACCTGCGTAACTCATTCGTAGCACAAACAGCGCAGTTTAGTGGCGCAACTGGTACAATTACATTAAATGCAAACGGCGATCGCTCTAACGGATCATTCGATTACTGGGGACTACAAAAAGTCAACAGTGTTTATTCTTGGAAGTTTGTGAAGAAGTCGTTATAGGATTAATTTACTTTAGCTAAAACAAATTAATTTTTATTTTTAATTAGAAACCATTTTAATTATTTAATTGTGTTTTTTATTAATGTAAGTGCGGTTAACAAATCTTCAATCTTAACTTGTTTTATTATGTCTTTCATTTTTTGCCACCCCAATAATATGAAAGCTACTTTTTCTTTGTTTGAATCATTTAGAATATCAAAAGTGTTATATAAATCACTTAGTAATTGATCTTTTCCTTTCTTAATATTTATTTTTCTTGTTACAACATTTAATTTTTCAGTCGATTTATCTATAATGCAAATACAAGGTAAAGATGATGGCTTTATATTTAAATGTTTCATTGCGATTGACATATCATCTTCTTGAAAGGATTCCTTGTTCATACTTTTACTAATATCCAAGTGATTTTCTCTATAAATAAAAGACAAAAGAATATCACTACCTGAATTATAGTTTAGATCTTTTAAGTTTTCATGCATGCAATCAATTAGTTCATAGTTCGATTGATTTAAGAATACAAAAACGCAATATTTAATACCATTCAATTCATGGTTACTATTTCCTTCGATAGCACTTTTTACATCTAACTTATCTTTTGAAGTTATAAATGACATTTGAAATTTTTCCATGACGTTTTAAACATTATAATAATCCTATAAGTTACACTTCATTAAAAAATGAGTGGCAACACTCATCAAGTTAATTGTTGTCTTTTTAATTTATCATTCCAATTTATTTACATCATAATGCGGATACCATTTCAAATATCAATAAGAGTACATACATAATTCAAATAATCATATTCAATACTTAAAATTGGCTAGGTGTAAATCTTTATATGTTTAAAGAAGACACTTTTGCTCGTGATTATTCAATTTAGTTTTGATTTGAAACTTTTACTACTTTTATCAATCAGCAAACTAAGGCCATCAAAATTCAAATCGATAAAAATTAAAATGCCATTCAAGAAAGAAATTATTTTTCTATTACTAGTTATTTTATTGCTTTCTAATACTTCATTCGCCCAGCGCACCAATCCCTTTTTAAG
>CANGJU010000059.1 GCA_947453935.1 Bacteroidota bacterium | reverse complement strand
TATAAATTTGGCCAACCTTAAAACATAAAAAACAAATGAAAAAAGGATTACTAATTGTTGCAATGATGATCGGAGTTACCGCATCTGCACAAGACATGAACTCAAAAAAAGGAACACCAATCCTTCCTGAATCTGGCGATTGGAGCATCGGAATCGGCGCTGGATCATCTTTAAGCTACTTCGGTAACTTATTGAATGGAAACACTTTCAACACTCCAATGTCTTTCAATTGGACTGAAGGTAACACAAACGTTATCACAGGTAAAATGATGAAAGATGCGAACACTGCATACCGTGCAAAAGTTCGTTTAGGTTTCGGTTCTACAACTTCTGATAACCAATCAGTAGATTTAGATGGTGATGGTGTTGCTGATGTTGATTCAGTTGAAATTAAAAACGGTGGATCTAACATCAATTTAGGTGCTGGTATTCAAATGTACCGTGGTAAAGGTCGCGTTCGTGGTTTCTACGGAGCTGAAGCTAACATTGGTTTAAGCTCAGGAAAAGAAACTTGGACTGCAACTGACTTAAGCGTAGAAGCTAAAGCTGGTTCTACTTTCAACTTAGGTATCCGTGGTTTCATCGGAGTTGAATATTTCTTCGCTCCTAAGATGTCATTATCAGGTGAATTAGGTTGGGGATTAGGAATTGCTTCAACAGGTGCATCTGAAACTACAGTAACTGTTGCTGGTACAACTACAACAACTAAAGGTGGCAAAACATCTTCATTCGGTTTAGATACTGACAATGCAGGTGCTGCTATTAACTTAAACTTCTATTTCTAAGAAATATAAAAGTTTAGAACTTTGGAAAAGGCCCCGAATTTACGGGGCCTTTTCTTTTTTGTATAAACCCTTTTTATCCTACTTATTTTTTGGTTTCTTTGTAGTAAACAGAACCCCAATTTTGTGTCTGAAAGTTTCGAAATAAAATTACCCCAGTTTGTAGGTCCGTTCGACTTACTCCTGTTCTTCATTGAACGCGATGAGTTGGATATTCATGATATTCCTATTGCCACCATCACTAATGATTTTATGGAATACATGCATCAGATGCAAGCCATGAATATTGAGCTGGCAAGCGAGTTTATTTTAGTGGCAGCAACTTTAATGCGAATCAAAGCAAAATTGTTATTGCCGCGTTACGAGAAAGATGAGGATGGGAATGAAATTGATCCGCGTCAGGATTTAGTACGTCAGCTTTTAGATTACAAACAGTTTAAAGCAGCTTCCGAAGATTTACGTTTAATGGAAGATGAGCGAATGATGCGCTTTGCGAGAGGAAATGTACAACATGAGTTATCAAAGCTCGGTACAACAACAGAAACAGGTTATGCCGGAGAGTTAAATCAATTAACCCTCTATAAACTGATTGCTACGTTTGAAAAAGTGATGTCGCGTTTTGAAGATAATCAAAACAGAGTTATTCATACCGTCTTACAATCGCCTTATACCATCGACAATCAAAAGGATTATATCCGAAACAGAATGTCGCAAAAGCCTCAGCAAAACTTTGCGGATCTGTTCGACGAATGCGTAAATAAATTACATGCAGTATATACGTTCTTAGCATTACTTGAATTATTACAAAACAGAGTGTTTTTAATTTTCCTCAATGAAGGCTTTAACAACTTTGTAGTTTGCACGCCTGAAGCAGCGCCTCAACCACCAGCAACAGAAGATAATGCTGAATGAACATCGTAAAATTCTAAAGCAGTTTTCACCTGGAAGAATTATCCTTCCTATTCTGCTTGGATTAGGTGTTGCAGTATGGTTGTTTTTGAGAGAGTTTAAACCCGAAGCATTTTATCAAATTACGTGGACCACTAATTCTACTCTGTGGTTGCTCTTAGCGATCGTATCTATTTTCATCCGCGATTTTGCGTATATGATACGCGTTAGAGCACTTACCGACTATGAGCTGGGTTGGTATAGATCATTCATAGTTATTATGCTATGGGAGTTTAGTTCTGCTTTGGTGCCTGGTATGTTTGGCGGCGGATTTCTATTCGCGATTTTTATTCTGAATAAAGAAGGTATCAACATGGGGAAGAGTATTACTGCCATTATGAATTCTTCTTTTTTAGATGGAATCTTTTTAGCAACAATGGCTCCTTTGGTGTATTTCCTAATTGGAAAACATGCTCTGTTCTCTAGCGTGGATGTTGATACTACTGTTGGAAGCAGTATCTTCTATACATTTTGGGTAGTTTATTTTTCGATTATCGGATATAAAATACTTATTGCATATGCGTTGTTTGTTAACCCGCATATCATTAAATCGCTTCTTTTAAAATTAACCTCCTTACCACTCTTAAACAGATGGCATCATAATGCAGTTGAGACGGGAGGACAATTAATTATTGCAAGCAAAGGATTAAAAAATCAGAATGCGAAATATTGGACGATTACTATTGTAGCAACATTTGCTTCTTGGATTGCTCGCTTCTCAATCGTTAACTGTATTATTCATGCCTTTCATGGTGAAAGCGTTGTTAATGATGCAGTAGTTTATGGAAAGCAAGTGATAATGGGAATTATTATCTTGTTAAGTCCTACACCAGGAGGTAGCGGACTTGCAGAATACATTTTCAGTAACTTCTTAAACGAATTTATCCCGAACGGCTTGGCGTCGGCGTTAGGATTGCTTTGGAGAATATTAAGTTATTACCCGTATATTTTTGTTGGAGCAATAATTTTACCTCGATGGCTAAAAAGTCATTTTAAACTAGATCAGTTTAAGCTATAAGTGTAATCTTATCACTTAGGAACTTCCATCACCGCGTGACACTTTTTGCAAGTGCGCAATGCTTCGTCCCCGTAAAACTTTTCCATTACAGCCTTTAATTGCCCAACAATATCTTCCAACGAAAATTCTGCTTCATATAATTTGGTAGCGCAAGATTCACAAAACCACATACACTTATCAATCTCTTCTTCTTTACGCTTACGTTCAATCACTAATCCTACTGTATTTGGTCCACGTTGAGGTGAGTGCGGTATGCGTGGAGGAAGTAAAAACATTTCTCCCGCTTTTATGTTTACATCTACATGCTTCCCATCCTGAATGGTTTTAACTGTAATATCACCTTCAATCTGATAAAAAAGTTCTTCCCCTTCCTCAAAGTGATAGTCCTTGCGGGAATTGGGTCCACCCACCACCATTACAATAAAATCTTCACTTAACTCGTAAACAACTTTGTTTCCAACGGGAGGTTTTAGTAAATGACGGTTTTCATCAATCCATTTATTTAAATTTATGGGGGTAGCGATTGCCATAGCGATTACATTTGTAGAATTATAAAGCAAAGTAACTTAATCGTATCAAACAATCAAAGTTTCCTTTGTAATATCCTTAATTGATTTATCGCATGAATTTAAATCTACAGAATTATACAGCCTTGGTTTGTGGCAGTTCGCAAGGAATAGGACGAGCTGCAGCAACAGAATTGGCTGCTATGGGAGCGAGCGTGGTACTATTAGCCAGAAGCGAAGAAGCATTAAAAGCAACATGTAGTTCGCTACCTACTTCTAACGGGCAACAACATCATTATCTAGCAGCTGATTTTTCAAATCCTGAACAAGTAGCATCAGTAGTAAGTTCGTTTGTCAATGCAGGAAATCCAATTCATATTTTGGTTAATAATACAGGAGGCCCTCCCGGAGGTCCGATTGTGAATGCTACAACAGAAGCATTTTTAAATACATTTAATCAGCATTTAATCTGTAATCATCTAATCGCGCAAGCCGTATTACCTGGAATGAAAGAAGCAGGCTTTGGAAGAATTATCAATATCATTTCTACGAGTGTAAAACAACCTTTGAAAGGTCTTGGTGTTTCAAATACCATTCGTGCAGCAGTTGCTAATTGGTCTAAGACGCTTTCAATTGAAGTAGCACCATTTGGAATAACAGTTAATAATGTTTTACCGGGTGCAACAGCAACACAACGATTGTCATCCATCATCGAAAATAAATCGCAAAAGCAAAATCATACAATTGATGAGGTAGAACAAGAGATGTTAGCAGAGATTCCTGCAGCTCGATTTGGAAAGCCAGAAGAGATTGCGGCAGCAGTAGCTTTTCTTGCATCGCCCGCTGCGGCCTATATCAACGGAATAAATATTCCTGTTGATGGAGGTAGAACAGGCTGCTTATAAAACTTTATTACTCTTAAATTTGTTACCTAACGACATTCAATAAAAATGGAAAACGAAAACATCACCCCAAAGAAGAAGAAAAAAATCCTTCCGGTTATTTTACTCACGATTATTTTAATCACTGTTTTCTTCGGGATTAACAAATACAATTATGCACTTCATCATGTCGATACTGACGATGCTCAGATAGACGGAGATATTAGTCCTGTTAATAGTCGCATCGCAGGATATGTAAGTAAAATAAATTTTGAAGATAATCAGAAAGTTACTAAGGGTGATACGCTAGTGGTGGTTGATATTCGCGATTATGAAATAAAATTGGAAATGGCAGAAGCTGCGCTTGCAAGTGCAGAAGCGAATTTACATGTTGCACAGGCTGCCGTAAAAACAGCACAAGGAAATGTAGGTGTTGCGAATACAGGAATTGAGTCATCGAAAGTGAGAGTGTGGAAAGCTAATCAGGACTATAATCGTTTTTCTCAATTGATGAATCAAGATGCTACTACAAAGCAAAAGTTTGATGCAGCAACAGCAGAAAAAGATGGTGCTGAAGCAGCAATGAACACAACTAAAAGTCAGCTGGCACTTGCCAACAATCAGGTGTCTGCAGCGCAAGAACAATTAACTGTTGCCGCAGCTCAAATCAAAATGCGTCAGGCAGATGTTAATTTTGCTAAACTTCAATTAACTTATTCTTACATCACAGCACCTGCAAGTGGAACTGTTTCTAAGAAAAATGTACAGAATGGTCAGCTGATAAATGTAGGTTCGCCCCTATGCGTAATCGTTAGTAGTGAAGAAAATTTTGTAATTGCTAATTTTAAAGAAACGCAATTAGAAAAAATGAAAGAGGGACAAGATGTCGTTATTACAGCAGATGCATTTCCTGATACAGAGTTTACGGGTAAGGTGTATCGTTTTTCTGCAGCAACAGGTGCTAAGTTTAGTATTCTCCCTCCTGATAATGCAACCGGAAACTTTGTAAAAGTAATTCAACGTGTTCCAGTAAAAATTAAAATCGATCAGAAAAATAATTCTTCAAAATTACTTCGTCCAGGAATGAGTGTTAAGGTTTCTGTACAAGTCGATTAATCACGAATGGCTGCTGCATCAGGATTTCAAAAGTGGATCATTACAATTACAGTAATTCTTGCATCACTGCTTGAGTTAATTGATACCACTGTAGTAAACGTTTCTCTTCCTCAGATCATGGGGAACTTAGGTGCAACACTTGAAGATGTGGGTTGGGTTATTACAGCTTATTCAATTGCGAACGTTGTTATTTTACCGATGTCGGGATGGCTCGCTAATCGCTTTGGAAGAAGATCTTATTTTGCATTTTCCATTGTTCTGTTCACCGTAGCTTCGTTCTTTTGCGGTAATGCGCATACAATATGGGAGTTAGTTGTATTTCGTTTTTTTCAAGGAATTGGTGGAGGTGCATTATTGGGAACAGCCCAGGCAATTTTATTAGAAACATGGCCAAAGGAACAGCACGGTATGGCGCAGGCGTTATTTGGGTTAGGAGTTGTGGTTGGTCCTACGATTGGACCAACATTAGGTGGTTATATAACGGATCACTGGACATGGCCCTGGGTGTTTTTTGTAAATCTTCCATTGGGGGTAATTGCATTATTGTTAACGTTGCAATATATCAAAGATGGTATTCATAGTAATAAACCTGGCTCTGTTGATTGGCTCGGAATATTTCTACTCACAGTTGCAGTTGGCTCCTTACAATTTGTTTTAGAGAGAGGAGAAAGTGAAGATTGGTTTGAAACGAATTATATAACGGTACTGTCTATCCTCGCTGTCGTATCAGGTGTTGTTTTTATTTGGCATGAGCTCAGGACAGAATCGCCAGTCGTTAACTTACGGATACTTAAAAACAGATCTTTATTCCTTGGAATGTTTACCACGTTTGTTTTAGGATTTGGATTGTATGGCTCTGTCTTCGTATTTCCTATTTTTTGTCAGAATCTATTAGGCTTCTCTGCGCAACAAACAGGGATGTTGTTAATTCCAGGAGGGTTGTCAACTATTTTCATGATGCCAATTGTAGGTAAGATGCTGCAACGAAAAGTGTCGCCGCAAATTATGGCTACCTTCGGATTTAGCTTATTCTTTTTGTTTACCTATACAATGTCGCGCTCCAATTTAAATTCAGGAGAAAGTGATTTCTATTTGCCTTTGATACTTCGTGGAATTGGAATGAGCTTTTTGTTTGTGCCATTAACGATGTTAGCATTAGGTTCGTTAGCTCCAAAAGATTTTCATCAGGGAACAGGATTAAATAATATGATGCGTCAGTTAGGTGGCTCTTTCGGTATTGCATTAATCACCACATTAATTCATATCCGTAAAGGATATCACCGCGATCACTTAATCAGCAACATGGATATTTATAATCCGAAGTTTGCAGCACGCTGGAATGAGTTAATTGCAGGCTTCACGGCTAAAGGATTTTCATTGGAGCAAGCGCAACAAATGGCGGCTAAGGCAATGGATGGAATGGTAATTAAAAATACCTATCTGCTTACTTACCTTGATGCATTCTGGGCAACAGGTATTTTTTTAGTTGTTAGTATTCCGCTTATCTGGCTGCAAAAATCAAAGAAGAATGCTCCTGTGCCGGTGGATAGTCATTAGTATTACTATTTTGATATACTAATACTAACTAATTTAACTTTGATTTATATTGAAGTTTTATTTTAGAATATTAGTTTTTCAATTCGACATTGTTCTATGAAATGTTCTTTCTTTTGTCTTGACACAAAACGAAAGAACCAAAGAAAAAGTCAAGGCTGCACTTTATTCTTTTGCAAGCAAATTTTTTAATTGATAAAATTGCTACAAATTCAGTGATTTCCTCGCTGACTCGGAACTTCTAAATTTGCTTAACACAATTTTATCCGCTTAAAAAACCGAATAAACTGAGGCCATTTATTTGGTTTTGATTAAACCTTAATGGAGAATTCTCCATCTATTTATATTAAAAATCTTTTACAGAAGACAATTTAGAATTATTGCTTATTATTTATGCCTTAATCTTATTTGTTAATTAAATTTATAACTTTCTAATTTCTTATTTTTGAAATCAAAATTAATCTATACCACCTGAGATTCATGAGTATCATAAAAAAAATAGTTTGCTGTTGTTTGATGCTCATCCTTTTTATCAAATGTGCTTACGCGCAGAATGTAGAAGTAGAATCAATTGCAAAATCGGAATCACTGCGATTTATCAATCCAGCAATTTTTCAGAATGTATCAACAAAATCAGATAATATTGATGTAACTTATTATCATTGTCATTGGATAATTGATCCATCGCAAAATTATATTAGTGGCGATGTGCAAATTCAATTTAAAAGTATAGAAGCCATCGACACCTTGTTTTTTGATTTAAGTAATTCCTTAGTTTGTGATAGTATCGTTTTTCATCAACAATCAATTATTTTTCTACATCAAAATGATCAATTACTAATTCCTTCATCAGTAGTACAACAACAAGATTCAATCACGATTTATTATCATGGTGTTCCTTCTAGCAGTGGATTTGGTTCTTTTAAGCAAGCAACACATCAGGGCAATCCAATTATCTGGACACTCTCACAGCCTTATGGTGCTTCCGATTGGTGGCCATGCAAGAATACATTGAATGATAAGGCGGACTCGATAGATGTTTTTATTGATGTCCCTGCAGATAGGGTAGCCGTTAGTAATGGAACGTTTGTTAATCAGCAAGTGAATGGAAATGTTAAAACATATCATTGGAAACATAATTTTCCAATAGCGACCTACCTTATTGCTTTTTCGGTTACAAATTATTCGCAGATTGATTTTACTGTTCCTTTTGATACTATCAATACCTTGGTTCAGAATTTTGTTTATCCGGAAGATTCTATCGAAGCAGATACACAACTGCTCGACTTAATACCTACCATGCAATTGTATGATTCATTGTTCGGAGTTTATCCTTTTTACGAGGAGAAATATGGTCAGGCGCAGTTTGGATGGGGTGGAGGAATGGAACATCAGACGATCTCATTCATAAATAACTTTGGACACGAACTGATGGCGCACGAATTAGCACATCATTGGTTCGGAGATAAAATTACTTGTAATAGCTGGGAAGATATTTGGCTTAACGAAGGATTTGCTACTTACCTTTCTGGTTTAACCTACGAGCATTTGTATCCTTCTAATTATTGGCTTCAATTCAAGAAAACCAAAATAAATTCAGTTACAAGTTTAAAATGGGGAAGCGTTAGATGTGATGACACCACCTCGGTAGGAAGAATTTTTAATAGTCGTTTGACCTACAATAAAGGAGCAATGATTTTACATCAGTTGAGATTTATTCTTGGTGATCAAACATTTTTTACAGCAATAAGAAATTACCTAAATGATAATGCTGTTGCATTTAAAAACGCTACCACTACTAATTTAAAATATCATTTTGAAAATGCATCAGGTTTAAGGCTTGATGATTATTTTAATTCGTGGTACGAAGGCGAAGGTTATCCTTCTTATAAAATTGTTTGGAGTCAGCTAGAAAATAATATTGCTTTGAATTGCTCGCAAACGACCTCCGATTCGAGTGTTGGTTTTTTCAAGCTTCCTGTTCCGATTCAGCTGATTGGTGAAAATAAAGACACACTAATTATTCTTGATAATAATTATAACTATCAGAATTTTTCTTTTAATGTTCCTTTTAAAGTCGATACAATTATTATCAATCCAAATGCAGATATTATCACTGCGCAAAGTATAGCTTTATCTCAAAAACAGGAGAATATTGCTCAGTACTATTTTTCAATTATTCCAAATCCAGCAAACAATAATATCAATTTAAATTTTAATGAACTGCAAAATAATTTTCGAATTCAGGTAATTGATATGACTGGAAGGGTTGTTCTGAATCAAAACTATGACGAAGCTCAAACAATCAGTTTATCTTCTGCTAATTTTAGTGCTGGAGTTTATTTTGTTAATGTCGTGGCCAAGGAATTTACTACGGGACAATTTGTTGTTGTAAATCATTCTTCAGATCAATAGATAAAACGTAATTTTGTAAACTATTCAATATTGCAATGAAAACAATTCTTAATCTTATAAATGGGCAGTTAGTTGCACCAGCTTCGAATACTTACATTGATAATTATGATCCTTCAACTGGAAGTGTTTATAGTTTAATTCCTGATAGCGATGAGCGTGATGTTGAATTAGCAGTGGCTGCAGCACAGAATGCTTTTCCTGCATGGAGAGATATGCCTAAAGAAAAGCGATCTGCCATTCTGATTAAGTTAAGTGATTTAATTCAACGTGATTTAGATAAGTTAGCATTAGCTGAATCTATCGATAACGGTAAGCCGTTATGGTTATCAAAGTCGGTTGATATTCCTCGCGCAGTTTCTAACATTCATTTTTATGCAACTGCTGCATTGCACTTGCACGATGAAGCTTATTCGATGGGAACTGTTGCGATGAATTATACGATGCGCACTCCGCTTGGTATTGCAGGTTGTATTTCTCCTTGGAATCTTCCGCTTTATCTTTTTACGTGGAAGATTGCGCCTGCATTGGCATCAGGTAACTGTGTGATTGCGAAACCAAGTGAAATTACACCTATGACGGCTTTTCATTTAGCAGAATTATCAATTGAAGCTGGAATGCCTGCAGGTGTATTAAATATCATTCATGGTTACGGACATAAAGTAGGTGCTGCAATAGTTTCGCATAAAGATATTCCTGCTATTTCTTTTACAGGTGGAACAAAAACAGGAGAAGAAATCGCGCGTACAGCAGCACCTATGTTTAAAAAGATTTCACTCGAATTAGGAGGGAAGAATCCGAATATTGTTTTTGCTGATTGTGAATTTGAGAAAGCTGTTCAAACAACAGTACGTTCTTCGTTTTCAAACCAAGGAGAAATATGTTTATGTGGCTCACGCATTTTTGTGGAGCGTAGCATTTACGATAAATTTAAATCAGCTTTTGTTGAAGAAGTTAAAAAATTAAAAGTAGGTAATCCTTTGAACGATGATAATTGGATTGGTGCAATTGTATCCAAGCCTCACATGGAAAAAATTCTTTCTTACATTGAATTAGCAAAACAAGAAGGGGGAAGTGTTATATGCGGTGGCCAGCAACTACATCCCGAAGGAGAACATGCGAATGGATATTATATAGCTCCAACTGTTATTGAAGGGTTATCATATGATTGCAGAACAAATCAGGAAGAAATTTTTGGACCTGTTGTAACAATTATGCCTTTCGATACCGAAGAAGAAGTTTTGAAATATGCGAATAGTACAACGTATGGTTTAGCAGCTTCTGTATGGACACAACACTTAACACGCGCACATCATGTAGCAGCTAATTTACAGAGTGGAATCGTATGGATTAATACGTGGTTGCTTCGCGATTTAAGAACACCTTTTGGTGGAGTGAAAAATTCTGGTGTTGGACGTGAAGGTGGCTTTGAAGCATTGAAATTTTTTACAGAAGAGAAAAACGTTTGTGTAAAATTGTAATGAATCGCAAGCTATTTTATTACTGAAACTCTTCCAGTTAATTCATGCTGTTCATGAAAAACATCTGTGAAATTGATCACATAAATATAGGTGTCCTCTTGGACTATTTTACCGTTTTCTTTACCATCCCATCCCTCTTCTAAATTGTTAATTGTGGTTACATGATTACCCCATCTGCTATAAATTGACATTTTATAGTCGAAAATGTTGGTTGCTTTGCATTGAAAAATTTCGTTTTTATCGTCG
>CANGJU010000058.1 GCA_947453935.1 Bacteroidota bacterium | reverse complement strand
GATACTTTATAGGCGGTGTTTTAGTTTCATGTATTTACTTATTGGCCATTGCATTCAATACGTATTTCAAAACAGGAAAATTAACGGTATTCTTTTATTCTGAATTATCGAAAAGCATAATGCATCCTACATATTTCAGTATGTATTTAAATGCTGCGTTGTTATTTGTGTTTCATGAAATGATTTTATCCTCGCATCGTAGAACAATCTGGATGGGTGCTGCCTTTATGATTGTATTCTTTGTGATGATCGTTTTATTATCAGCTCGCACAGCAGAAGCAACAGCATTTCTATCATTGGTGGTGATGATTGTTTTATACTGGAAGAAAAAAGGGAGCTATCGATTTATTTATCCTTTGTTGTTTGTGTTTGCAGTTACTATTACGTCTCAGGTATTTTTATTGAAGTACAGTGATCGATTTTCGCAGGTGGAAGTCGCAGTAAAAAATACACAACCGGTAAGTGAAACATCTTACAACAGTACTACGGGACGAATGGAAATCTGGAAAGAAACGATTTCAATAGTACCTCAATACTGGTTGATAGGGACAGGAACTGGCGATGTGAAAGATGTTTTGAATACAACCTATCATGAACATCATTTTGCATATGGATACGAGAAATCATTAAACACCCATAATCAATACTTGCAATCATTCTTAACACTTGGAATAATCGGATTGCTGTTGTTTGTATTAGCCATTAAAGTGCCTTGGTTAATGCGCAATAGTTATCACCCGTTATTATTGATGTTGTTATTTATTTTTGCATTGAATTGTTTAACCGAATCCATGTTAGAAGCGCAACGCGGAGCCATCTTCTTCGCACTCATGATTAGTATCTTTGGTAGAAAAATAGAGTTAAATAGTAAATCATCAAATTAGTTTACTTCGACTCCGCTCAGCAAACATGTTATTCACTTCAAACACAAAAAGTAGAATCCTTAGGATACAATTTATTATAAATTATCAAATTTTCAAATTAGCAAATTAGCAAATCATCAAATTATCATATCTTCAAATTATCAAAATGCCAAAATACCAAATTACCAAATTATAAAATCCTTCAATTAGCAAATCCCGAAGCCCTTCGAGTCCCGAAAGTTCGGGATCAGGGACCGCCTCGGGATCAAATTATCATATCTTCAAATTATCAAATTATCAAATTACCAAATTACCAAATTATAAAATCCTTCAATTAGCAAATTATCAAATTATCAAATTAACTATGTCCCTCATCCCCTTCGCCCCTCCTCGTATCGATGATGAAATCATCAATGAAGTTGTTGCTACCTTACGTTCAGGCTGGATCACAACTGGTCCGAGAACGAAGCAATTCGAAAAGGAACTTTCGGCTTATAACGGCAATGCAGCCACCCTTTGTTTAAATTCAGCTACGGCAGGACTCGAAGTGATGCTAAAATGGTATGGCGTAAAAGAAGGTGATGAAGTAATTCTTCCTGCATACACCTATTCTGCTACTGCGAATGTGGTGGTGCATTGCGGTGCTACGCCGGTGTTAGTGGATGTGAATGCCCATGATTTTAATATCAATGTTGAAAATATCCGCAAGGCAATTACCTCTAAAACAAAAGTGATTATGCCAGTTGATATAGCTGGATATCCTTGTGATTATTCCGCCATCATGAATTTGGTAAATGATACAGCTGTAAAATCAATGTTTATTGCGGATGGAGAAAATCAACAAATGCTGGGACGTATTATGGTTTTATCGGATGCGGCTCACTCATTAGGTGCATGGTATAAAGGCAAGCATACAGGTGTATGGGCTGATGCAACGGTGTATTCCTTTCACGCAGTAAAAAATTTAACGACCGCCGAAGGTGGTGCTATTGCATTGAACTTCGCTGCTCCTTTTAACAACGAAGACATTTATAAGTACCTCTGCATATTTACGCTACACGGACAAAATAAAGATGCGTTGGCTAAGATGCAAAAAGGAAACTGGCGCTATGATATTATAGAGGCAGGATATAAATGTAACATGACGGATTTAATGGCTGGTATTGGATTGATCGAGTTAAAACGATATGCAAATGATACGTTAATCAAGCGTAAAGCAGTTTGCGATTATTATGCGGATCATTTTAAAAGCTTCGGCTGGGCACAGCTTCCACCTCTTAAAACGGATGATGTTGAAACGTCTTATCACCTTTACCCTTTACGTATAAACGGAATTACAGAAGCGCAACGCGATGCTATTATTCAAAAGATATTTGATGCTGATGTTAGTGTGAACGTACATTTCATTCCGCTGGCGATGTTGTCATTCTATAAAAACAGAGGATACAATATTGCTGATTATCCGGTTACATATGATAATTACAGTCGTGAAATTTCGCTTCCTGTATTTTATGATTTAAATGATGAAATGCTAAAGCGGATAGTCGATGCTGTTACGAATGCTGTGAATTCTGTTTTAAATAGTTAATATGCTCAAGCGTTTATTCGATTTGATGATTACGATACCAATGTTGCTATTGGTGTCGCCTTTTTTTCTGATAATCGCTTTGCTTATTAAACTGGGAAGTAAAGGTCCTGTGTTTTACATGCAGACCCGCGTAGGATTAAACAATCGTGATTTTAAAATTTTCAAGTTTCGTACAATGCACATTAATGCAGATAAAGCGGGCTTGCTTACGGTTGGTGGAAGAGATCCGCGTGTTACACCAATTGGATTTTTTCTACGTAAGTATAAACTCGATGAATTACCACAGTTATTAAACGTGCTGTTCGGTTCAATGAGTTTGGTTGGGCCACGGCCGGAGGTAAGAAAATATGTTGAGCTTTATAATGCAGAGCAACAAAAAGTGCTTTCCGTAAAACCAGGTATTACAGATTATGCCTCTATCGAATATTCCGAAGAAAATGATTTGCTTGCTAAATCAAGTGATCCTGAAAAGACCTATATCGAGGAAATAATGCCTGCCAAGCTTTTACTCAATCAGAAATACATTGCAGAAAAAAGTATCATCACCGATCTTAAAATTATCTGGATGACGGCTGCTAAAATTATTTCACATTAAACAAGGCCACCATCTGCGCTAACTCATCTACTTTCTCTGTATCACCTAGTTTTTGATACGAGTGTGCTAGATTACGAATCATTCTTAAAATCATATCACGATTAGAACAAGGGTAATAATGGCTATCCTGAGGTGTTATTTTAAGACGATTAACAAATACATCAATATCACTCTTTCCAAAAACGGTTCCTTTGCTAAACGGATTGATATAACATAAAACGTTTTTCTTGTCTAATTGAAAATGTTCATCGTTACCGCAATAAGCCAATACAAAGTGTTCTGGTAGATTAACACCATAGATAGGAAGTCCTAGCATTTGTGCTAATGTAATATAAACGATACCTAACGTAAGCGGATTACCTTTCTTGCTTTCACAAACAATATTGATAAATGAATTTTGCGGCGCATGATAATTGGCAGTATTCCCACTGAAATTATGAATATCAAAAAGGATATGATTGATGATATTGATTGTTTCCAGTGCCGTTAGATTCTCATTAAGTTCTAGCCAGATTTCTTTTTTTATCTGCTGTAATTGCTCCTGGATTCTGGATACATCCATATCCGGATACTGATAACGGGCTACCAATAAAGCCCCATCAAAAAGATTATCATCATTAGTATGAATCCAAAGTTTTAAATCTTCCAACAGATTTTCAAATTGAATTTTATGGACAATTGCTTCGATGCGTTGTTGCAATACGGCATCAAAGGCATGCGACCAGGCATCTTCTAAAAACGGAATTACTTCGCGACCAAGGCTTATTAATTTCTCTTCAATATGAGAATAAACTTCCTTGTCTGAATCGTCTAATAGGCTAATTAGGGCCTTGACTTCGTTGTCGTTGATTGGATTATTCATACTTACAATTTTATGGCTTTTAGATATGTCGTGCAAGCACCCATCTTGATAATTTTCAACGGTAAATTGTTAGGTAAATAGTGCTTGTTTTATAAGGGACTTCACTTATTTATTCGTTTTTTTTAATCAATATGGAACCCTAACGGACATTTGCCGTTCAACGACCTGTAATTTTTAATGCCATGAACAAACAAATACAGGATTTAAAGGTGCCCGCTCATTTGCAGGACAAATTCGAAGAAGAGTTAAGAGTCGAAATTATTCGTCAGCAAACAGAGGAAGAACTACGATCACAATCGATGTATCAGGAGTTCTTTAAACAGTTTAATCCCCATTCTGTTGAGTCCTTTATTAAAAACTATGCGCGTCGCAAGGCATTATACCTTACACGCGGACAAGAATACTTGAATCTTCAGGAACAAAAAGATTTAAAATATAAAATGCTTGCAGAAGAAGCCTTATGGGCCATTCAGCAAAAGAAACTGTTTAACTTACAATGTCAGTGGCGTGCTGAGCAAGTACGTTTAAAAGGCGTTGAGCACACAACACAGTTTTTAACGTTAGGAACAAATATTCAGCACTGTCCTTATATTAGTCCTGTAAGCAAAGCCGAATTAGAACTCTATGTTAAGTTTTTAAAATCAGGTCAGGCAAATCAAATATTTGGATTTGAAAACTGGCAGGATTATGATGCTTTTAAAGCGGAAGCTGATGACTGTTACTTTCCGGGTATAGACGGACCGTTAGAGAGTCGTATGCCTTCATGGTATAAGTTTTTCGATGAGCACATGGGAACAGCTTATTTATTAGGATTACCAGATACTCGCGGAGATAAAGAACAGAAATACCGCGCTGCTGCACGTAAACAACAACTAAAAGAAATTAAGAATTCAGAATCTAAAAAATCTACAGATAGCCGTCCTTTCTTGAGCATATTTGATACAACTATTGTTGAATCATTTGTTAAACAATTTGAAGATAAGCGCACCTTGAAATATTGTAAAGCGGTAGAAGAATTTCAATCGCAGATGGATGATAATATTGAATTAGACGATGCGCTAGAAACATTGCGTTTAGCTAGCACGAAAGTGAATATTCGCGCAAATGCAGATTGGAAAGAAGCTATTATTGATGCTGCACGACAATTTGAATTAAGTCAGGTAGCAGATGCATTACAAGCAGTGCATCAGGAATATATTTTTAGGTTAGAAAACGGAATTAACTTCCCTCAAAGTTTAACTGATAAAAAACGAGAAGAATACACCTTTACACTCAGCGACCTTGCTAAAAGTCAGATTTTATTAGGAAGAAAATTGTTGGGTGAAGATCAGAATATGAATTTTTAATCGACAAGCAATTAAAAGAAAATCCCGAGATAAACTCGGTTTTAAACCTCTCCCCACCTCTCCAAAGGAGAGGAGTGTTTTTCAATTTACTTAGTGACTGTCGATATAAAAGTCTCTCCTTTGGAGAGATTTAGAGAGGTCAGTAATTCATATTTAAAATAAAATCCCGAGGTAAAACTCGGGATTTTTTTGTTTGTATCCATTTTAACCCTTTTTTATTGGAGTTCAGCTTGCAGATGTTAATAATTAAGATTCAGGACCTTTATTTATAACTATTATTTATTAAATTTGAAGTAAGAAATATAGGCCATGAAAAAACTACTTATTTTATTTCTGCTAACATTTAGCTATCCTTCCTACTCCAGCAATTTATTAGGTGGCGAAATTTCATGTAGTAACATTAATGGGTTATCCTATAAAACAACATTAACTATTTACAGAGATGGATCACTTTTTAATATTCCATTAAGTTTAACAATCACCTATCGTGACTCCTTAGATACAATTGTAGCAACGCATATCGTTAATACCCCCAATTATTCATTAGGGTCAAATGGTGTTAGATTGTATAAATATTTAGATAATATTTCTTTTCCTTCGAACGGTACATATAAGATTTCAGCTAGAGAAAGTTATCGTGATAGCGTTGTTAATATTGCTAACTCAACAACCTACGGTATGTATATCGATTGTATGGTTATGGTAGATGGCAATAATTCAACTCCGAAATTTTTATCAGAACCTATTAGAATCGCGCAAACTAATCAACCATTTTCTTATAACACTACGCCTTATGATGAGGATGGAGATTCAATTTCATGGGAATTATATACTCCTGAAGATTTATATACAAGTCCAATAACAGGATTAAATTATATAATTCAAACCCCATATACATATCCATCATCAAATATTTTATTTCCTTTCCATATCGATACAATAACTGGCGATATTTTTTTTAAGCCTAATGTTGAAGGTAAATTTCAAATTGCAGTTAAAATTAAGGAATGGCGAAATGGAGTATTGATTGGATATGTGAAAAGAGATATGGAATTAAAAGTTATTCAAAGTTCTAATATTCCTAACCAAGTGTTTTGTGAAATGTATACTTCTCTTCCACATACATTTTGGTATCAAGGTACTCCTACTCCCACATGGTATATTACTAGTTCACAGCTTTTGACTTTGCATTTTAATGCATTTGATACAATTACACATGTTTGTCCCAATATCGACCGATATGGGTCTGCGTTAGTAAATACTTCGGCTTGGTCGTTAAATTATGGTTCATTAGATTGGTATGATTCCTACTTTTATTTTCCGGCATCAAGCGCTACTGTTAGTAATAACCCTTATTTTGTTACATTTAGAGTAGCCGATTTCGTAGCTGGGACTTTTTATTCAGATTATACCTTTCGAATATTTGTAACAAATCCCACCACCGGCATCAATGAAATCAATAACGAAACTAAATCAGTTTATCTAAAATCGATAGATATACTTGGAAGAGAAATAGACCCTAACTTACCTGGTTTCAGAATTGATTTGTATAGCGATGGTAAAACAAAGAAGGTGTTTAGAGGGGAGTGATGATTCAATAGTGAAATTGAGATTTTAAGATTTTTAATAATTTGAAGTTAAAAGGAAATCCCGAGGTGAATTCGAGGTTTTATCCAAAATTATTTAAAAACATATTATTTAACTAAAAAAAGAATCTATGGCATATAGTGGAATTAGTATTCAATCGCTAGGAAATTCAGGGGGTGGCCCCTCTACAGTAGCTGATGTTCAAACATTGAGGAACGCGGGTGTAGAAACATTGGGTATTCAAATAAAACCTACAAAAAGAAAAGCTGCTTCGAATCCTCAAATTACTTGGCAACAAGCATTAGACGAAGAGCTTAATTGGGCATTGGAAATGGTGCAAGCTTGTAATGATAGTGAATTACGTAAAATAAAAGTAGTTATTAGATTTAATGATTTAGTTTCAAATGATGCTCCGAATTCAATAAAAATGAATACAGATTTATGGTGGGATACTTATACTCAGATTTCTTTAGGTTTTTGGGTTCAAGTATGTCAAAAATTTGTTGGTCAAGATATTTTCATGTTTGAAATTTATAGTGAGCCCGCAAGAGTTGATGATCGAAAAGATTCACCATATCCAATTAAAAGCGAATTAGAGACTTTTTATCAAGAAGCCATAGATATAGTAAGACATTACAACATTAATGCTTATTTTTTGCTTTCACCAGGTCCTTTTGGTCAATTCACTCAATATCTAAATGGTTTTACACCGTTTAATATTATAGATCCAATACAACCATACAAACTAATGTATGGCTTTCACATGTATATTGAACATAAATATACTCATCAAGGAATAAATGGTATACCTCGTCCTTATTTTTATCCTTCACCTGTGTATGATATAATTAAATTAAATCAAGATTTTGATGCTATTTCTTCGTGGTCTATTCAATATGGATATCAAATATATATGGGAGAATTTAATGCAGCCCGATGGAGCCCCAATGCCATAGATTGGGTAAAAGACGTGATATTAAATGCTAAGCAAGCAGATTTTCATTGGTCGTTTTTTGCTTATAAACCAAATGATTATAGATGGGATCCATTTTATGAAGTAACTAATCCTAATGATCCAGTTGTGTCTTGGCAAATTCAATACGATTTAAATGGGTCACTTTTATGGCATTATCTATTGACACAATTTTAATATATTAATTTATTTATATGAGAAAAATATTGTTAATGTATATTGTATTAATAAATCTTCATGCAAAGGCAGATAATTTGCTTGGAGGGGAAATTACTTGCCGTAATATAAATGGGTTAATGTATGAAACTACCTTAACTATTTACAGAGATACCATAACAGGTAACTTGCCATTAAATTATACAATTACGTATCGTGACTCGGTTGATACAGTTTTTGCTTCAAATATTGTAATTACTCCGCCAAGTGTGTCCTGGTACAATGGCTTTAGATCCTTTACTTATATTGATACTATTATTTTCCCTTTTGCAGGTTTATATAAAGCATCGGCTTGGAGTTGCTGTAGAGATAGTGTTGGTAATATACCTAATTCAACAAGCTATGGAATGTATTTAGAGTGCAAGGTTTTGGCAGATGGAGTAAACTCTTCTCCCAAATTTTTATCCTCTCCAATAATATTTGCTCAATTAAATCAACCATTCACCAATAATATTACACCATACGATGCTGATGGTGATTCAATTTCATGGGAATTAGTCATACCAGAAGATGTTGTAAGTAATGGTTCGGGAGGTTTTAGTATAGTGACATTGCCTTACAATTATCCTCCTTCTGATTCATCATTACCGTTTCATATAGATCCGATATTAGGTGACATTTCATTTAAGCCTAATGTTGTTGGGAAATATCAAATAGCGGTTAAAATAACAGAATGGAAAAATGGCGTACAAATTGGCCATGTTTTAAGAGAAATTGAATTAAATGTAGGTCAGATTAATAATACACCTTTAGCTGTTCAAACTGAAATAACAGTTGTTACTAATAATTTAATATCATGGCAGCATTTATGGACTACCAATTTACCACATCCAGATATATTTATATCTCCAGGAGACAATCTTTTTATTCATCAAATAATTTCTGATCCTGATTTAATAGGTTATCCTTATAGTCAATGTTTCAGCGCGAGTATTTTAAATTCTAATGCTGGTATCAGTTCTGGTCCTACCTATAATGATTGGCATGATTGTGAATATATATGGGGTCCAATTTCAACAAGCGATGTAACTAGTCAACCATATCTTGTTACTTTTAGAAATTTTGAGACGTATTTTCTACCTTATGTTGATTATTTACTCAGTGATTGCACCTTCCGAATATTTGTTTCTCCTAATACTACTGGACTAAATGAAATCGGTAACGAAACTAAATCAGTTTATCTAAAATCGATAGATATACTTGGAAGAGAAACGGACCCGAATTTACCAGGTTTTAGAATTGATCTGTATAGCGATGGTAAAACAAAGAAGGTGTTTAGAGGGGAGTGATGGTTGATTAGTGAAATTGAGATTTTAAGATTTTTAAAAATTTGAAGTTAAAAGGAAATCCCGCGTTTTACCTCGGGATTTTTATATTTGTAAAAACTACAAAACGTTTAAAAAAAAGTATCTAATGATAGTTGCTTATTAGAACACTATCCAAAATCCAATAAGTATGCTTTTTTATTAATAATCTTTTTTCGTTCTTTCTTTTGTCTTGACACAAAATGAAAGAACCAAAGAAAAAGTCAAGGCTGCACTTTATTCTTTTGCAAGCAAATTTTTTCCTTGATAAAAATGCTACAAATTCAGTGATTTCCTCGCTGACTCGGAACTTCTAAATTTGTTTAACGCATTTTTACCTTCGTCAAAAACCGAATAAACTGAGGCCAATTCCTTTTTTTAATTACTTCCCCGCCGCCTTAAACTTCTGTATCGCGTTTCTGGTGAAGTCTGATAAAACTAATTTACCACTCATGCCAGCACGTTCTATTAATAGTTCGTCCCAGTTTTCTGTGCCTTCCCACATGATCTTTTTAAGCATGCTCATGGCCTCCGGATTACTCGAAGATAATTTCATGGCGAGTGTGTTAATCGCAGCATCCATTTCTTCTACACTGTTGTATAAATGTGCATATAATCCTTTTTCTTTGGCCCATTCTGCAGAGTGAAATGTTGTTGCATCAATCGTCATTTGTGTGAAAGCCGATTTACCTACTTTGCGTTCAACTGCAGGTCCAACTACAAATGGTCCGATACCAACTGCTAACTCACTTAATTTAACAGCAGCACCTGTAACAGCAAATGTATAGTCGGCTGCAGAAGCTAATCCTACTCCACCACCTACGGCTTTGCCTTGCACTCGTGCAATAACAAACTTTGGAGCCTTACGCATCGCATTAATAACGCCTGCAAATCCTGAAAAGAAATATGTTCCTGTTGCATGATCATCAATGGCAATTAATTCATCGAAGGAAGCACCTGCACAAAATGCTTTTTCTCCTTCGCTCTGTAACACGATTACTCTTGCTTCATCCTTCTTTCCCATTTCTTCAATCGCACTTGCTAAATCGCGTAATACTTGACCTGGTAAGGAATTACTTTGCGGATGAAAAAAAGTAACGTACCCAATATTATTTTCAATGTGTGCATGCACACGTCCTGCTTCTTGTGACATATTTTAAAATTCTTGATTTATTTTTTTTACCATCGTTAGGATTGTTGCGATCGCGACTGTTTCTCCCGTTTCATCATAAACATCTACCAGCCATTTTACAATTCCTTTTGCAATGTCTTCTTCGTTTTTCTTTTCAGTATCTACTTTTTCTTTCACGGTTAGTTTAACGCCAATGGTCATACCCGGATAAACTGGTTTTGTAAAACGACATTCATCTAATCCGTAGTTTAATAACACAGGACCTTTCTTTGCATCCACAAATAATCCTGCTGCCTTCGATAACACAAAGTATCCATGGGCTACGCGTTGTGTAAAGATGGTTCCCTCTAAAGAAGTAGCATCCATGTGCGCATAAAAATTATCGCCACTTACATTGGCAAAGTTGGTAATGTCGGCCTCACTAACGGTATGCTTAGCTGTAATTAATGTTTCACCAATTTCCAGCTCTTCAAAATACTTTTTGAAAGGATGAATATCTTTCTCAATTTGTTTTCCTCCTCGCTGATATACTTCTGTAATATAAGATAGCGTAGTTGGTGATCCTTGAATAGCGGTGCGTTGTAAGTAATGAAATACACCACGCTTACCACCCATCTCTTCGCCACCTCCCGCACGACCAGGTCCGCCATGCACCAACATTGGCATCGGTGAGCCGTGACCGGTAGATTCTTTCGCACAATCATTATTTAAAACTAATATCCTTCCATGCATCGATGCTGCGCCTACTACAAAATCACG
>CANGJU010000057.1 GCA_947453935.1 Bacteroidota bacterium | reverse complement strand
CAACGAAATCAAAAGTGATGTTTGAAAATATCCACTGACCTTGATATTTTTTACCGATCTCCGTGCAGGTGATTCTCATTCAATTATTCGTTGCTGCTTGATAAACCTCTGATGATTCCCTTGTCGCTTTCCTTGATAAAATCAATAATCTCTTTAATGATTTCTGATTTATTATTTTCTTCAACAATAGCGATTGCATTCGAAACGGAATGACCTCTTAAAAAAAGCACTCGGTAAAATTCTTGTACGTCATTAATGTCGTCATCACTATATCCTCTTCTCTTTAGTCCAACGCTATTAACTCCTGCATATGATAATGGCTCTCTTGCTGCTTTAACATAAGGCGGAACATTTTTACGAACTCCTGTTTGTCCTGCAATAAAACTATGCTTGCCAATACGTATAAATTGTGAAACGCCTACATATCCTTCTAAGATTGCCCAATCATCAATAATAACATGTCCTGCTAAATTAACTGAGTTGGCAAGTATAACATTGTTTCCAACAATACAATCGTGAGCAACGTGCACATAGGCCATCAGCAAGCAATTGCTCCCAACTTCTGTCCTTCCCAATGCTTCAGTACCACGATTAATAGTTACACATTCTCTTATAGTCGTGTTATTGCCAATAACGGTTAACGTTTTTTCTCCTTTGTATTTCAAATCTTGTGGAACAGCAGATACTACCGCCCCTGGAAAAATTTTACAGTTGCTGCCTATTCTTGCTCCATCACATATGGTCACATTGGGGCCAATCCATGTGTTATCGCCAATTTCAACATCAGCTTCAATTGTAGTAAATGAACTAATACTCACGTTGGCGCCTATACGAGCATCTGGATGTATGTTGGTCATTGGGAAAGCCATAATTAACTTTTCTTTACAATTTGAGCCATCATTTCTGCTTCCATCACTACTTTATCTCCTACAATTGCTTCGCCTTTCATGTGGCAAATTCCTCTTCTGATTGGCGATATTAAACTCAAGTGAAACACTAATGTGTCTCCTGGCATTACCTTTTGTTTGAAGCGTGCTTCATTAATTTTCATGAAGTAGGTCCAGTAGTTTTCTGGATCAGGCACAGTGCTCAATACTAAGATGCCACCTGTTTGTGCCATTGCTTCAATCATTAATACTCCTGGCATTACTGGATTGTTAGGAAAATGTCCCTGAAAGAACCATTCATTCATGGTTACATTTTTTACTCCCACTACATGCGATTCTCCTAGCTCAATAATTTTATCTACCAATAAAAAAGGATATCGATGTGGCAACATCGAAGCAACCTGGTTCACATCATAAAGCGATGGTGCATTTAAGTCGTATTTTTTTACAGCTCCTTTTTTCGATTTTATTAACGATTTGATTTTTTTTGCGAGCTCAACGTTGGCAGCATGTCCAGGACGCGCAGCTAATATATGTCCCTGTATAGGCTGACCTATCAAGGCTAAATCACCAATGATATCTAATAATTTATGTCGCGCTGGTTCATTCTGAAAATGAAGAGCAGTGTTATTTAAAAATCCTTTTTCTTTAACTTGGACATTTGGCTTGTTTAAGAGCTTAGCTAAATCATCAAGCTTATCCTGAGAAATTTCTCTGTCAACTACAACAATTGCATTATTTAAATCGCCGCCTTTAATTAGATTGTGCTTAACAAGCATTTCTAATTCGTGAACAAACACGAATGTTCTGCAAGGTGAAATATTATCTTTAAACTCATCAATCTTATGCAGTTGTGCATGTTGAGTTCCTAAAACCGGACTGTTATAATCAACCATTACAGTGATGCGATAGTCGGGACTAGGCACAGCAAGCATTTCTACATTACGACTGGGCTCTTCATAAGATATTATATCTTCTAGAACAAAAATATCTCTTGCTGCATCTTGTATTTCAATCCCAGCTTCCAATATTGCATCTACAAACGGCTTAGAACTACCATCCATAATTGGAACTTCAGGTCCGTCAACTTCAATTAAAACATTGTCGATTTGCAATCCGATTAATGCTGCCAACACATGTTCAGTGGTACTTATTTTAGCACCGTTCATTTGAAGTGTGGTTCCTCTTGCTGTATCAGCTACATTGTCTGCATCTACTTTTATCAATGGTTGTCCATCAAGGTCTACGCGTTTAAAAACAAACCAATGGTTAGCTGGTGCAGGATGAAAAGTAACAGTGGCAGAAACCCCTGTATGAAGTCCGACTCCCGAAACAGAAATAGATTTTTTTATCGTTGCTTGCTGGGTTCTCATGAATTATTTCCTTGTGAGGTAATTGATTTTTCGATTATGTTAATTTTTTTCTCAAGCTCAGGTAGTCTTTTAAATACTACATATGCGCGCTTGTATTCACCAATTCCAAAAGCAGGGGTTCCCTGAAGAATTTCATTTTCTTTTGTTGAAGCTACAATTCCTGCTTGTCCTGCTACCTTCGTTCCGTCTGCAATGGTAATATGCCCATTGATTCCAACCTGTCCACCAATCATGCAATTCTTGCCAATTTTAGTAGAGCCAGCAATACCTGTTTGTGAAGCGATAACAGTATTTTCTCCAATTTCAACGTTGTGTGCAACTTGAATTAGATTGTCGAGTTTTACTCCTTTGCGAATAATCGTAGATCCTAAGGTCGCTCTATCAATTGTAGTATTTGCTCCAACTTCTACATGATCTTCAATAATCACATTTCCAATTTGAGCAACCTTCTGATAATTGTTTTCCGAATTAGGTGCAAAGCCAAATCCATCAGCACCGATAACTACTCCAGAATGCAAAGTCACATTATTTCCAATCAAACAATCAGAATAAATTTTTACACCAGGAAAAAGTGTTGTGTTATCTCCAATAGTTGAATTGTCACCTACGTAGCAATTTGGATAAATCTTGCTGTTTTCTCCAATCTTAACATTCTTGCCTAAGTATGCGAATGCTCCAACATAGATATTACCACCCAAAATGGCAGTATCATCAATATACGAATTAGGATCGATACCTGATTTATTTCGTTGGATGGTGTTGTAAACTTCTAACAGTTTAGCAAAACCAGCATAAGCATTTTCAACTCTGATTAATGTTGGTGTAATGGTGTTCTCAGTTTGAAAGTCATTACCCGCAATAAGAATAGAAGCTTTGGTAGTGTATGCAAAGGATGTGTAGGCTGGATTAGCTAAGAAAGTCAATGAGCCTGGAGTGCCCTCTTCAATTTTTGAAAGGCGAGACACTTTAACTTCCGGATCACCTTCGATGGTACCGTTTAGTAATTCAGCAATTTGTTTGGCTGTAAATTCCATGATGGGTCACAAAGTTAGCAATTTGAACATCAAGTCGGATGTAAAACAACTGCATTTTGCTGATTAACCTGCTAATTCAGGCATGTAGCAAAGGAAATACTTATTTACCGGTGTTGAGAGTATGGCGACATCCATTTTTTCGTTGTCTCCAAGTAGTGTAATGCCATGCTGATTTCGCATCAATATTTTAATTGGTTCTCCTAGTGGATTATAATCGCTATTGGATATTTTTCCAGAAAAAGCAAAGTAGTGATAATCCTCTTTCCTAATGTTCCAGCATTTAGCAATTTTCTCGTTGAATTCTCTTAAAGTTGACTGTTCGAAATCATCGCGTTGTAAACTAATTTTATAAAGTTTTCTATTGATCATTCCTTTGCTTAACATCGATAAAACAACATCCGAATGGCTGCACCAAACTTTCAATGTGCAGTAAATATCATAGTCATCTAATTGGCTATAAATAGTAAGAAATTCTTCCTTGTTTTTTAGATTGTTAGGGTTGATATCGTTCTTTAAAAAATACTCCAATGAAGGCGTGGTAAAAAGATTTTCTCCACTTTGAACCAATTCCTTCGCTCTCTTTAAAATATTTACGAGCATGTTTTCGGCAGATAAGACCGTCTTGTGCAAATAAACCTGCCAGTACATAAGTCGGCGGGCAATAATGAACTTTTCAATTGAGTAAAGTCCCTTTTCATCAACTACCAATTCATCATTAAAAACATTAAGCATTTTAATAATTCGCTGCGACCCAATTGTGCCTTCCATAACCCCAGTATAAAAGCTATCTCTGTTGAGATAGTCTAAGCGGTCCATATCTAACTGGCTTGATACAAGCTGATGAAGAAACTTCTTTTTATAGGTGTTTTTAAAAATTTCAATGGCTATTGTAAGTTGACCTTTAAACTCCTTATTAAGCTCCTCCATCATTAAAATCGAGAGAGTTTCGTGACTAATCCCCGTTACGATGGAGTTTTCAAGAGCATGCGAAAATGGTCCATGTCCGATATCATGAAGGAGAATCGCAATGTGAGCCCCCGTTTCTTCTTCTTTGGTTATTTCGTGTCCTTTGGATTTAATTGACTCAATTGCTTCTGTCATCAAATGCAATGCTCCTAATGCATGATGAAAGCGAGTGTGAAGCGCACCTGGATAAACCATATGCGTGAGGCCTAATTGACGTATCCTTCTTAATCGCTGGAACCAAGGATGCTCAATGATATCAAATATTAAATCACTCGGAAGGGTAATAAACCCATAAACCGGGTCATTAAAAATTTTATTTTTATTGATGCTCATCTGAAGGTACTTGATAACTTATGTAAGAAGAAGCAAATATCGTAATGTTTAGCATATTAAAGATTGTATTTTTGCGTTACTGAAAACTATGGATAAAATTAAAATTCTTTGGGCTGATGATGAAATTGATTTGTTACGTCCTCACATCATTTTTTTAAATGAAAAAGGATATCAAGTTGAAACAGCCAATAATGGAAATGATGCGCTTGATATGATAAGCAATAATAATTTCGATATTGTTTTTCTTGATGAAAACATGCCGGGGTTATCGGGACTTGAAACACTATTGAGAATTAAAAACATCAAGCCTGATGTGCCTGTTGTAATGATTACAAAAAATGAAGCAGAGGAAATAATGGAGGAGGCAATAGGAAGTAAAATTGCTGACTATTTAATTAAGCCTGTTAATCCAAATCAGATTTTATTATCTGTCAAAAAAAATCTCGAACATCGAAGGTTGATTAGTGAGAAAACGAATCAAAACTATCAACAAGAATTCCGACAAATTGGAATGCGTCTTTCTGATCGTTTGAATTGGGATGAATGGGCGGAAGTGTATAAGAAAATTGTATTTTGGGAATTAGAGCTAGAGAATAGTGCCGACAAGGGGATGTATGATATTCTGAAAATGCAAAAGGCGGAGGCGAATGCTCAGTTCGGAAAGTTTATTGAAAACAATTACATCGGTTGGTTAAAGAACAATGATTTTGCTCCGTTAATGTCGCATCATTTATTGCGAAAAAAACTTTTTCCTGTTGTTGATAATGCAGATGTGCCTGTGTTTTTCATTCTCATCGATAATTTAAGATATGACCAATGGAAAGTAATTCAGCCTTTGCTTGCTGATTATTTTACGGTTCTTGAAGATGAAACTTTTTGCAGCATTCTTCCAACCGCTACGCAATATGCACGTAATGCAATTTTTGCAGGAATGATGCCTTCGGATATCGAAAAACGATTCCCAACGATGTGGGTAAATGATGATGAAGAAGGCGGAAAAAATAATCATGAAGAGGACTTCCTTGCAGATCATATAAAAAGAGTTCAGAGAAACTATAAGTTCTCGTATACAAAAGTGACCAACATCGACGCCGGAAAGCAATTGGTTGATCATATTCCAAACATGTATCAAAATAAGTTAAACGTTATCGTTTATAATTTTGTTGACATGCTTTCACATGCTCGTACAGATATGCAGGTCATTCGTGAATTAGCGGAAGATGAAAAAGCTTATCGTTCAATTACCAAATCTTGGTTTACTCATTCACCTTTGTTAGAGGCATTAAAACGGATGAGCGAAAAGCCATGCAAAGTTGTTATTGCTACTGACCATGGAACAATAAAAGTTAATGAACCATCAAAAATTGTTGGTGATAAAAACACTAATACTAATCTACGTTACAAAGTCGGCAAGTCGTTGAACTATGAAAAGCGCGATGTGATGGAAGTGAAAAATCCAGCAGATGCAATGTTGCCAAAGATGAATATGAGTACATCCTATGTTTTCATCAAAGGCGATAAGTTTTTTGCTTATCCTAATAACTTTAATTACTACGTTAATTTTTATAGAGATACATTTCAGCATGGAGGTATATCTCCTGAAGAAATGATTATTCCTGTTATAACATTGAAAAGCAAATAATGGAGTTGAGTTGGTCTGAAGTAGGTTTAGATAAGTACCCTAAAATTGCAGCTGAAGTCATCGCAATACTTGAAAAGGAGAATGTTTCAGTTTTGTGTCTCAAAGGAGATTTGGGAGCAGGTAAGACAACATTTAGCAAGTCGCTTTTTAGTTTGTTAGGTGTGGTGGATGAGATTCAAAGTCCTACTTTCTCGTTGGTTAATGAATATCACAATGAGAATGGCGATTCTTTTTTTCATTTTGATTTTTACAGAATAAAAAACATTGAAGAAGCATACGATATCGGATATGAAGATTATTTTTATTCGGGGAGACTTTGTGTTGTTGAATGGCCTGAAATGATAGAAGGCTTGTTAAATTTACCCAAAGGAGTTATCTTTATAAGCGGAGATGGTAACTCCAGAAATTTAAAGTTGTATATATGAGCATAGTTCACGGATTAAGCAGTTTGGCCACTCAAGGAGGCGTTATGCCAAAAGAAAGCGCCCTTGAAGTAGGAAGGTTTGAAAAAAGTTTAACCATTGGAATTCCCCGTGAGGTATCGTTTCAGGAGAATAGAATTCCTCTGGTTCCTGATTCTGTTTCTGTTTTAGTTAGCAATGGACATACCGTGTTAATTGAAACAAATGCCGGAAAAAGTGCAAATTTTGAAGACAAAGATTTCAGTGAGTGCGGAGCGAAAATAGTTTACACTTCGAAAGAGATTTATGAGTCTGATATAGTACTTAAAGTAGCTCCACCAACGTTAGAAGAGCTCGATATGATTAAGGATAAACAAACCTTATTATCTATTCTTCAAATAGGCATGCAACCTGCAGGATATGTACAGAAGATGTCATCTAAGAAAATAATAGCCCTTGCATATGAATATTTAAAAGACGAAACCAATGTATATTCTGTGATTCAAGCAATGAGTGAAATTGTTGGGAGTGCGTCCATATTAATTGCATCTGAATTAATGAGTAATACATCTGGAGGAAAGGGGGAGATTTTAGGAGGTATTCCAGGTATTCCGCCAACAGAGGTGGTGATTTTAGGTGCTGGTACAGTTGGAGAAAATGCTGCTCGTGTAGCAGTAGGATTAGGTGCAAGTGTGAGGGTTTTTGATAGTTCAAGTTATAAGCTAAGAAGGCTTCAACGTAATCTCGGATTTCCAGTTGCAACTTCTACATTATCTCCCAATGCTTTATTAAAAGCACTTAAGCATTGTGATGTAGCAATCGGAGCAATATTAAGCAAAGAGGGAAGGTCCCCTGTAATTGTAACAGAAGAAATGGTTGCTGAAATGAGAAATGGTTCTGTAATTATTGACGTAAGTATTGATCAAGGTGGTTGCTTTGAAACATCAGAAGTAACGAATCATTCACATCCAACCTACAAGAAGTTTGGTGTCATTCATTATTGCGTTCCCAATATTGCAAGTCGTGTGGCTAAAACAGCATCCTTTGCATTGAGTAATATTTTTACGCCTATTATTTTGAGTATGGGCGAAAGTGGAGGAGTAGAGGCGCTTTTAGAAAAAGATAAACATGTGAGAGACGCAGCGTATTTATATAGGGGTATGGTAACCAATAAATATGTTTCGGAAATAACGCGATTGCCTTACCGAGATTTAAATTTATTGATGGCTACTCGGTTTTGATAGTTTCTTAAAGCTTTTACAAGCGGTTTTTAAATCGCATATGTCGCACTTGGGATTTTTAGCCGTGCATACATAGCGCCCATGAAGAATTAACCAATGATGAGCAATATGGATTAATTCCTCCGGTATATGCTTTACTAATTGTTTTTCGGTTTCTAAGGGAGTTGTGGAGTTTGTAGTTAATCCTATTCTTGCAGAGACTCTGAAAACATGAGTGTCGACTGCCATTTTAGGTTGATTAAAAACGACAGAAGCAACAACATTAGCGGTCTTCCTTCCAACACCAGGTAATAAAACAAGGTCATCAACATTGGATGGCACAATTCCTTTAAACTTCGACAATAAAAGTTGGCCTAGACCAACTAAGTGCTTGGCTTTGTTATTTGGATAGCTGATTGATTTGATTAACTCAAATACATCTTCAACGGTTGCTTTAGAAAGCGATTTAGGGTCAGGATATTTTTTGAATAAATTAGGCGTGACCATATTTACGCGCTTGTCGGTGCATTGCGCAGAAAGAACAACAGCAACAATTAACTCATATGGGTTGGAGTAAGAGAGTTCCGTTTCAGCATTAGGAACGTTTTTCTTGAAATAATCAAGCACAAATGAGTATCGCTCTTTTTTAGTCATATGCAATACTATGAAAAACGAACAAAAGTTGAAAGCCGGACTTTTCAGGTTCCGGCTTTCACAATGTTAAAAATTAAAATGGAGCAGTGATTCTTGCGTAATTCATGATGCTCTCTCTTAAAAATGAAGGTGGAGCAATTAGTGAATTATCCAATGCGTTCGAAATAGCTACCATGTCTTGGTAGATTTCTTTTACTTCTTCGTTGTTATCTATTGTATTCTGAACCACTACCGTTTTTAATAGTGGAGTCTCATTATACAGGTAATCAACTAAATCATTTAAAGTACATTCCGATTTCATAGGCGTTATTTTTATCCATAACGCTACAAAAGCTCTTTTTATTGCTTAGTCAGCACTTAGCATCAGATTTTTTTCTTCAATCATCTTTCTAAGGTTGATGATTGCATATCTCATACGGCCTAAAGAAGTATTGATACTTACATTCGTAGCTTCAGCAATATCTTTAAAACTCATATTTCCATATTGACGCATAATGACAACTTCTTTTTGATCAAATGGCAGTTGATCGATTAACTGACGCACTTGTGTCTGAATCTGCTTATTAATGATTTTATCCTCAATATTAGAGTCCATTAAAGGTAATGTATCAAAAATACTATAATCCTCAGTATCGTAAGCCATTGGCATGCGCTTCTGACCTCTAAAATGATCAATCGTAAGATTGTGGGCAATTCTTAAAACCCAGCTTAAGAATTTACCTTCTTCGTTGTAATTACCAGAACGAAGGGTGTTAATCACTTTAATAAAGGTATCTTGGAAAATATCATTTGCCAAATCGCTGTCTTTAACCAGTATGTAGATGCTGGTGTAAACTTTCTTTTCGTGGCGAATGATTAATTTTTGTAGGGCATTTTCATTACCCTTGATAAATTGAGCTACAAGCTCATTGTCTGAGATTTGTTGGGTACACATAGGTCCTCCTTTTTAGTAGGTTTGAATAAGAAGATTAAATTTTTCTATGTGTAAAGTTTCCCTATAGGCTTCTCAGTTTTTTATTAAGTAGATTTTCTCTTTTTAACGAACGATAAAAGAAGTTTAATATTGTTTGAATTGCAATTTAATTAATCTTTTATCAGAACGCAAGTAAAAAATTTTATTTGACAAAAAAATAACAAGTATCATGCCTGAATTTTTTCAAAGTTTAAATAAGTGTTCAATGAATCAATTTATCTAATGGATGTGCTATTTTTACCCTGCTATAAAATCAATTAAAATGAAAAAACATTTCCTAGCTGTAATGATGATAATGCCTGTTTTAGGATTATGTCAAGAAGCAAAAAAGTTTAACAAAGAAACTTTATTATACGAAGGAGAAGAAAAGCACTTGTCGAACGTTAGACAATTGACATTTGGTGGAGATAATGCGGAGGCTTATTTCAGTTTTGATGGTAGTAAAATCACCTATCAAATGAGGAATAAAGAAAAGGGGATGGATTGTGATCAGATTTATTATTTCGACTTAGCGAACTCCAATACAAAAGATGTTGCGCCAACTCTAATAAGTACAGGCAATGGCAGAACAACATGTTCTTATTTTTTGCCTGGCGACAGTTTAGTTTTATACGCATCAACGCATTTAGGTAATAAGAATTGCCCAAAAGATCCTGATAGAAGAGCGGATGGAAAATATGTTTGGGCAATCTATTCCGACTTTGATATTTTTATTACTGATCTAAAAGGGAATATTAAAAATCAACTTACCAATACTCCGGGATATGATGCAGAGGCCACGATTTCTCCTGATGGTAAAAAAATAGTATTTACAAGTATTCGTTCTGGCGATTTAGAATTGTATACCATGGATGTAAATGGCAAAAATGTAAAGCAAGTTACTAGTCAATTAGGTTACGATGGTGGAGCATTTTTTTCTCCGGATAGCAAGCATTTAATATTTAGATCATCACGACCTACGACTGCCGAAGAAATTAAGGAGTACAACGATTTATTGAAAGAAGGATTGGTTATGCCGACTAAAATGTCATTGTATACTTGTGACATTGATGGTAAGAATTTAAGAAAGATTACTGACCTTCCTAATGCTAGCTGGGCTCCATTCTTCCATCCCTCAGGTAAAAAAGTAATTTTCGCCACGAACTATAAAGCTACCAGAGGTTTGCCTTTTAATCTAGTGATGGTTGATTTAGATGGAACGAACATGGAGCAAATTACTTATGATACTATGTTTGATGCATTCCCTATGTTCTCTCCTGATGGAAAGAAGATTATTTTTTCCTCTAACAGAAATAATAATGGTTCGCGCGATACGAATTTGTTTATTGCAGATTGGAAGGATTAATTTTTCTTCTTGACTCTTTTTAATGTCAATAGGTTCATTCCATTAATGCCTAGTCCATCTATATTGTTTTGATAAAGCCTTAAAACTTTGTCATAATAAAGAACAACAATTGGGGCCTCCGACATAACTATGGAGTCTAATTGATGGTATTTTGAAGAACGAAGACTATCATTTTGTATTCGCATTGCCGATTCATATTCTGAATCAAATAGCTTGCTTTCAAAGTGCGTATAGTTGGGGCCGTTAGGAGATTGGTTTTTACTATAAAATAACGACAAGTAATTTTCAGGGTCGGCATAATCTGCAATCCATGATCCTCTAAACCATGATAATTGATGCTTGCTTACCATCTGACGATGCTGTGCGGCTTGGTTAACTTCTACTTTTACCTTAATACCTATTT
>CANGJU010000056.1 GCA_947453935.1 Bacteroidota bacterium | reverse complement strand
GATGAGAGTGGGAATGGGAATAACGGAACAGTGAATGGTGCTGCATTAACAACCGATCGCTTCGGCGCTGCTAATAGTGCGTATAGTTTTGACGGGGTGAATAGTTATATAATCGGAAATGCAAACACATTCCCTGTAGGAGATAGAAGTATTTCACTTTGGTTCCGCTCGAACAATATTGGGGTAGGTGCTTTAGGTCGACAGGTGTTAGGTTATGGTGGTCAAACTTGTGGAAAATCATGGTTGATGATTATGGATAATGCTGGTTCGCCAAACGGAAATAATTCTTTTGAGGTCAATTCTCATTGTAATATTTTTTCTGTAACATCAAATTATTCAAGCATACCAAATGGTTCATGGCATAATTGGGTTGCAACAACATCTATAGCAGGAACTAGGTTTTACATAGATGGAACACTTGTGCTTGATACTCCTGTTTTTGTTAATTCTGCAGTTGCAGCCAACACAAATTATATATTTGGTGGTTTCCCAAATCATAACGGTATTGGAGTTATATTAAACGACCCTAATAATACTAAATGGAATGGAGAACTAGACGATATTACTGTTTGGAATAGGGTGCTCACTCAAAACGAAATTACCCAACTTTATACAGGGAGTCCTTGTGTGAATTATCAAATTATCACAGTAACGGATACGCTTATCATCAATGCAAATTTATCGGGTATCAACCCTGTAACTTTCCAGAATACGATTAAAGTATATCCTAATCCTAGCAGCTCGCAAATCACCATTGATTTCGGAGCTAACTTTAATACGTTGGCTGGTTATACGATGCGTATCCAAAATGCAGTTGGTCAAACGGTTTATACAACTGGGGTAACTCAACAACAGTTTACGAGCAATTTAAATACATGGACAGGCAACGGTATTTACTTTGTTTACCTGATCGATGCACAAGGAAACACCATTGATGTGAAGAAAATTATTTTGCAATAAATTGTAACTTATAAAATCAGTTTTTCAGAGTGGGGAAAGTTTACCTTTCCCCACTTTTTTTATGCGCTATATTCTTCAAAAACCCGATTTGTTAGTAACTCATTGTTCAGTTTTTTGGTTTTTCTTTGTTGCTGAGATTATTTTCGCACGACCATTTTCATTTTTAAAATCGTGTATGGCTAAAATTGTTTCAAGTAGATTGCTTTTTCTATCTATTAAAGAAGTAATACAACAAGCGCAAGCGCAGGTTGTACAAAATGTTAATTCAACCATGGTACTTACCTATTTTGAAATAGGAAGGATGATTGTTGATTATGAGCAAAACGGAAAAATAAGAGCAGATTATGCCAAAGAAACATTAAAAGTTTTAAGTAATAAATTAACAAATCAGTTTGGTAAAGGGTATTCAATTGATAACCTTAGCCGCATTAGAAAATTCTATTTAATATATAATAATCGAATTTCAGAATCAGTGATTCGGAAATTCGAAAATGCATCTAAAAAGCACTTAAAAATACGAGGCAATCAAAAATCAGAATCAGTGATTCGGAAATTCAAAAATCCTTTTTCACTTAGCTGGACTCACTACTTTTTACTGATAAAAATTGATGATGAAGATGAACGAAATTTTTATGAAATAGAATCGATACAGAATAGTTGGTCCGTTCGTGAATTGCAACGACAATTAAATTCGGCTTTGTATCAGCGATTGGCAAAAAGCAGAGATAAAAAAGGAGTCAAAGAATTGGCTAAAAAAGGCCAGCTTATTGAAAAACCTTCTGATGCATTGAAAAGTCATTATGTACTTGAGTTTTTAAATTTAAAAGAAGCTGATCATTATACGGAAAGTGATTTTGAATCGGCAATTATTGATCGGCTCGAAGAGTTTATGCTTGAATTGGGCAAAGGGTTTCTATATGAAGGCAGACAAAGGCGATTTACTTTTGATGGAGATAGCTTCTATGTTGATTTAGTCTTTTACAATCGGTTCTTAAAGTGCTTTGTCCTTTTCGATTTAAAAATTGGCAAACTAACACATCAGGATATCGGTCAGATGCAGATGTATGTGAATTTTTTTGATCGTCAAATCAAGACGCCAGACGAAAATAAAACGATTGGAATTGTTCTTTGTAAAGAGGAAAATAAAACCGTAGTAGAGTTTACTTTACCCGAAGGGAATAGTCAAATATTTGCGAAAGAGTTTAAACAGTTTTTTCCCAGCAAGGCGGAATTTAAAAAACACTTGTTATTAGCAAACCCACAGTAGATTATAAGGTACTTAAGAGTAGTTTGCTTATTGTTTTATTTTTCTAATTGAAGCATTTGCCCGTTGCTTCAATTTTATACCTTTGCGAGTATAATTTTACTATATGAAAATTTCCAAGAATTGGCTATCCAAACATATTGATACAAATTTGAGTCACGATGATATTTCCACCCTACTTACAGGCTGTGGATTAGAAGTAGAGCACCTGGAAGAATGGGAGAGTTTAAAAGGTGGTTTGAAAAATGTAGTTGTTGGTCATGTTTTATCTTGTGAGAAGCATCCTAATGCTGATAAGTTAAGTGTTACTTTGGTAGATGTTGGTGATGAAGATCCAAAGAAAATTGTTTGTGGTGCGCCTAATGTTGCTGCAGGACAAAAAGTGATTGTGGCTTTGCCCGGAGCAGTTTTATTTCCTGTAGTTGGTGAATCCTTCGAGATTAAAAAATCAAAAATCAGAGGAGAAGAGTCGAATGGTATGTTATGCGCAGAGGATGAAATCGGACTAGGGACTTCACATGCAGGAATAATGGTTTTACCTGCTGAAACGCCAATTGGAATGTCGGCAGCCGATTATTTTCAGATTGAAAAAGATATTGTTTTTGAAATTGGCTTAACGCCTAACCGAGCAGATGCTGCGTCGCACTATGGTGTTGCACGCGACTTAGCCGCTTTAACGAACATTAAAAATTTACATCCTGCATTAACTAGTGCTGTGAAAGTTTCAAATCTATCAGGTCCTGTTTCTGTTAATGTACAAGATGCGAATGATTGTCCTCGTTATTCAGGAATTTATGTTTCTAATGTTTCAGTTGGCCAGTCGCCACAGTGGTTAAAAAATAAATTAAGCGCTATTGGTGTTCGTTCTATCAATAACATTGTAGATATTACAAATTATATTCTTCACGATTTAGGTCAGCCTTTACACGCATTTGATGCAGATCGTATTCAAGGGAATACAATTCTTGTTAAGCGTTCAGTCAATGAAGAAAATTTTGTTACGCTGGATGATATCGAGCGTAAATTAAATGGTACTGAATTAATGATTGCTGATAGCAAAGGAAGTTTGTGTATGGCTGGTGTCTTCGGAGGTAAAAATGCAGGCGTCAATGAAAGCACCAAAAATATCTTTTTAGAAAGTGCTTATTTTAATTCTGTTATTGTACGAAAGGCTTCGCGCTTGCACAGTATTCATACTGATTCCTCGTTCCGCTTTGAACGAGGGACGGATCCAGAAATGACAATCACTGCGATGATGAAAGCGGCGAAAATGATTCAGGAGTTGGCAGGAGGTCAAATTGCAGAATCAATCATCGACGTATATCCGCAACCGATAGAATGGAAAAAAATCGACTTGAATTATAACTATGTTGATACATTAATCGGTAATCAGCTGGATCATGATTTGATTAAAAAAATCATAACCGATTTAGGAATGAATATAGTTTCGGAAAGTGCAGAAGGAATTAAGATTTCAGTGCCTCCTTTTAAAGTAGATGTTACAAGAGCTGCTGATGTAGTGGAGGAGATTATTCGTATTTATGGATATAATGCGATTGAATTGCCTGGAAAAATTTCTATGACAGTTTCAAGTTCAGTGAAGCCAGATGTAGAAAAGGTGAACAGTAAAATTTCAACAACTTTAATTAGTAAAGGTTATTTTGAAATTCTGAATAATAGCTTAACAAAAAAAGATACGGCACAATTGATTTCTATGAATGAAGGAGATGAAGCAGTAGAAGTATTAAATCCGTTAAGTAATGATCTGGGGGTTTTAAGAAACTCGATGCTCTTACCTGGATTAGAGTCGATAGCTTATAATCTTAATAGAAAACAAAAAGAAATACGATTGTTTGAAAGCGGAAAAGTATATTCTGTCAATAACGGATTGTATACTGAGAAGAATAAAATTGCAATCTGGATAAGTGGTGAATTGAATAAAGAGCATTGGCAAAAAACGGTAAATCCAGTTGATATTTACTCAATCAAAGCACTTGTACAAAGTTTGTTAAGTGCATTGGGAATCGAAAACTTTAAATTGAATATTGAGCAAAACTCAGGTACTGTTTTTAGTCAGACAATAGATCTGATGTTGAAGAAACGTGTGATGGCTACTATTGGCGAGGTAAATAAAAAGACGTTAAAACAATTTGATATAAGTCAGCCAGTTTTTTATGCAGAGTTAGATATTGAAACAATCATGCGTGCAGTTTCATCAAAAGATTTAACAGCGCAGGAGCCTACAAAGTATCCAGAGGTTAGAAGAGATTTGTCGATGGTGCTAGATAAAAATGTTAATTATTCAGAAGTGGAAGAGATAGCCTACAATTCTGTAAAAGGGATATTAAGGGAGGTTAATTTGTTTGATGTTTACGAAGGTGATAAGATTGAGGCTGGAAAGAAATCCTATGCTTTAAGCTTTATACTTCGCGATGATGAGGCTACATTACAAGACAAACAAATTGATACAGCTATTGATAAATTGATGAAGCAATTTGAAACAAGGCTTGGTGCAATAATCAGAACACAGTAAGCATTTGCTTTTAAATAAAATTCTTATCTTGCATTATCCAAAATAAACAAGTGAGATTAAGTAATTTACTACGATTAATTTTTATTTCGGTCATATTCATCGTGGCTGATTTTACAAAAGTAAAAGCACAAGGTGATCCTTATGTTGATGCTGGCGTGGATACATCGGTTACGTGCACTAATCCTTGTGTTGATTTAATAGGAAGTTATTTTTATGCAGGTCAGACAAATACTTATTTGCCTATACCAATACCTTATACACCTTATCCTTACAATGCTGGTGCTGCTATTCTCGTAAATATTGATGATTCGTGGTCCAATTCAATTCCATTGCCTTTTAATTTTTGCTTTTTTGGTAATAACTATAATAAAGTTGTAATTGGTTCAAACGGGTTACTTTCTTTTAATAATTCTTATGCAGGTGGCGGTCCTGGAACTTGTCCTTACAGTTTAATTGGTCTTAATCCACTTCCCAATCCTAATCTGCCTTTAAACTCTATCATGGGAGTTTTTGAAGATATTGATCCTACTAATATGGGTGATATTTATTGGCAAGTTGTAGGTTCCTATCCTAGTCGCAAATTAATCGTGTCGTTTTATGAAGTGCCATATTATGGCGACCCAAATAGTGTTGCAACAGGTTCGTGTTCCATTCCGCTTTTTTTAACATCGCAGATTGTATTGTATGAAACAACGAATGCGATTGATATTTATATTAAAAACAAACCCGTTTGTACCGGTTGGAACAACGGATTGGCTATCGAGGGTATTCAAAATGCAAATGCCACAATTGCATACACAATATCAGGAAGAAACAATACGGTATGGACAGCTAACAATGATGCCTATCGTTTTTTGCCAATGGGGCCAAGTATAGTTTCTTTCTCTTGGTTGCAAAATGGAAGCGTTATCAGTAATAGTTCGTTATACAGTGTTTGTCCTACACAAAATACGCAGTATGTTGCGCAGGTAGTTTATAATGGTTGTAACGGAGCAATAGTGACATTACATGACACTGTTAATGTTACGGTATCAGTGCCTTTTCAATCATCTATTCAATCCGTTCAGCCTTCGGGATGTATGCCCCAGAATAACGGTAGCGCATCTACGTCAATTGTTTCTGGTACTGGTCCGTTTACGTATTTATGGAATACAGGAGCTATAAGCAGTTCAATTAATAATCTAGGTCCTGGGACTTATACCTGCACAATTACAGATCCGAATGGTTGCAGTAAACAAGAAACTGTTGTGTTGCAATATCCTTCCTTCTTAAATGCTAATCCCGCAATAATTCAAAATGTCGGATGTGCAAGTGGAACGAATGGAAGTATTACAATTAACGCAACCGGAGGTGTTGCACCGTATTCTTATAATTGGTCGAATGGAGCGACAAGTGCAGTGAATTCTTCGTTGCTTGCAGGTAATTACACTGTGACAATTACTGATCAGAATGGATGTACTTTTTTGCAAACAAATACTGTTGTTGCACCAACTGCATTAAACGTTATACCTTCCTTAGTGAATAATAATTGTTTCGGAGGTTCTGCAGGCAGTATCTCATTGAATGTTTCTGGTGCAACTCCGCCTTATACTTATGCGTGGATGCCTAATGTATCAAGCAGTAATATTGGTAGCGGATTAATCAACGGGAATTATACCGTTACTGTTACAGATAATAACGGATGTACTTCGATTGCAAATGCAACTGTTACATCTCCAACAGCATTGGTGTTTAATGCGACTATAACAAATTCTACTTGTCAATTAGCGAATGCATTTATAAATGTAAACCCAACAGGCGCGACTCCTGGTTATTCATATAATTGGAGCAATGGTGTAGTAGCATCAAACAATCAAAATGTAATGCCTGGTGTTTATACGCTTAGTATAACAGATAATCTTGGTTGTATTAGTGATACAACATTTAATATTACTTCAACTAGTATTCCTGCATTAACAATTACTGGGAGCGATTCGATTTGCAATGGTAATTCAGTAACATTAACTGCCAATGTCAACAACGGAACATCACCTTATAACTATAACTGGAATCCTGTAAGTACTAATGCACCAACAGCTACTTTTGTTCCTGCTCAATCGCAAAATTATCAAGTAATCGTTGTAGATATTAATGGTTGTAGTGATACCTCTGATTTTGATGTCACCGTTATTCCTTTGCCTTTAATAAATGGAGCTGTTGATGACGCTAAATGTTATGGAAGTAATGATGGGAGTATAGCATTAACAATTATTGGGGGAATTGCACCATTAAATTATTTATGGTCTCCTGGTATATCATCAAGTGTAAACGCATTGAATTTAATTCATGGTAATTATCAAGTAACAGTTACGGATTATTTAGGATGTACTGCAACAAATAGTTTTGTTGTTAATCAGCCTGATTCGCTTCAATTGAATTTAATTGTTCAAGGAAGCACCTGTAATTTACCGAATGGTTCTGTTCAGGCAATAGTGGGTGGAGGAGTTCAGTCCTATTCATATTTGTGGAGTAACGGTTCTACCGATGATAATATTTTAAATCTTTTACCAGGTTCGTATAGCCTAACCGTTACAGATGCTAATGGATGTTTGAAAAATAATTCATTGACGATAAATGCTGTTCCTATTCCAGTCGTTTCAATAAGTGGTGTTGATTCGATTTGTATTGGAGATAATTGTAACTTGAATGCAAGTGTTGTAAATCAGGTATTGCCGATAACTTATCAATGGAGTAATAGTTTACCATCACTTCCTAACGTAAATGTGGCTCCTGCTACTACACAGAATTATAACCTTGTGGTTATTGATGGAAATGGTTGCAGTGATACAACAGACTTTGTTGTTAATGTTCAGAATTTGCCAGTTATTACTTTTAATCAAACTGATACCGCTGCATGTGGTGCATTAGATTATACCTTTAATGCATTGGTTGTTCCTTCAAATGTTACTTACTTGTGGGATTTTGGTAATGGTAATTCATCAAGTGATTTATCTCCTACAAATAATTATTCAATTGCAGGAGTATACACACCTTTACTAACCGTGACTTCAACTCTAGGATGTGAATCAAGTATGATGATGCCGGATTTAATCACAGTGCATCCAATACCTCAAATTGATTTTAATGTTACTCCAACTATTTTGTTTGATGATTACTCACAGGCAGAGTTTACAAACTTATCGGTAGGTGCTGTTAATTATATTTGGAATTTTGGAGATGGGTCTGATACATCACATACAGAAAGTCCAATTCATTTTTATCCTGATTCAGGTACATATATCATTACACTTATTGGAGAAAGTGATAAAGGTTGTATAGATAGTACAAGTAATGTATTGCTACACGTAATAAATTCTTATGCTTTTGTTCCGTCATGTTTTACTCCTAATAATGATGGCAAAAATGATGTCTTGAAATTGTTTACCGTTAATGTATCTGATTTTTATTTTCAACTATTAGATCGATGGGGGCGTATTTTATTTGAGACGAATAATCCAGAAGAAACATGGGATGGAACCTATAAGGGTACTTATGTGCAAGAAGGAGTATTTGTTTACAAAATGGAATACAAGTCTCTACAACGAAAACACATGGAAACTTTCGGAAGAGTAACCTTATTACGATAAACACTCATTAGCCACGATAATTAATTGTAATTTCGCAGCGTGAATTCTTTCAACGATTTTAAACTTAACCGACAATTGCTAAATGCTGTAGGTGATTTGGGTTATGAAATACCCACCGCAATTCAGCAAAAAGCAATTCCTGTTGTCTTAGGAGGGCAGGATGTAATTGGCATAGCTCAGACGGGCACGGGCAAAACAGCCGCATACTTATTGCCTATATTGCGCTTGTTGAATTATGCGCAAGAGGATTCGCCAAGAGCATTAATACTTGTGCCTACACGTGAATTATCTATTCAGGTTGGTAATGCATTAAAAGAACTTACTAAATACACTGACTTACGATATGCCGTGGTTTTTGGAGGGCAAGGTGCAAAAGAACAAATTGCAGCTGTTAGTCAAGGGATTGATATTTTAGTTGCTTCCCCTGGAAGATTCTTAGACTTGTACTTAGCTGGTCATATTCAAACAAAAAAAATAAAATACCTTGTGTTGGATGAGGCTGAACGTTTAATGGATAAAAGTTTTATCTCTCAGTTTCATCGGATATTAGAAGTAGTGCCGCGCAAGCGTCAAAATTTACTTTTCTCGGCAACTATGTCGGAACTTGTGAAAAAAATTGCTGGTGATTTTATGGCATTTCCTATAGAGATTAATATTGCGCCTGAAGTTCGTACCGCCGAAACCGTTAGTCAGGTAGTTTATGAGTTGCCTAACATCAAAACAAAAATCAATCTTTTAAATTATCTTTTCAGAGATGAAAATTTTAGAAAGGTAATTGTGTTTTGTAAAACAAAAGCCATTGCTTCTGATATTGGAAAATACATGGAGCGTGTTTATGGATTAGAACATGTTCGTATTATACATGGCAACAAAACACAGCAAACTAGGATCAATGCTATGCAGGCATTTCGTGAGGATGAGCAACTGCGTTTTTTAATTACAACTGATTTGGCATCCCGAGGATTAGATATTCCCGATGTTACACATGTAATTAATTTTGATGTGCCTATCATTTATGAAGATTATGTGCATCGAATAGGAAGAACAGGAAGGGCTTTTAAAACAGGAGCCTCTTTAACATTTGTTACACCTGCTGATGAATATCATTTGCAGAAAATTCAAGAGCTCATCAAACAAAAAATTGAAAAACTCCAATTGCCGGAAAAAGTAGAGGTTTTAACTACACCATTTGAGGAGCGACAAGAAATGCTGCGCGAAATAGATCGCCAGAAGCGTAAAGAAAATCCTGATTTCAAAGGAGCATTTCATGAGAAAAAGGAAATACATGGTCGTAAGGATTTCAAAACGGTAAAAAGTAAGAAGCGATAAATGGAACCAAGGAAATCGTTGAAGTGGATTTATCTGGTTCTATTATCATTAATATGGGGTAGTTCCTTTATTTTAATGAAGCGCGGACTAATTAGTTTCAGGCCTGATCAGCTTGCTTCTATTCGCATGATGGTTGCTTGTTTTGCAACGTTACCACTAATTGCAAGTAAGCTAAAAGATATCCCAGCCGATAAATGGAAGTATATAGCAGTGGTCGGAGTCTTTGGCTCGGGAATACCTGCATTATTATTTGCTACTGCTCAAACTCACGTGAGCAGTTCGGTGGCGGGCATGCTTAACGGACTAACCCCTGTATTTACATTGCTGATAGGCGCAGCTATTTTTAAACTGCGATTTAACTTATTTCAAAAGCTTGGTGTAGCGGTAGGGTTTATTGGTGCAGCCACATTGGTATTTGTAAGGGCCGATGGTAGCATTGAGTTCAAGTTTTTTTATGCTGCATTAATTGTATTGGCTACGTTGTTTTATGGGCTGAGTGTTAATACTATTAAGGGTAAACTTTCCTCTATTAACTCACTGGTTATTTCTGGGGCAGGGTTGCTATTTGTAGGTATTCCTTATACCGTTTATCTGTTTTCAACTGATTTTTTAGAGCGATTTGACACAATGCCGGAGGCTAATTTTTCATTTACTTGCATTTGTACACTGGCCCTATTTGGAACAGCAGTTTCTAATTACTTGTATTTTCAATTAGTCAAAATTGCGGGACCTTTGTTCGCGAGCATTGTTACCTATTTAATACCTATTGTTGCTATGTGTTGGGGATTTGCAGATGGCGAAACCGTTAATGGAGTTCAGGTTCTAGCCATGGTCGCTATCTTAGGTGGAGTAGGATTGATAGCAATAAAACCTAAGAAAATAACTGAATAACAGTGTTTTAAGAATTTGTATTGAGTGCATTAAGAATTTAAGTCCAACTTTCTCAACACTTGCTTGTTTATTTCTAAAGATAATATTAACTTTGCCCTCCCTTAAAAGAAGGAAAGTAATAAACAATTATCATGTACGCTATTGTAAATATTGCCGGTCAACAATTCAAAGTATCTCAGGATGCGCCGGTTTTCGTTCATCGTTTAGATGCAAATGAAGGAGATTCAGTAAGTTTTGACCAGGTATTATTAGTTGATAATAATGGTTCTGTGAAAGTAGGTGCGCCTACCGTATCAGGAGCAAAAGTTACAGCTAAGGTATTGGCACATGTAAAAGGCGACAAAGTTTTAGTATTCAAAAAGAAACGTCGTAAAGGATATCAGAAATTGAATGGCCACCGTCAATCATTTACTAAAATTCAGATTGAATCAATCACAGCTTAATTAATTATTAACCGAATAAAATTAAAATAAAATGGCTCACAAGAAAGGTGTCGGTAGTTCCAAGAACGGTCGTGAATCACACAGTAAGCGTTTAGGTATTAAAATATATGGCGGTCAACGAGTGATTGCAGGTAATATCATCGTACGTCAACGTGGTACAAAACATCATCCAGGAGAAAATGTAGGTATCGGAAAAGATCATACATTATTTGCTTTAGTAGATGGTACAGTTATGTTCCGTAAGAAAAGAGATGATAAATCGTATGTTACAGTAATGCCTGTTGCAGAAGCGTAATAACAACCCT
>CANGJU010000055.1 GCA_947453935.1 Bacteroidota bacterium | reverse complement strand
CTGTTATGTAGTAAACTATGCATCACAGCTTCTACAATAATTACTGCTCCATCTACAATTAATCCGAAGTCGAGCGCACCAAGACTCATCAAATTACCACTCACACCAAAAATATTCATCATTATAATTGCGAAGAGCATCGACAATGGAATAACTGAAGCGACTAAAAATCCTGCGCGTACATTTCCAAGAAACAACACCAGAATAAAAATAACAATGAGAGCTCCTTCTAATAAGTTTTTTGTAACGGTACTGATTGCACTATCAACCATTTTAGTTCTATCGAGAAAGGGCTCAAGAATAACACCTTTAGGAAGCGTTAATTTAATTTGTTCAATACGTGCTTTTACATCTTTAATAACATTACTGCTATTTTCTCCTTTCAACATCATTACCACAGCTCCTGCTACCTCGCCTTCATCATTATAAGTAATCGCACCATAGCGCGTAGCTTGTCCGATTCGCACTTCTGCAATATCTTTAATGAGAAGCGGTGTTCCGTTAGAAAGCGATTTTACAACAATCGATTCTATATCTTCAATTTTTTGAATGAGTCCTTCTGTACGAATAAACAGTACGGTGGATGATTTTTCGATATAACCACCGCCTGCGTTTTCATTATTTTTTTCGAGCGCAGTAAATACATCATCTACGGTTACGTTGTGCGCTTTTAATGTAGAAGGATTTATAGCAATTTCATATTGCTTCAATCTTCCGCCAAACGAACTTACATCTGCAACTCCTTTTACGCCGAGTAATTGTCGACGAACAATCCAATCCTGAATAGTACGTAATTCGGTTGCAGTATATTTCGATTCATATCCTTTTTCAGGACGAAGTACATACTGATAAATTTCTCCAAGTCCTGTTGTAACGGGTGCGAGTGTTGGTGTACCAAGTCCTTTCGGAATTTCATCTTCCGCAATTTTTAGTCGCTCGGTAACTTGTTGTCGTGCCCAGTAAATATCGACATCATCATTAAACACAATCGTAATAAGCGATAATCCGAATCGAGAGAAACTTCTAATTTCTTTCAAGCCTGGAATATTACTATTCGCTTGTTCAATAGGGAACGTAATGAGTCGCTCGATATCGGGTGCGCCTAAAGAAGGTGAAACCGTAATCACCTGAACTTGATTGTCGGTAATATCAGGTACTGCATCAATTGGCAATTTAGTGAATTGGTAGCTACCATAAATTACCAGTGCAATGGTAAGTATACCAATGATTAATTTGTTCTTTATAGAGAACGCAATAATTTTATTAAGCATAGTTTAATAACGCTTAGTGAATTTAATTGTTAAAAGTAATTTAGCAAAGAAGAGATAAAAACCAATTATATTTTGGGTGGCTGCCAAATTTTACCAACGAAATTTTGAAAATAAAAATTCAACGTCGGTTGTTTAATTAAATCAGTAAGAAATAATTCTGGTTGATAATGACTGTACGTTAACGTATGAACAAAAGCAATCGTTCCATGAAACGAAGAACAATCAGTTGACTTAAATGGTAAATCATCATGCTTATGATTTTGAGTCGCATGATCATGATGTTCGAAATAGTGGTCAGTTAAAAATTCTGTGAAGGACTGATATTCATTTTCGCTTTTATGTTCGAAGTAATGATGCATTAATGCTGGGAGCTTTACCAGTTGATGTAGCTCAAAAACATTCGCGATAAATAACGCTACAAACGAAATAGTCAGAATCTTTTTCAATCATTCAAAATTAGAGAATTCTCATCGAATATGCGAAAGGAATTCCACTAAAAATGAAAATAAGCCATCACCAAAAATTTAATGATGGCTTATTATTAAGATACTAAAATGATAATGCTAAGCGTGCATATAATCTGCGTCCGTTGCCTCCCATTTGAACGGCATCCCACGGCCCTGCCGATTCATTATTAAATGCCCAGTATTTTGCAACTGCTACTGCACCTAAGTCAGGATGGATGTTAAGTAGATTATCGACACCAACAATCAAACTAATTTTTTCAGACATTTTATAAGTACCATTTATATCTGTTACCAATTTACCTCCATAAACATATTTATCGGCAACATAAACAGTCGGATCAAAATCGGTTGGCACCTGCGGATTAATACCAAGCGCATCTTCACCATAACCTAAAAGGGTAACTTTTCCGAAGTAGGTTATGCGTGCACCAAATACAAACTTCTTAAATCCATATTCAGCGTTAAATGAGAATTTTGAAGCAGGAGCAGAAGCAAGAATAAACGATTGCTCACGATCACTTAAAAAGGTTTGCTGATGTTGTTTAGTGTCGTTTAATTTAGCAGGAACATTAATTTTATCAATCGACATTTTCTGAATGTTTCCTGATAATTGTAAACGCAATGAATTTTTTAATGTCACTTTTTTATATTCTAAAACTATATCAACACCACTATTTGTAGTATTCACAGCGTTCGCAAAAAACTGTGCATAATCAACATTGTTTTGTTGTAATACACTTAAAAATGTTGGATCAAGTGTAGTATCTGCACCATCAAATTGTCCCGACAAAACAACTCTATCTTTTACTTTTACCTGATAAAAATCTACTGACACATTGAATTCTTTTATTGGACTCCAAGTCATTCCGATATTGAAATTTGAAGATACTTCTTGTTTTAGGTCGTCAATGCCAGCCGCTTTCGTTAATGCGCTGTAGTTAGGAGCTATCTTAACTTCTGAAACTAATCCGCCTTGTACATTTGTAAAGGTTGAGCTAAAGTTTATTTGTTGTAGTGATGGCGCTCTGAAGCCTGTGCTCACAGAAGAACGAATATTTAAATTGTCTCTAATCTTATAGCGAGTACTTGCTTTATAATTACTAGTAAAGCCAAAGTCGCTGTAATTTTCTGCACGTAACGCTGCTGTAAGCAACCATTTTTTTGTAATATCTAATTCAGCATCTGCATAAAGTCCGATTGTATTGCGTGATGCATTTACTTCGTCTTTTGGTTGGTATCCTGGGAATCCTTGTGAGCCTGATGCTTTAACACCACTTGTATCATAATTACGATAAGAAGCTTCTTCTCCAGCGTAAAGTGTATAATTTTCTAAACGATGTTCAGCACCAAAAGCAAACTGTAACCCATTCATTACCTTTTCAAACTTTCGGTGCATATCAAAGTTTGTGGTGTTTTGCAGGAATGAAAATCCGCCATTATCAAAATTCGTTTGTGCTGTTCCAAGTGATGCATTAAATGTTTGATCGCCATAAAAATGAAAATCATTTCTACCAATTGTATTGCTAAGATCCCAAAGCCAATTGTTTTTTGTTTCACCACGCGCTCCAAATGCCCATGATAAATCTGAAATGGCTGTTTGGATATGAGGATTGTAATATACCTCACCATCAGGTGTTGTATGCATGATGCCATCTACAAAAATTAAATTACCATTAGCATCTGTTGGAAAGCGATTAGGTCTAGCAGAAAAATTACGAGAATAAGCAAAAGCATCTGACTTTTTAAAGCTAAATCCTCCGAAAGTATAAAGCGTTGTTTTATTATTTGTCAATGGCATTTCTCCATTAAAGAAAGTCCCGATAGATGTTAAAGACGCATCTCCATTTGCACGGCGATACACATTTATTGGTAATGCATCAGCGTTAGTAAACAAGTTGGCTGTATCTAAAACCTGACGAAAAGTTTTCTGTTGGTTTAATGCAGAAAGCGACAAATTAAGATACCCATCTTTTTTACCCAACTTAATTCCATAGTTTGCATTCAATGAGAAAGCATTCCCATCTAATTTATTTCCTGATTCATATTGCTTTAATTGAGATTGATAAGCAGGATTAAATTCTTTATCAGCATAAGCACCATAACCAACATCTCCTGTGAAAAAGCCTGTTGTTTTTTTAGTTACAATATTTATTACACCTGCAATTGCATCAGAACCATATTGGGCAGATGCACCATCACGAAGGATTTCAATCCTATCAATTGCAGAAACTGGAATAGCACTTAAATCAGTTCCTGAATTTCCTCTACCTCGTGTTCCATACACTGCAACAAAAGCTGTTTGATGTCTGCGTTTACCATTTACTAATACTAAAGTTTGATCGGGACCTAATCCACGGAGTGTAGCAAGGTCAATATGATCAGCACCATCTGAACCACTTTGTTTATTAGCGTTGAGCGAAGGTGCAGCGTAATTAAGCATGCTTGTAATGTCTGCACGACCCGAATTAGTGAGTAAGCTGCTAACACTTATGACATCTACAGGCGCTGTTGTTTCTGTTCGTGATCTTCCTGCGCTTCTAGTTCCTACTACAATCATTTCACCTAATTCTATATCAGAGGAAGCAAGTAAAATTGATAAAGAACTATTATTACCAACAGCAACTGTTTGTGTATTATATCCCATTAAAGAAATAACAATACTATCGGATGATGATGCGGTGATTGTTGCATTCCCATCCATATCCGTTGAAGTACCATTTGTAGTTCCCTTAACAACAATGGTTGCTCCTGGCAAAATTGTTTTAAAGGTGTTTTCTTCCACATGCACTTTAATGATGCTTTGTGCAATTAATCCGTTTGATAAGAAAACTAAGATTATTAAAGTAAATAAATTCTTCATAAATGCTATTTTCAATAAAAGTAGAAAAATAAAGACGAAAACTACTTGAAACGTAAATATTAATGAATACTCAATATGAATTATCGAATTATGATTTTCAAATAGGCAATGTCGCGTGTTATCAATGAATAGGGAGAGAGTTAAATTTTCAATCCCGATAGATTTCTATCGGGACAAATCATCAAATCATCAAACAATAAAGTAGAATCCTTCGGATACACTTTATTACAAGTCATCAGTTCAACTTAAACGTTTGTAAATGTTTAATAACCGAATAATTATTTTCCACTGAGTAATTTTACTGCGGGGTGGGGCTGCTGTCCCCCCATGGTATTGAGCGTTAATGCCATTTAGATTTAGATGAGTTATCACTTGCCTTTAAGTATTCTATTATAAGAAATCCAAGTCGTCAATACCGATAGCAAATTAACTCATTAGCAAATTGATTCAATAACCCATCGCGATCCATCGCGAGCAAATTAACTCATTATCGTCTCTATCATACAAACACACTCTCCAATACGCATCCTATCGCCAGGCAGCTTCGCGAATTTTATTTTACCAGCTTTATTGGCATGCATTCTACCAATTTTATCGCCCACTACAAAAGTGGCTACCTCCTGATCTTTCTCAACAATACTTCCATTATCTATTAATGCACCTTGAAAAATGACTTTCATCTCTCGCATTTCTTCGGGTAGAGAATCAGCTTGGAAATTTAAAACAGTAACTATAGTTGAATCTTTAAACTTTTCAACTTCCTTTTTGATTTGTCTCCTGTATTGAACACGCTGAATAAATTTAATTAGTTCGGTTAGTAACCAAAAAAACAACTCGATTAGTTTTAGAATAATTAACAGTGAAATAATCACTAGCCAAAAAGCAACAAAAAGAAGGAGTAAAGCATCACCTGCATTTCCCTTCCTTTTTCTTCCGCCAAATCCACTGCGATAGGTTAGTCCTGCTACTCCAGTTCTAAATGAAAATCCTCTTGGACTAATACTACCATAGCGCGTGCGATAACTGGGAGAAACACCCGATTTGCTGATGTTTAATCCCAGTCCGCCTCCTAATGAAACTCTTTTTTGAAAACGAAATCCCATATAATACTATTCTATAAAAATAGAAATAATATTATTCATAATTCTGTCCGATAGTAAATAAATCAGAAAAGTCCTCAACAAATTGATTTGATTTTTCAAAATCTCCATTACGATAAATAATATTATGCGAGGCAAAATCTAAAAATTGATTCAATGCCATTTCATCTTTGGGATGATTTACATAATGATTTAAAATTTGTGAAGCACATTCCATACGTAATTTATCATAACTGGTATTAGGTATGTTAGCATCCTTCATGGTTCCATATATAAACGCCTGACTTGTGGTTCTCCATCTTCGCCATGCCTCGAATTTATATAGGGAGTACTCCTTGTTTTTTAAGATGTCTTCATAGATTTTAATCGCATTTTCAACTTCACCACTGTCTAATTTATTAAAATTATTAATTATGCTGTTAGCTAACTCCATTTGATAAATTGATTTTTCCTGAAAACTTTTTGTGTTTGAAACAATTTTCTTGAGCAGTTCAATGCTGCCTTTTAAATCTGATTTAGCCATTGATAAATAGTGGGCATATTCAGGTGATTTTATAAATTGTTGTTTGTCGATTTGCTTATTGTATTCTTCTTCACTGATTTTCAAAAAGTGATTCGTTGAGTATTTGTTATCAATGTAATCAAAATAATACCCTTTCGCTTTTTTGTATCTTTCAAATTCATTTACGAATGAATCAGACGATAGGCCTTTCGCAAGAATAGCTTTATTGACTAATTCAAATCCAATTAAATGATATGTGTTGAATGTTTTAAGTGAATCATCATAAAAAGCAGTGTTTTTTAAACTATCAATTAAATTAAATGATCGAGCAATAACATTTGTAGCAGCAATACTATCATTTTCATAATAAAGTCCAAATTCATCTCTTATGTTATCAATCTTATCATTTACTCGATATATTCGATAAACATCTTTTAACTCTCTAACAATTCCGGTATCGACTTTAACCGAATCTAGTTGGTCGACGGGTTTCCTTTCTGCAATGGTCGATGACCCGCAAGAAGTTAGAAATAGCGCAATGCCTGCAACAACTACGGCCGCAGCAGAGGTAATTAATTTGAACATAAGGTTTGGTTGATTTAATGGTGAATTAAACCCCGAACGCTACATTAAATTAAATAGTATATAAACCTAAAAATTATTTTATCTCAGCTTTTGGCTTGATGAAATAATAGATTGGAAGTCCTAAACCTACAATTACTAATCCGCTCACGGTATTTTGTGTTTTAGTGACTAATAAAATAGCGCAGATAGCGGTTGCAATCACTATATAAAGGATAGGAAGAATAGGGTATGCAAAAACTTTGTAAGGTCTTTCTGTGTCTGGTTCTTTTTTACGTAGGATAAATAATCCACCAATTGTTACAATGTAAAATAACAATGATGCGAAGGTGCAATAGTCCAATAAATCGCCATACGTCCCAGATAAACATAAGATGCTTGCCCACACAGCCTGAATCCATAATGCGAATTGAGGAACATTGTTTTTATTTAACGTACCTGCCTTTTTGAAGAATAAACCTTCTTTCGCCATTGCGTAATAAACGCGAGCACCTGATAGTATTAATCCGTTATTACATCCGAAGGTAGAAACCATGATTAATCCTGCCATTAGAAACAAAGCACCTTCTCCAAAGATTTGCGATGCAGCAGCTGTTCCTACACGGTCGTTGGTAGCAAACTGAATCCCTTGTTGTAATACGCCACTTGCTGTCGGGTCTCCATGAACAGGAAGTAATCCGAGGTAAGCAATATTCGCCAACATATAAATCACAGTAACGATGGCGGTTCCGAACAATAAACTCTTAGGAATATTATGATGTGGATCTTTAATTTCTCCTGCAATAAAGGTAACGTTGTTCCATGCATCACTTGAGAATAAGGAGCCGATAATTGCTGTTCCTAGAGCAAGGATTAATCCCATTCCAGAAATCGTTTGCAGGCTCCATGTTTTATCTGCATTTTGTAGCCACTGAGAACTTTCCCACATATTCGAAAAATTCTGAGCAAAGTAATCTTTATTTAATCCGATATAGATTCCTGTTACAATGATAAATAGCAGTGCTAATAATTTAGCAGATGTAAAAACCATCTGAATTACTTTTCCTCCGTTAACTCCACGGCTATTCACCCACGTTAAAAATACAATCAGTGCAATAGCAACGAGATTTGCAGAGGTAATTTTAACAAAGCCTAAGGAGAATAATACATTATCGACATTTATCCATGGCATAAATACTCCGGAGAATTTGGCAAATCCAACAGCCACAGCAGCAATAACGCCTGATTGAATCACAGTAAAAACACTCCATCCATAAAGAAAGCCTGTTAGATTTCCCCATGCACGTTGAATGTAAACGAATTGTCCGCCAGCTTTAGGCATCATACCGGCAAGCTCACCATAACTTAGTGCAGCCATTACCGTTATAACACCACTGATTAACCATAAGAGCAACAACCAACCGGTTCCACCTACATTACGACTCATATCAGCACTTACAATGAAGATCCCTGATCCAATCATTGATCCTGCAACCATCATTGTTGCATCTTTAAGTCCTAACGTTCGTGTAAGGCCTTCCTGCTTTGTTTGTTGTTCCATAAATTAATTACTAACGCTTACGATTGTCCGTATTTACTGTTTTTCTTTCCGTATGCGAAATAGATTATAATTCCTAGTGCCATCCATACTATTAAGCGAATCCAAGTATCACCAGGTAAGAAATACATTAAACCTAAAGAAGATAAAATTCCTAAAATTGGTACAACAGGGAATAATGGTGTTTTAAAAGGACGATGTAGTTCAGGGCGTTTGTAACGTAAAACTAATATGCCGCCACATACAATAACGAAAGCTAATAATGTTCCGATTGAAACAAGCTCTCCTAATAAACCAATTGGAAATAACCCTGCAACCAACATAGCAACTGCTCCTGTAATTATTGTTGTTACATATGGAGTTTTATATTTCTTATGCACTTTGCTAAATGATGCAGGTAGTAATCCATCGTTCGACATTGAATAGAAAATACGTGGTTGTCCCATTAACATGACTAAGATTACAGAACTTAAACCAGCAATAGCACCTGTTTTAATCAATGGACGTAACCAATTTAATCCATCGCCTGCAGCATTTACTGCAACTGCAATCGGAGCTGGTGTGTTTAATTCTTTATAGCTTACGATACCTGTCATTACTAATCCAACAAGAATATAAATAATCGTACACGCTACTAACGACCCCAATATACCCCAAGGCATATCCTTCTGCGGATTTTTAGCTTCCTGAGCGGCAGTAGATACAGCATCAAATCCTACATAAGCAAAGAAGATGATTCCTGCTGCACGTACAATTCCACTCCAACCAAACTCACCAAACACACCAGTGTTTTCAGGAATAAATGGTGTCCAGTTTTCAGCATGAATGTATTTCCATCCAAATAAAACAAACAATAAAATCACAATTACTTTAACTACAACAATTACGTTGTTAAAGTTTGCAGACTCTTTAATTCCTACTACTAATAACCACGTCATTAAACCAATAATAAACATAGCTGGGACATTTATAAATGCACCAGTTGCTTGATATACGTGTGTAGCAGTATCATAAGAGATGGGTGCACTACAGAATGCTTCGGGTATGGTTATCCCAAAATCTTTTAGAAAGCTAGTTACATATCCCGACCAACCAACAGCAACTGTTGATGCTCCAAATAAATATTCAAGAATTAAATCCCAGCCAATAATCCATGCAATGAATTCTCCTAAAGTTGCATACGCATAAGTATAAGCACTTCCCGCGATAGGAATCATCGAAGCGAATTCGGAATAACATAATCCAGCGAATGCGCAGGCGATACCAGCAACAATAAATGAAATGACTACAGCAGGACCAGCATGTTGTGATGCTGCAGCACCTGTTAAGACAAATATTCCAGCACCAATGATGGCTCCAATACCAAGCATTACCAAATTGGTTTTGCCAAGTGTGCGTTTTAAGGTATGTTCTCCTTCTTGCGATGCTTCTTTTAATAATACATCAAGAGATTTTGTGACAAAAATATTTTTTGACATAGTTTAATTGGTTTATCAAACAAACCTATCTAAAAATTATCACTTATCAAACTTTGAATGTACCAATAACTGTTGTTTATTAACAAACTAATTTTAATTGATATAAAACAAAAAATCCCGAGGGAGGCTCGGGATTTTATTTTGTAATTGTAAATGTTCTTAATACCAGCCTGGTGAATTTCGGATATACCCGTTGTTCTGAAGGAAGATTACTAATATTACCATCAGCAACATTCCAATACCAAATAGAATCATTAATGTTTTATATCGGCTAGCCGTTGCGGTTAGTTTATGAAAACGATAAATATTGAATACAACTTTCTCGGCTCTTACAAATGCTCCTTCTCCTTTTACGATGTAATCGAAGGCCCCATGTTTAATGGTATTTACAGCTACTTCAATTTTATCCTGACCGCTAATCATCACAACTTCTGTTTGTGGTGCAATCGATTTTAGCTCTTGTAAAGCCTCAATGCCATCCATTGCATCTTTAACTTGTGAATTCAGGTTATAGTCCAGAAAAATAATTTCTGCAGGACGAACTTTAACGGCAGCGATACACTCTTCGCCTGTGCTGAAGCAATGTATTTCGTAAGCTGGCATATTGGCTGTTAAGTGATCTGCCAATAACTCACGCTGCATCTGAACATCATCAACGATGTAAATTAATTTCTTATTTACCATTTTAATTATCAAATTCTTTTAGTGATTCCTCTAACTCGGCAACAATTATATCTAATTGCGCTTTTAAGTTTTGTATCGCGGCTGGCATTCGTTCAAGCTCTGACTTGTCTCCCGCCATTCTTTCAATTTCTTTTAAAAGTTCTTCTGTGCCCTTAGCTCCGAAGTATCCCGCCTGCGGCTTTAAAGCATGCGCTGTTTGTTTAACAGCATCCCAGTCTTTGTTTAAAGAATACATTTCAATTTGCTGTAAACTCAGCGGCGCCCCCGTCGTGAACATTCTTATGTACTTTGCCATTTTATCATTGGCATTTCCAGTTAAGCTTCTTAAATAAGATAAATCTGTTAATTTATTACTATCGCTCATAATATGATTTCTTGCGCAAAGGTATTATTTATTGCGGCTGCGAAGAAAATTAAAAAGCCTTTTTGTTTGCAACGGTTGATTTACTGAAAATATCTTTACGTTGAGTTGCACGATCATCCATCATTGATAACTCTTCGTCGTTCAGATTTAGTTTACCCATGATTACCAGCTCGGAAAATTGGTCCGCATCAATATTTGAAGTATTAGTTACTTCTTCAAATTGTTTAAACAATGAATCAATTTGAGCCAGTTTGTTTTTTTGTTCGATGCTTAATTCTGACATAGTAAACGGGAATTATTTTCAATCGTAAATTTATCAGATAATCGAAAAGAAAAACAACAATTGCAATTTGTTTATCAACAATAAAATCAAAATAGTTGCGTATTAGGTGAGAATTCCATTTGGCTAGTAAAGGTATACACTCATATAGATAAACTAGCTGTAATTCAATGCACTTAACACTATTCGTAACAAGAATTAAAAATGATTACACAAAACACTTGACAAGGGGATTTTAATGCGTAAATTGCACCCTCGAAAAATCAGTCGCTTT
>CANGJU010000054.1 GCA_947453935.1 Bacteroidota bacterium | reverse complement strand
CCAAGCCAGCTATTAGCTGCCCGGCCATTATCAATGCATCCATTGTTTTCTAATTAAAAATTAAATTAATTCTCAGGCGAAATTACAAACTTTTTCCTCGCGAGATTTTCCTTAAATATTCTTCGGGCCTCTTCGTCCGAATTTTTATAATCGTCAATAGTAGGTTTTGCTATAAACGTTGCGTTTGACATAACCTCTTCAATAGTTTCTGCTATTGATAAAAACCCAATTTCTCTGTTTAAAAAAGCTGCTACGGCTTCTTCATTAGCAGCATTCATAATACATGGTAAATTCCCGCCTTTATCCATAGCGAGTTGTGCCAGCTTCAAACAATGAAACGTTTCTAAATCGGGTTTTTCAAATGTTAAATTTGAATAATTCATAAAATCGAAACGAGGAAAATCATTTTTAATTCGATGAGGATAAGCCATTGCCACCTGAATAGGTAATTTCATATCGGGCAAACCCATCTGCGCTTTCATTGAGCCATCTTCAAATTGAACAATGCTGTGAATAATGGATTGAGGATGAACAATAACATCAATCTGGTCAGGACGCAAATTAAATAGCCACTTGGCTTCAATCATTTCAAGTCCTTTGTTCATGAGTGATGCTGAATCGATGGTAATTTTCGCCCCCATTGTCCAGTTAGGATGTTTCAATGCCTGATCTCGGGTAACTGTTGCCAGTTCTTCTCGTTTTTTTCCTCTGAAAGGACCACCACTTGCGGTAAGAATAATTTTTTCAATTGGATTACCAACTTCTCCATACAAACATTGGAAAATAGCTGAATGCTCGGAGTCGACAGGATAAATAGCCACATTATTTTCTAATGCTAATTGAGTAACAATATCGCCTGCCACAACCAGTGTTTCTTTATTTGCGAGGGCAACTGTTTTTTTATTTCGGATAGCCGCTAGCGTTGGTGCTAAACCGGAGAAACCAACCATTGCTGTTAATACCAGATCAAAGGAGTCTAACGACATTAATTGCACAATCGAATTATAGCCACCAAAAACTTTAACTGGCTCGTTGGATAATGCCTCTTTTACTTGTAAGTACTTTGAATCGTCGGCAATTGCTACGCTATTGGGCTTAAATTTTTTTGCTTGCGCGATTAATAAATCAGCATTAGAATTGGCCGTTAAACAATCTATTTCAAACAAATCAGGATTTTGTTCAACAACCTCAAGTGCCTGAGTTCCTATTGATCCTGTTGAGCCAAGTATGGCAATTCTTTTTTTCAAAACTTAAAATATTTTCAGCGAATTTAAGAAAGAAACAAGTGCTTACTGCAAGGTGTCTGCTAATATTATTTCACATTCGTTGGGAGAAGAATAATTAAAGGCAGGGTCCGATGTTTCATCCACAAATTCGACTGGTGTTTGAAAGGGATGGGTAAGGTCTTGTGAAACACTTTTGCGATTTGGCTTTTCTGTAGATTTTTTCTTTTCAGAACCCTGGCCTTCAGAAAAATTACCCGAAGTATTCGCAGTAGTAAAATTACCATTAATTAGTGAATCTTTTACAATATTTTCTATTTTTTTTTCAAGGAGTTTATCATTGCCATTAGGTATCGATTTTAACTGTTTCTGATTGCTGGAAGGACCGCAAGAGGATAGTTCCATTAAAACAATAAATCCAATCAAAAAGACCCAATAATATTTCATTCTCTTAGAAGTTGATATAATCCAACGGATTAACTGGAGTTCCATTGTACCAAAGTTCAAAATGTAAATGTGGCCCACTGCTAAACTCTCCCGAATTACCAATAATTGCGATTACTTCTCCTGCTTTTACATAGTCGCCAACCGATTTTAAAAGTGCCGAATTATGTTTATAAAACGTAAACAGGTTGTTCGAATGCTGTACACCTATAACATAGCCCGTTTCGGAGGTAAAATTGGCAATTACTACAGTTCCGTCTAAGGCCGACTTAATCCCTTCATTAGCGTTTGAAACGATATCAATTCCATAATGTTTTTGCGCAGTACTAAATTTAGAAGTAACATTCCCTTTCAATGGAGTAAAAAATGAATAACTACCAATACCGGAAGAAAAGGCTTTATCGCCTCTATTGACTAGGGTAAATTGCTCCTGATTTTCTATCTGCCAACGAAGTTGTGAATCGGCATCTGATTTATTCAATTGCTGAATAGAATCATAAAGCTGCTGGCCTGTCTTCTTTTTTGGAAGTGTTGTATCTGCCTTACCATTCAAAATGTCGAGCATATTAGATAAGTACTTTTCGTCTGCATTTAATTTTTGCATTAAGGAATCTGTTTTTAAGGTCATCTTAATCAGATTTCTGCGCATATTCACATCCGCATACCCAGGGATATACTCACGTATAGGTGTAAAGGCAATTAGGTATAATGTTAAAGTAATCAGCAATAAAGCAGAGGAACCACCGACCACAATTATGTTCATAGGAGTAAGGCGAAGGGAAAATTTTTCTTCAAGCGTCTCATCATTCATTACTACGAAACGAAACTTGCTCTTGAGGACTCTGGCTATTTTTTTCCTTTTTGCTTTTGAGATAGGCATCGGTACAAATATAATATTCTTTACGAGGCAACGTTCTTTAAATTATCGACTAAATTTACGATATTTGTAAGATTATTATTTACTCTACAGATCGATAAACCAAGTAAGTATTGTGCGAATAAATTCAAGGGTTATTAAAATTTCTTCAGGCCTGATTGCAATTTTCTTTATTGCAATGTTTTGGTCGTCTTGCAGTGTAAAGAAAAACAATGTGGTAAGTAGAAACTACCATGGCATGATTACGCACTATAATTTTTTCTTTAATGCCCGTGAACGGGTACGCACTGGTTCACAAAGCCTTGCTACTTCGCATGAAGATAAATATGATCGTGTGCTTTCGATTTTTAAGTATGGCGACTTAAACAAAGCCAAGGCTGTTTTTCCGGATATGGATGAGGCCATGAAAAAAGTATCGATTGCCATATCGAGAAACTCAATGGTGCTGAAAGGCAAAAAAGACAACAAAGTAGAAGAGCGTAATAAATGGATTGATGACTGTTATCTTTTGATAGGTAAAGCACAGTTTTATAAACATGATTTCTGGTCGTCGATAGAAACGTTTCAGTACATATCGTCTGAATATAAAGAGAGTGAAATTCGTCCTGAGGCATTATTATGGCTTTGTAAATCATATCTCGAATTAGGCAAAACGCTCGATGCCGAATACCTTTTAGATTATTTAAAAAACGATAAAAAATTTCCAGAGAATTTAAAAGGTGATTATAATGCTGTTGTAGCGCAATATCATTTGATGAAAGACGATGTGCCAAGAGCTATTGAATCATTGAGAAAAGCATCATCTACAGCAATTAAAAAAGACGATAGAGCAAGATACACTTTCATTTTAGCTCAATTACTTCAAAAGCAAGACAGTTTACAAGAAGCATTTTTGAATTACGAGAAAGTAATTAAAATGAATCCGATTTACGAAATGTCGTTCAACGCACGCATCAACAGAGCCCGTTGTTACGATATTAGCAGTGGATCAGGAGAAATTGTGAAGAAGGAATTGAACAAAATGTTGAGAGATGAAAAGAATGAGGAGTATAAAGATCAAATTTACTATGCTCTTGCAGGTATAGCACAACAAGAAAAAGACGAACAATTAGCTATTTCTTTATTAAACCAATCTGTTCGCGCATCTACGAGCAATACTTCACAATTAGCGCAGAGTTATTTGGCCTTAGGAAATATTTTCTATAATCGTCCGCAGTACATTCCTGCTGCTGCTTATTACGATAGTTGTTTATCCAACCTAACAAACGATCATCCCGATTATTTAGATATTCAATCGAAGAAAAATAGTTTAGAGCGTTTAGTAAAAAACCTAAAAGTTATTCAACAAGAAGACAGTTTACAATCACTTGCCTCTCTTAATCCGCAAGAGAGAGAAGCAAAAATTAAAAGCATCATTGAATTCGAAGACGCTGAAAAAGAACGATTGAAAAAAGAAGAGGAAGAAAAAAAGAAAGTAGAAGAGCAAAAAATCCTCGAAGAAAAAACGCTTAAGAGTCAGACAAGAGATGTTAACGGACCAGGTGCAACAGCACAAGGTTCATGGTATTTTTACAATCAATCATCCATCTCTTTTGGATACAATGAATTTTTAAAGAAATGGGGAACGCGAAAATTAGAAGATAATTGGAGAAGAAGTGAGAAAGATGTAGTTGTTGAAAATGGTGATGACAATGGTGGTGATAAAAGTGATAGCACAGCCAATAATCAATCGGCTATAAACGATTCAATCAGTAAACTGGATGCTGCTGCAAGAAAAACTGCTTATTTGAGTATGATTCCTGGTACGCCCCAAGCTATATTAGAATCGAATTTAAAAGTAGCAGAGGCATTGTATAATTGCGGCGTGATTTATCGCGAACAGCTTTTAAATTTTCCAGAAAGTGTAAAAAGTTTTGAAGAGTTAAACAGACGTTTTCCAGATAGTAAGTACAAACAACCAAGTTATTATAATTTGTATAGAACATTAATGGCGTTAAATGATACTGCAAAAGCCGAGACCTATAAAAATTATCTCTTGACAAATTATCCGGAGTCAGAATATGCAAAGCTGATTACTAATCCGAATTACTATAAAGAACTTAAGAAAAAAACAGCCGTATTAGAAGTTTATTATGAAAACACTTATCGTGCTTATTTGAATAAACAATATGCAGATGTAATTGAACGTAAAGAAGAAGCGGATGCTTTGTTCCCGAATAGTAAACTAGCTCCTAAATTTTCGCTCCTAAAAGCAATGGCTGTTGGAAAAACAAAAACAGCGCAGGAGTTTGAGCTTGCATTAGAAGATGTTATTAGAAACCATCCGAAAGATTCTGTAGCTACGCGTGCGAAAGAAATTCTAGACTTCATGCACGGAAAAAATATTAAGGAATTACCAAAAGATACTTCTACTACAACTAGCTTGTTGCAAAATTTAATTGATTCTACAACAAACTATTTATTTGTACCAGATATCAAACAATACTTTTTGATTTTGTATAAGAGTAATGCCCTAAACACACCTGATGTTATCAATCGCATAAAGAGTTTTAATAATGTAAACTATACAAATGAAAAGCTGGAAGTTAAGAATGGTAATATCGATTTAACATATCAATACATCATGATTACTGAATTTGCAAGTTCAAAAATTGCGATGGCTTATTACTTAGATATATTAAAATCAGCAAATGTATTAGGTGAGAGTGATCCATCGAAAGTATTTTACTTTGTCATATCACAGGACAATCTAGCGCAACTTGCCAGAAGCAAAAATATTCCCGCTTACTCTTTATTTTTCCAAAAAAATTACCTCCAATAAATTAACGTTTTACAGTGTTTAATAAATTAGCGAATACCCCATATCCCCTATTACAAAACAAATTTATTAAAGCCGGCATTGGCTTGTCGTGGGGAATATTTGTAACATTCATCTTGTTTTTTATCAAGCCACTGGACCTCGATTCAATAAACATGACAGAGGTCTTATCATTTGCAATTAAGGGTGGTGTTATTACTTCGTGCATTATTTTATTTAACGCTTTGATACTTCCTGAATTCTTTGTTCCAATGCGCAATGAGATGGAATGGACAATTAAAAAAGAAGTGTTATTCATACTTTGGAATGTTTTGTTGATAGCAATTTTAGTTGCATTTTATTCTTTCTTTTATGTTGGAGAATATAATCTTTACAATATTTTATTATTTCCAATTATCAGCATATTTGCAACAGCTCCATTTGTTATTACCTATGTAATTTTAAATGAGAAAATCCTGAATAAGACATTAAACAAAGAAGCGGATGCTATTTCCAATTCACTGAACTATAAAAAGCGATTAAGCAATCAGCAAGACGAATTGGTTGAATTTAAAACAGTTGATGGAACGAAGAAAATTAAAGTTATAGACATCATCTTTTTATCAGAAACAAAAAAATACGTTGCTGTTTATTTTTTCAATAACGGCTTGATGAATGAACTGAAATTAAAAATGTCGTTGAAGGACGCTCGCGAAGAGTTAAGGAAATACACTGCGTTTTATCGTTGTCAGAAAAAATGGGTTGTAAATCTTGATTATGTTGTTTCTGTTTCAGCTAACGCCCGTGGCTATCTGTTAAACTTAAAAAATTGCAGTATTAGAGTTCCTGTATCGCGAAGCTTAACCAACGAAATCACAAATCGTCTCTCAAAATAATTATCTGCGCTTACTGTTTTTTATAATTGAATAAAACTGATCTTCGCTGATGGTTTTATTATCGATGTTGTAATAATAAACACCTCCCCAATTATAAACTACTTTTCGGATAATGGATTTTTTTTCTTCAAAATAGACTTCTACTTCGGTAATTTTTCTGTTCTTTTCAATTATCTCGCGGGTTATTGTTTCAACCTCAGGTAAAACAGATTTTTTCTCTTCGATGGGCTCTTCGCCAGATGCAACATATAAGTGCTGCTGGATTTTATCCTCGCCGCTATCCATACTTACCTTTCCTTTCGAGTCTTCTCCATCGCCAACACCAAGGTTTGTTACAGGTTGTTCATCACCTTCGCCAACTATTGGTTTTTTGATTTGAACAGAATCGTTGGTAGCAATCTGTTCTTTTCGATTATTTTTTTCTATACTCGAAGAAGTAGAATCGTGAGCCAATTCTTTTTTTACTTCTGGAATTACTTCTGTCTTCTCTGATTCTCTTATTACTTCTTTCTTTTTAGCAAGTACATCACTGTTTTGCTTTTCTTTTTCTTCTTTCGATTTTTGAATCAGAATATTCTCTGTTATTTCAAGTTCTGATAAAATAGATTTTGTATAATCAGTATCATAACCAAAGCCCTCATCCTCTGGAATAAAATGAATAAATCCAACAGGCTGATTATAAATCACAATATTCACTCCTTCATATTGCTTAAAAATTCGAACACCAATTTTATAGGGTTCTAATGCAGTAGTATCTATACCTTCGGGAAGACTAGTATTAAACAAAATTTGTTTGGTGATGTATCCTTCTTTGCCAAAGCATAATAAATATTCGTTGCCATATTCAAGCTTCAGCTTCATATTCTTCTCCCCTATTTTTGTGAATAGGGCCACTCCATTCTTCTTAACTATCACATAAGATAAATCGTAATTACCATTTTCAATAGTAAACAGTACAGGAACCAAAAGCGATTTAGGTCCGGCAGCATTTGCTTTGCTAAAAAACAAACTAACAAAAAGGAAAATAAGTAACCGCTTTACCATTAATACAAATGTAAAATTTATTCCCGATTGTTACAATGATTGTTGCCCCTAAATGAAAAGAAACTAATAACTAGAATTTAAAAGTTCTTGAATGTATTATTTAAATTCGCACTTCTAAAAATAGAATCTCAAATGAAAAATTTAGTTGTATCCATTATTGCTTTTCTTTTCTGTACTTTACAATCAAACGCTCAAATTACTAATGCCCCGTCGTTCAGTTCTAATCCGAGTAACATTACTACTTGCGAATTCACTGCTGCAACGTTTGATGTAGTTGCATTAGATTTTGATTCGTTGCGTTGGCAAATTTTCAGTAATAGTACATGGAGCGACTTAGCCGATACAGGATCTGTGAGTGGCAGCGCAACATCAACATTGGTTATTTCAAATTTAAGTCTTGCTTATAATGCTGCGGAAATTCGTTGTTTAGCCTATGGACCAATTGTGCCTAATGCAATTTCTTCTACAGCTATATTGACAGTTTTAAAAGTGCCTGCTATCACTTCCTATACACCCTCGCGTGCTGTTTGTGAAAACGATAATTGCAGTTTTAATGTTCAATCGCCAGGAGGTAACGGACTATTTACGTACCAATGGCAAGTCGATTCAGGTTTCGGATTTGTGAACGTTGTAAACAACTTTAATTATTCTGGTGCTACAACTAAAACAATCAACATGGCAAGTTGTCCTGCCAATATGAATATGTTTTATTATCGTTGCATTGTATCTGGCCCTTGTAATTCTTCCGATACCTCAACTGCCGTTTTTCTAAAAGTGAATTTATTTCCAGTAATAACTGCGCAGCCTACCTCTAAAACAATTTGCTCGGGTAGTAATAGTAACCTAACAATTACAGCAACGGGAACATCTTTAAGTTATCAATGGCAACAAGAAGTAAATGGTGTATTTACCAATATAGTGAGCAACGGAATTTTCAGTGCTCCTGGCACAAATACATTAAACATTTATAACATCCCCGCTTCACTTAACAACACTCGATATATCTGTCGTGTTTCAAGCGTTTGTGGTACCCCTGTTTATTCGGATACAGTTACAATTACCGTGAATAATATTCCCACTGCTCCCGTTTTTTCAAACTATAATTTAAATCCGTGTGCTAACACCATCATCGATTATTCAATCAATACAATCCCGAATGCAGATTCATACACTTGGAATACATCATCTCCAGATGTATCTATTTTTGGAGTAGATACACTTGGTATATTGATTAGTGATAATTCCGTTTCAAATGCTGACATTTCTGTTTATGCAACTAATCAATGTGGAAACAGCGATACGACTATACTATCTATTAATTCGCTACCTTCTTACTCGTTAGTAAATACATTCAGTACATGTGCAAACGATAGTATTCTTTTAGATGGTGTCTATTTTTTCACTGACACAACAATCACCAACAACTTTACAACTACTAACGGCTGCGACAGTACGATTATTAATTCGCTGTCATTTTCACCTGCTTACAATATTCAAATTGATTTAGGTATTTGTGGTGGCGACAGTATTTTTATTAATGGAGGATGGCAATTTAATAGTGGTACATTTACAGAATCATATACCACTACTAACGGCTGCGACAGTACGATAACGACCAACCTTACTGTTTATCTAGGATATTATGTCTTCACGATTCAGAGTATTTGTCAGGGTGATTCATTATTGTTTAATGGAAATTATTACTCAACAGCAGGAAACTATGTATTCCCTTACACTTCTTCATTGGGTTGTGATAGTGTTATTGCGCTCGACTTAACAGTAAATTCATTGCCTATTGTGAGCCTTACGCTCGATACAACACTTTGTGAAAATGGAAGTCTGCTGGATTTAACCAACTATGTTTCGCCCATCGGTGGCACTTTTACGGGCTGGGGCGTTATCGGAAATAATTTTGATCCTGCATCAAGTGGTGCTGGAAGCTTTGCCATCAACTATAGTTACACCGATTTAAATGGATGCATTGGTTCATCGATGGATTCCATAACGGTAGATATTTGTAGTGGAATCGAGGAAAATTCCAATTCAGCTATTGTTTTATATCCGAACCCAGCTTCCGATATAATTCACCTTAACGGACTTCAAAATCAGTCGCTGGTTTCTATTTATGATGTAACAGGAAAGATAGTCATGCAGGTTGAAGTTGACAAGAACAGCAATAATTCCATCAATATTGCGTCTTTGAATCTTGGTTTTTATCAATGTCGCATCAGACAAAACAATCAAACTAAAGAACTCTCTTTTATCAAGGAATAATTTAGTACAGGTAATGATAGTTTTCGATTAGATAATTGTTTTAAAATATAGATGCAACCTATTTTTAAATAATTGCATCTTGTATAATAAAGCTAATTATTAAATTATGCAGAAAACTATTTGCTCATTACTATTTATTCTAATAATATTTACAGGATTTAGAACAAAGGCTTCTCATTTAACAGGGGGCGAGTTAACTTATATTTATACAGGAACGCCTAACGAATATTTAATCAATTTTCGATATTATGGTGGTTGCTACTCGACAGCGGCTGATTATATTCAATATAAACCTACCGTTAGTGTTTGTATATCCTCTGTTTCACAAAATTATTCTGACACAATTACATTAAATTTCATTGGCACTCTAGATAGTATTCCTGCACCACCTTGTGGTTCAATTTGCTCTATTGGCCCAAATGATGGTTACACTGCCGATTATCAAGGAATTGTTCAATTACCACATACGGCAAGCGATTGGAAATTTGTATGGTTTGAATGTTGTCGTATGGGTGTTATTAATAACGGTTGGGAGCCAAGCTTGATTGTAGATGCCCATTTAAATAACTTATGGGTAGATCATTCATCACCTACTTTAAATCATGTATCTCAATTAAGCTTTTGTGTTGGAAATAATTTTTCTTACGATCTTGGGGCAACGCATATAAATGGAGATTCATTAACCTATTCAATCATTGAGCCGCGAGGAGGTGAAATGCAGTGTCCTATTAATGATACAACATCTAGTTATGGGCCACTTTATTCTATTAATTATCCATTTAGTTCATCTACCCCAATATTATTAGATCATCACACGGGCATATTAAATTTTACACCTGTTAATGTTGCCAATTATATAATTGCAGTATTAGTAAATGAATATAGAGGCGGAGATTTGATTGGAACTGTCAGAAGAGATATTTTAATTTATTTTATCTCCAATTGTGTCAGCGCAAATCCTTCTGTCACTTCACAACCAATATCTCCAATTATTTGTGATAATGACAGCACTAACTATTCTGTCTCCTGCATTAATGCATCTGGCTATCGCTGGAAAAGAAACATTAACGGCATCTTTACAGATATTCAAAATGATAGTGTTTTTAGTGGAGCTACCACCAATAATTTGAAAATTAAAAATCCTCCTTTTTTGCTAAATAATTTTGAGTTTTTTTGTAGTATTAATAGCTCATGTGGACCAGGTATTACTTCTGATACTATTAAATTTCATATTCGGCCTACAACAACTCCAGTTTTTAATATCGACACATCTCTATGTTTCAATTCGTCACCTTTAAATCTTGAAAATTATGTTTCACCAATTGGAGGAATATTTAATGGGACTGGGGTTAATAATAACTTGTTCAACCCTATAATTTCTGGAATTGGAAACCAATCAATAAGTTATTCTTTTGTAAATCAGTTTGGCTGCTCAACAACAGTTTTTGATACAATATATGTAGATGCTTGTAATGACTTGGAGGAAATAAAAAGCTTAGAAGGGTGTAGTATTTATCCAAACCCAGCTTCCAACATCCTTCATCTTAACGGACTTCAAAATCAGTCGCTGGTTTCTATTTATGAGGTGACAGGAAAGATGGTCATGCAAGTTGAAGTTGACAAGAACAGCAATAATTCCATCAATATTGCCGCTTTAAACCCTGGTTTTTATCAATGTCGCATCAGACAAAACAATCAAACTAAAGAACTTTCTTTTATCAAGGAATAAGTCTTAGCCCTCTGATTTTCAGAGGATAAAAGTCGAACAAAGTGGTTGCTTATATTTCCTTAAGGTTATTATTAAAAGTATCGCCACTTTTAAAGAGCAGATTTTTTGGTTTAAAGGGCAAAAAGGGGTAAATTCGCGTCCCTAAAAATGAACTTATGGACAATATAATTTATTTGATTCCCGTACTTGGGATTGTAGGCCTGATTGTGATGGCTATTAAATCCGCTTGGGTTAGTAAACAAGATGCT
>CANGJU010000053.1 GCA_947453935.1 Bacteroidota bacterium | reverse complement strand
GGGTTGACAAAAAATGATCGCTTAAAAACATTGCCTATGCGCATGATGGAGCGGTACCAATTTCATAATGCAGCAAAAGTAATTTCATTAGGTGGGCGCTTAACAACTATTTTGAAAAACGAAACCTATTATTCGAATGATAAAATTGCGGTAATACCGAATGCCGTTTACGAATGTGCATTGCCCACGAAAAACTTTGAGGCGGAAGAATTAAAGTTATTGTACGTAGGACGTTTTGCATTTAACAAAGGCATTGATGTATTACTTGAATCTATCAAAACACTGAATCGTGAAGGTTATAAATCGAAATTGAAATTTTATGTAGTTGGTAAAGGACCACTCTACGAAAAATTTACAGCAGAATATCAATTTGATAATGTAGAATATGTGGGGTTTGCATCAGAAGAGCGCTTGAAAGAATTATACGAGACTTCTGATTTATTTGTATTCCCTACATTGTTTGAAGGGATGCCAACAGTTGTTTTGGAAGCAATGGTACATGGCATGCCTGTTATAGTTTCTGATACAGGAGCTACCGCAGAGTTAGTCGATTATAAGAATGGTTATTTGGTTGATGCAGGCGATAAAAGAGCATTTAAAGCAGCCATTCAAACCTATTATCAACTATCGGCTGATGATAAAAGAAAAATGTCGGAAGCATCGAGAACACGAGTAATGAATAACTTTACATGGGAGATAGTTGGCCGCAAACATATTGAATTGTTTGAATCCATGCTTCCTTCGATCCCGAAGCCACGGGACGGTCAGTAAGCTATCCTATCTATAACATTATGTTGCAATTTCTAAAAGAAAATAATCAGTTTTACCTTGTTATCCTTGTTTGGGTAATGGGCGGCATTATTGCTCCAGAAATTGCAATGGTATTAGTTCCATTAGGATTAATACTCTTCAAAAGGAAAGGAATGTATGCAGAGATGATTGTTTCTTTTGCATTACTTCTATTTTTTAGTGATAACCGACAACCAGAGTTTGTATTCGCAGGTAAAACAAAAGATATTGCATTATTAGTTATGTCGGCATTTGTATTACTCGACACCAAATCGTTTAAAGAGAAAAGTAAAATATGGTATCCCTTTTTAGCATTTTTTATATTAGCATTTATCGTTGTATTCCGAAATCCTATTCCACTACTTGCCTTTCAAAAAACACTTTCATTCTTGCTAATGTTTGCATTAATACCAAATTATGTAACACATGAATTAGCAAAAGATGAAGGAAAACATTTATTTACATTGTGGATTTGGTCAGGAACATTGGTACTACTTGCAGGATTTATGGTATCTATTGTAATGCCTGTGGATTACACATTCTTAGTTGGCCGTTATAATGGATTAATGGGTAACCCCAATGGTATCGGATCATTTGCAACAATCTTCTTTGCGTTGATTATGCTTACGCTTCAAAAGCATCCGAAATTGTTTTCGCTGCAACAGTTGATTTTAATTTTCGGAATTCTCGCACTCTCTGTTTTATTATCTGAATCAAGAAACAGTATCTTCTCTATTTTAATTTTCTTATTCTTTGCACGATTTTATAAAATGTCGCCAATGCTTGGCTTTGTTATTCTACTAATTACAGGATTACTTTATCAAATCATTACAGATAATCTACCACTCATCGTTAACACATTAGGGTTAGGTTCTTATTTACGTGTTGAACATTTAGAGGATGGATCAGGTCGTTTAATAGCATGGCAATTTGGCTGGGAAAATATCCAGGATAATTTCTTATTAGGCCGTGGATTCTCTTACGAAGAAACATTGTTTGAAATAAACCAAAAATGGCTACAAAGTCAAGGAACCTTAGGTGGTGTACATAATACGTATCTCGCGCTATGGCTAAATACTGGATTAATTGGTTTGATACTATATATGTACGGATTACTTACGAATTTTTTCAAAAGCATTACGTATAATTATTTATCGTTGCCTACCCTATTTGCATTTTTATTCTCCTGTACATTCGAAGCCTGGTTCCAAGGATCTTTAAATCCTTTTACCATTATGGCCTTAGCATGTATCTCATTATTACACTTCAGAAATGTCGAGAAAAAAGAAGATACTGTTCCTGTACTTTGAGCTGGCTGGCTATACAGTAGCATGCATGAAACATCTCGCAGAAAAATATGATGCAGATATTCATGTAGTGAATTATCCTATTAACAGTGTGGCCCCGTTTCAATTTTCTTTTGGTAAAAACATTACTACTTATAATCGTAAAGAATATACAAACGAAAAACTAATACAACTAACGGAAGGCATTAACCCCGATTTGATTTACGTATGTGGTTGGGCAGACAAAGGCTATTTAGCTGTTTGCAAAAGCATTCAAAAACGAGTTCCTGTTGTGATGACCTTAGATAATATCTGGAAGGGAACTTTAAAGCAACGCTTGGCAACTTTAATTGCTCCGTTTTATTTACCGAAATTATTTACAAATTGCTGGGTGCCTGGTCAACCAAATGCTGATTATGCAATGCGATTGGGATTTAAAGAAGATCAAATTTTACAAGGACTTTATTGTGCCGATGTTGATTTGTACAATAATTATTATGATGAATCAAAAGCAGAAAAAGAAACTAAATTTCCACATCGATTTATTTTTGTTGGAAGATATACAGAACTAAAAGGAACGCAGGAATTGTGGAATGTGTTTTCAAATTTAAGTGAAGAAGAAAGAAAGGGATGGGAATTGTATTGCTTAGGTAAAGGACATCTCGAAGAAAATTTTCCAGATAACACATTCATAAAAAATGTTGGCTTTGTTCAACCTGATCAATTATCCACTATCATACAACAAACAGGAGTTTTCATTCTTCCTACGCACTATGAACACTGGGGAGTAGTTGTTCAGGAGTATGCACTGGCAGGTTATCCATTAATTTGCAGTACAACCACCAGTGCTGCAACTGCATACCTTTCAGAAAATGAAAATGGATTTTTTTGTGAACCAAAAAATGAATCATCATTAAAAGAAGCATTGCTAAAAATTATTAATAGCGACGATGCAACTTTAATTGCGATGATGAAAAAAAGTCATTCAAAAGGAAATATCAATACACCACAAAAATGGTCTGAAACACTTTTGCAATTAATTAAATCATGAGCAGTAAAAAGAAAATACTCGTATTTGTTGATTGGTATTTACCTGGCTATAAAGCAGGCGGACAAATTCGTTCGGTAGCTGCTATGGCTGGACATTTAAGAGCAGAATATGATTTTTATATTGTTACAGGTGATCGTGATTTACATGCTGATGCGCCTTATGCGGGAGTGCAACTGGATACATGGATCAAATTAAAAGATGGAAGTCATGTATATTATATTTCGCAAGAAAAAAGAACAAAACAACATCTGAAAAAAATAATGTTTGAAGCGCAAGCGGACATTCTTTATTTGAATTCGATGTTTTCATATTTCTATTCATTTCTTCCACTTACTATACGAAAGAAATTTTTACCTGGAAGAAAAGTAATACTGGCGCCACGAGGCATGCTTGGTAAAGGCGCATTAAAATTGAAAGCACTAAAAAAGAAATCGTATTTGTTTACAACAAAAATGATGGGGTTATATCGAGGAATTACTTTTCATGCAAGTTCAACATCCGAAGAAAAAGAAATACATCAACAATTTGGTCGTACTACAAAAGTGCATGTTGCAATCGATTTAGTAGAGCCACGCGAATTAACGAATGTTAATCGCATCAAAAATAAAGGCAACTTAAAAATGTTTTTCTTGTCGCGCATTTCGCCAAAGAAAAATTTATTGGGAACTTTAAAACTACTAAGCACACTACCAGCAGGCAATTCAATTGAGTTTGATATATACGGACCCATAGAAGACGAAGCCTACTGGAATGAATGTACTACTGTGATTGAAACGATGCCATCGCATGTAAAAGTTAGTTACAGAGGTATAATAGAAAACTCCGAGGTGATTGATATCATGAGTCGTTATCATCTCAGCATTTTACTTACCTTTAATGAAAACTACGGACATTCGATTGTAGAAAGTATGGCGGCTGGATGTCCTGTTTTAATTTCAGATCAGACCATCTGGAAAAATTTAGGGGACAAAAATGCGGGATGGGATATTGCATTAAATAAAGAAAATGAAATTCTCAATGCAATAAACACTGCCTGCAATTGGAATCAGGAGGAGTTTAATGTATTTAGTAAAGGAGCTCTTACTTTTGCACAACAAATTTTCGACGACAAAGAAGGAGTTGAACAAAACAAAAAATTATTTGCGTGATGAAGCAAACCGATTTATCAAAATATAATAACGATTGGTATCGCCCAGGAGCAGGTAAAATTAAAATCGCGCTTTGGTATATAACCAATGCTTTGTTTTTGATTAACCCACTAAACCCTTTTGGTAAATTAAAAGTGTTTCTATTGCGCTTATTTGGGGCTAAGATTGGAAAAGGTGTAGTTATTAAGCAAAGCGTAAATATTAAATATCCATGGTTGTTAAGCATTGGCGATTATACCTGGGTTGGAGAACGAGTGTGGATAGATAACTTAGCGCAGGTAACGATAGGAAAGAACTGTTGTTTAAGTCAAGGGGCCATGTTGTTATGTGGTAACCATAACTATAAAAAAGAAACATTCGATTTAATAACAGGCGCTATTACCATTGAAGACGGGGCCTGGGTAGGTGCGCTATCAATTGTTTGTCCTGGCGTAACATTAAAAACACATTCCATACTTTCTGTATCATCGGTAGCCACTGAAACCTTAGAGGCTTATGCGATGTATAAGGGCAACCCTGCTCAAAAAATCAGAGAACGGGTCATTTTATAATCAAACCAACACAATGAAAGTATCTATTATTACTATTACCTACAACAGTGCTGCAACTGTAGAAGACACTTTACGGTCTGTTGTCAATCAAGATTACCCCAATATTGAATATTTGATTATTGATGGTAAATCGAAGGACACCACCCTACAAATTGTAGATAAATACAAAGATAAAATCACGAAGATTGTTTCTGAAAAAGACAAAGGCTTATACGATGCCTTGAATAAAGGAATTGCATTAGCTTCTGGCGATATTGTAGGCATGTTACATTCTGATGATTTATATGCATCGAATCATGTGATCAGTGATATTGTAAAAACATTTGAAAGCAATCCTGCAGCAGAGGGTGTATATGCCGACTTAGTTTTTGTTGATAGAAATGATATTGATAAAATAACCAGAACATGGGAATCGGGCGATTACGAAGAGGGCGATTTTTTAAATGGATGGATGCCACCACACCCTACATTTTTTGTAAGAAAAGAATGTTACGAACGTTTTGGAGTTTTTAATACGACATTACGTTTATCAGCAGATTATGAATTGATGCTGCGCATGATTCACAAGAATAAAATTAAGCTTGCATACTTACCCAAGGTTGTTGTTAAAATGAGAATGGGTGGTGTAAGTAATGTGAGTTTCTTTGTGCGATTAAAAGCCAATATAGAAGATAAGATGGCTTGGAAATTAAATGGTATGAAACCAGGAATATTTACTCGCTTTTTAAAACCTGCGAGTAAAATCATGCAATATTTTAAAAAGGTTCCAATAGCATAAATACATATAAAAAATAAAAAGGGGCTGTCTCAATGAGATAGCCCCTTTTTCGTTCTATTAAATGCTCACTCTTTTTTCTTGCGAAACTCTTTTGGTTTTGAAATAGTGAAAACACGAGAGATGTTAAACCCGAAGTGTATATCTCCTTTTGACCATTGGCCATCTGTTCCTACTAAGTAAGAACGTTCGTTCATACCTAATGAATTTGTAAAATGTAATTGGAAAACGTGTCCGCCGGTTTCAATATCAAATCCGATTGATAATGGATCATAATATCCGGTTGGTAAATCTGTAATATGACGGAAGTACTCTACCGTTAGTGCTAAACGATTGCTTAATTTTAAGCGCGAACCTACTCCAACACTAATAATATCATTATTATCTTGTTCTGTAAGAACCAAGTTACGATGTACAAGAGTTGGCATTAACTGTAAAGAGAATGCATCAGAGAATTTTCTTCCAATCAATACTTGATGATAGTAAGAATAACGCGATGACGCATAATTATCACGATTTGGATCGGCCCACTTTAAACCATCTTTTACAAAACCAGAAGTTAATACGAGCGAGAATGGAGCACCATTGTTGGATTGCCAGATAGGACGGTACTTGATAAATCCGTCTATCTCTTTCTTATTACTGCTTCTACCAATTCCAACAGTTAAACGATCGGTAATACCATAATCTAACGCCAAACGAATAGTAGCCTGATCAAATCCGAATGCATCATACGCTCCACTGTTTACACGTCCGAAGCGATGAAGAATACGGAAATCGAGAACTCCTTTTGATAATTGCTCCATTGATTGTGCTGTAATTACACGAGTAGATTTAAAAGCATTTCGCGTATACTCGCGAGGTGCTTTTTCTTCTCCCAATGATCCTAATAAATCATCCTGTGCAAACACAGCTGATGATGATAACACCACCAGGGCAATTAAAAAAAGAAACTTATTTAGTTGGTAACGATTCATTCAAATTACATTTTGTTGTAAGTTGCATCTACCGTAATAGTTGCTTCCTTAGCTATTTTATCCTTTACTAAATTAGGCACTGTTACATTATAATCCGATAATACTAATTTAAAACTAGATGATGCAGTTACTTTACCGCCACTTACTATTAAAGTACCATTAGCCGAAACTTCTTTTTTCACACCGTGCATATCCATTGTTCCTTTCACAACTACTGGATATTTTCCATCTTTGGCAAAGTTCACTTTCGCGACATCCTGAATGCTTCCTTTGAAAACTGCCTTTGGAAACTTTGTAGACTCCACATAATTCTCGTTAAAGTGATCTTTCATCAATTGCTTTTCAAATTCGAAAGAAAGCATGGAAATTGAAAATTCATACTGCCCTGTTTGAGTATTGAAGATACTAATCACCTGATTATTTATTGCTTCAATTTTCTCTGGAGATGTAGATGAGGTTGCATCAAAATGAACTTTTGCATTTCGAGTGAGGTATTTATCTTGTGCATTTGCAGCAAGACTTATTACCATTGATAAAACGAAGAATACCTTTTTCATACTATTTCAATTTAAATTTTAGAATACTAACGCAAGCTTCTTAGTTAACACTTGTGTACCTTGCTGTACTTTCACGATATAAATTCCTGTATTTAAACCATCTTTTACATCGAAGTTTAAAGCTACATTACCTGCATTTTGTTGTTCGAAGATTGAAGAACTTACAAGTGTTCCGTTTAAGTTATATAACTCAACGTTAGCAGATGCAGCAGATTGTGCAGAATAAGAAATTTGCAATGCATTTTTCAAATTGATTACTGTTAAAGCATTTGTATTTGCTTGCAACTCATTAACGCCACTTGCTACAGCTTCAGCAACTGTGTAAGATGTTTTATAAGTAACATCACCAGAAGAACCACCGTTACCGTTAGCTGCTAAGAATGAACCCCAGAAAGTAACTGAACCAGATCCTAACGCTGGTGCAACCCAGTTGAATGTCCATGTATGAGTGCCTGATGTACCAGTAGTACCAGCTTGTTGTTGTGTTATATATTTATTACCGACCATCTTAGTCGTAGCGGAACTTGTAACTACAAGTGTTCCTAGTTTCGTACCTGCAGAATTTTGCGGACTAATTTCAAATCCGAAAGTTGATCGTCCTGTATAATTTACTGTTGCAGTAATTGTATAAGTTGTACCAGGTGTATAGCCTGCTGCTGGGATATTAGAAGTGATTGTAGCCTGAGTAGTTGCGGCAATAGCGGTACCATTATGGCAACTTGTACAGTTTGCACTTCCACCTGAAGGGTCATTAGCAACTCCTGCAGGAGCGCCTGTAGGATAACTGTGACTGATTTTTACTGTTAGAAGCAAACTAATTGATACTACAGCTGTAATTGCGATAATTAACTTTTTTTTCATTCTGTAACGATTAAATTTTGTTTTGGGATATGGTTTATTAGTTGGTAATTTATTTTGTTATTCTTTAATAAGTACACAGCGATTAAAGCTCAGCTCTACTAGTAAATCGTCTTCGTAACCCGTGCACTCACATTTCAACTTAAATTTTTGACCTTCAACTGCATTTAGCTTTGGTGCATCAATTGAATCCATGCGACAAACAACATTACCTTGTTCGCCTTCTGTTTTATAAATTACGGAAACATTATTTCCGTCTTTTTCTACTGATCCAACAACACCTTCGAGCTGAATAGTTTTACCTAAGTATTTTTTAGTCGCGCTAGTTTTATCTTTTACAAACTCACTAAAAATCGTATCGCATGTTAAAGTAAAATCTGCTTTTGAACTTTCTAACCCTTCTGTTTTCTTATCAAAAAAATAAACAACAATCCCTGCAGCAACTAGTCCGAAAACAACTAATACTAATATTACAATTTTAATTTTTTTCATCTGATTAGTTATTTATCGCGCCTTCGTCAATCCACGCTTTCACTTTATTAATTGAGCAATCATCTAGCTTACCTGCTGCAGGCATATTCTTGGATGAATTTGCACCTGAGTAAGAATAAGATATTGATTTATACAACGTGCTATCCATTACCTTTGCTTTAACTCCATTATAATTTGTTAAATCGATAGCTCCTCCACTATGGCAATTAATGCAATTAGCATCCATGATCGGTTTAATGTCTTTTGAAAAAGTAACATTCGTTGTATCACAGGTACCATAAAGGTATTCTTCATTGTCGTAATAACAACCAGTTGTTAAACTGGTAATTGCTAGAAGACAACATATTGTTATTCCTATTTTCACTCGGCTAATTTAATTAATTATTTGGAGCTCCGGCATCAACCCAAATTCTGATTTTTGTCAGTTCACAAGCTGGCAATTGCGAACCACCTTTAGGCATATGAGACCATGTTCCTGTATAGTGAACAGAACCTGAAAGTGAACCATTCAAAGCAGAAGATTGAACACCTAAGTTACCATTGGCATCATCAGCGTAATTAGTTAAATTATAACCACCTCCTGCACTTGAAGCATTATGACAACCTGTACACTTGTTTTGCAATAATGGCTTTATAGTTCCATTGTAGGTAACATTTGTAGTATCACAACCATTGTCGCAATGTAAATCTAAAGCTCCCTGATTAATCCATTTTTTAATCAAATTAATTTGAGCAGAAGGTAATGCAGACATTGGAGGTGGAGGCATTATGTCATTAGGATTTGTTGTAGTAATAGCATCTACTAAATCGCTGTTCCATGCTTGACCAGGTATTAAAACACTTGAGTTCATAACAGCTGCGTATGAACTTAAATCGATTCCGGAAGCGTGCGAATTAGAATTATGACAGCCCGACATGGTACAATTCGATACGAAAAGTGGCAGGATATCCTGCTCAAAGTAGACCGTATCCGGGTCACAAGGGGGCAAAGAATTGTTACCGTTACCATTCCCATTCCCGCCCCCATTGTTCCCGTTTATTGTTACAGAAGGTTCATGCTCACATGCGAAAAAAGTCATGCTAAAAAGTAAAAACATCAAACTTAAAATGCGATACCTGCTATTCATAGAACTTGAATTTTTTGTAAAGGTAATATCACATTTCGATTTTGATACACGCATGTTGCCGAGCGGGTAATTTGAAGTGTTGAAAGGGATTTTATTAAATTTAACTTTTTAGTCCAGTAAGCCATTCTTTAAAATGTGGCGACCGTTCTGTACTAACGATTGTTTCATTATCACAAGTTGGTTTTAATATCACTTTCACTCGTGATTTAGACCATGCAAGCATTTTATCAATTGCATTTATATTGATAATGTATTGTCTGTTAATTCTAAAAAACACCGCATCATCAACCATACTTTCCAGCTCATCTAAATTCTGGTCAATCGGGTAACGAATATTATCTTTCGTACATAAAAAGTTGATTTTATCTTCAGTATAGAAATAAGCAACGTCTGCTATTTCTACCATCTTAATTGTATCACCGTAACGAATTATAATTCTTTTTTGCGTTTCTTTTGTTGATGGAGTGATATTCATTTGCTTTAGCAAATCCATCATTTGTTGCATATTAGAACTGCCACGTTGTTTATACTTTTCGAGCGCTCTTGATAAATCTTCTTTTTTCACCGGCTTCAGCAAATAATCAATGCTGTTAACCTTAAACGCTTCTAAAGCATATTGATCGTATGCCGTTACAAACACAACAGGCGAAGTTACTTCCTGCTCATTAAATATTTCAAAACTATCTCCATCAGATAAATGGATGTCCATGAATATTAAGTCGGGTGCTTGATTTTCTTTTAACCATTTTACAGAGGAAGCAATGCTTACCAAGTTGCTTGTAATTTCTGCTGTTGGTTCAAAATCCAGAATCATTTTTTTAAGGCGATCAGCCGCTGGCGTTTCATCCTCGATAATTAGAATCCTCATGTAGTGTTTTTAATTAGTGGTAATTCTACTATAAATTGTATATCGGTTCGGATAACGGTAACATCCTGTTCGGTTAATATTTTGTAACGGCTAAAAATATTATTTAATCCGATACCCGTTGATGGGTCATGTGTTTTTTTCGGATTTAAATTATTCGAAACAATTAGAAACTGATTATTATCATTTATTGTAATATCAATTTGCAACGGCGTTTCATGTGACACTGCATTATGCTTAATAGCATTTTCAACTAACAGCTGGATTGATAAAGGAGGAACAGAAAATTGTTCTTTAACTATTGAAGGAATATTAATGTTGAGTTTAAGATACTCGCCAAATCGTTTTTGTTGCAAATAGAAATAGGCACTTACAATATCGAGCTCTTCGGATAGTCGTATAACATCTTTATCACGATAATTCAACATGCTTCTAAAATAATCAGAAAGCGTTTCTACATAATCAACCGCTTTATCCTGATTATCTTCGATAATTGTTATTAGTGTATTGAAACTATTAAAAAGAAAATGAGGATTAATCTGACTTTTCAACGTTTCATATTGATACTCCATTTTTTCCTTTTTCATTGCTTCCATATTTCTGAAACGAACATCACGGTCGCGGATATACCAAATTAATCCACCAGTACTTAATAGTATTACCAGCGTAATAAACCACCATTGTCGGGTAATGGGTTTGTTTATTTTGAAAGAGTAACTTGCAGAAGAAGGATTAATAAATCGATTATTTACAGAGGCTTCTAATTCGAAAGTATATTTACCAGGAGGAAGATTAGGGAACGTTACAATTTTATCTTTAGTTGGTATCCATTGATTTGAAAAACCTACTAAACGATAACGATAATGAACAGCATCCGGATTAGCATACCATAGCCCGATAAACTCTAATGAAATTTGATTTTGATTGTATTCGAAAAGACTGTCTTTTGCACTTAACCCATGCTTCATAAATGCATAAATACGACGAATAGAAGTCAGTGGTTTTGTCACCTCAGAATAGCGCGATTTAATTAAACGAATCAAACCATCTTGCTTTCCAATCCAGATATTTCCATTTGCATCTTTG
>CANGJU010000052.1 GCA_947453935.1 Bacteroidota bacterium | reverse complement strand
CATGGATGTAAATAAAATATTAAATGCCGATTTATTAGACATCATTTTTGATGGTCGAAATAAAGAGTACGGCGCTTATGAATTAAGAAAAACATACAGTTCCAGATTGGTAAAAGCAATGATTGTAACCAGTTCATTGTTGCTTTTGATCTTTGTTGGAACAGTGTTGGCAGATGTGTTGGAAAAAAATAATAAAGCAGATGATATAAATGTGTTAGACACACAAATGGCTGAGGTTAAGAAAGACGAACCGCCACCACCACCACCACCACCGCCACCTCCAACACCACCGCCTCCGCCCGAGGTTAATCAAATTAAGTTTACTCCTCCAAAAATCGTAAAGGATGAAGAGGTAAAACCAGAAGAAAAAATTGAGGAGATAAAAGAAGATCAAGTCATTAGCACAAAAACTGTAGAAAGTAATAATACTGAGCAAGTAGTGCAAGCGCCAGTAGAAGATAATTCTAAAGCGGTTGAATTGCCTAAAGAGGATGACGAAAATAAAGTATTTACAAAAGTGGAAGTAGATGCTGCTTATGCAGGAGGAGAGGGTGCTTGGAGAAGATATTTATCCAATAATTTAGATGCTGAAGTTCCTGGTCAAAATGGTGCTCCAGCAGGAACTTATACCGTAATTGTGAGATTTATTGTGGCAAAAGATGGAAGCGTTAGTGATGTTGTAGCTGAAACCAATCATGGGTATGGCATGGAACAAGAATCTGTTCGTGCAATTAAGAAGTCTGGGAAATGGACACCAGCTATTCAAAATGGTAGAAATGTTACAGCATACAAGCGTCAGCCAATTACTTGGGTGGTGCAGGAATAATAGTGGTTAAAAACTTTTAAAATACAAGCCTCTCGTATACAACGGGAGGTTTTTTGTTTTTATCAAAAACGTTTTATAAGTTGAAAAGGTTTAAAAGGTTCAAGATGTTAGTTTGACTATAATTTGGGATTCGTTCTAAAATTTCTCATTTACTATTTTATCATTTATATCTTTGACAAATGAACAACAAACTTTCAGGTTGGGATGATACAATTGTGGCGCTTGCAACTGCACCCGGAATTGCTGCAATTGGTGTGATTAGATTAAGTGGTCAATCAGCAATTGAAATTATCGACAAGCTATTTCCTTCAAAGGAAATTTCAATTCAGACTTCGCATACATTGCATGTGGGGTTATTAAAAGATGGAAATGAAGTAATAGATGAAGTTGTTCTTTCATTATTTAAAGGTCCCAAAAGTTATACTGGAGAAGATACTATAGAAATCAGTGGGCATGGAAGTCCATATATTCAGCAACAAATCATCAATACTTGTATAAAATATGGTGCGCGATTAGCAAAGCCAGGTGAATTTACACAACGAGCATTTATCAATGGTAAATTAGATTTAACACAAGCAGAATCTGTTGCTGATTTGATTGCATCCAACACAAAAGCAGCACAGAAAACTGCTATACAAAATATCCGAGGTGGTTTTTCTCATCAATTAAAAAACATGAGAGAACAACTGATTAAATTTTCGGCATTAATAGAATTAGAATTGGATTTTGCAACAGAAGATGTAGAGTTTGCCGACAGAACACAATTTTATAATCTTATAGAGGAAATAGCAATTGCCACTCAGCAATTAATAACATCCTTTCAATTAGGGAATGTGATTAAAAATGGGGTGAGTGTTGCCATCATTGGAAAACCAAATGCAGGGAAATCAACTTTATTAAATTGTTTGTTGAATGAAAATCGCGCAATAGTAAGTGAAATAGCAGGAACAACAAGAGATACCATTGAAGAAACGATCAACATCAATGGTATTTTATTTCGCTTAATAGATACAGCAGGCATCAGAACTCAATCACAAGATATCATTGAAAATATCGGAATAGAAAAGAGCTTAGAGAAAATGAACTCTGCGGATATAGTATTGTATATTTTTGATTCCAATACTGAAACTTCAGAAGAATTGGCAAAGCAGATTCATGTCTTTGACGACGCAGGAATAAAATATCTTTTGGTGGGCAACAAATCAGATATTGGAAAAACAGAAACATCAAATGATAATAGTGTTATTTCTATCTCTGCAAAAGAGAACAATGGAATTGATATTTTAAAAGAAAAATTATATCAGTCATCCGTAAACAGTGAAGTAAACACAGACAATACGGTTGTAACGAATGCGAGACATTTGCAGGCCTTGTTGAAAATGAAAGATTCATTAGCTTCAATAAGAGAGGGATTAGATCAAAATATTCCCGGCGATTTATTAGCAATAGAAATCAGAACTTGTTTGTTTCATTTGGGAGATATAACAGGTGAGGTAACCAGTGAGGATAAGTTAGATTACATTTTTTCGAAGTTTTGTATCGGAAAGTAAAGTGCTTTTCCTTTCTTTATCATAATCCTCTATTTACTATACTTTCAGAGAATTATTCATTGATTTATTTTCCTTTAATTTGCTGTTATTTGCTATTATTTTGCTGCTAATTTGTATCTTTAATCTTTATAGCAGCAAATAGCATCAAATATGAAAGTCCATTTAAGACAAAGGAAGCAATCTAAAAAAGGCAGTATCAGTCTTTACTTAGAGATTTACAAAGGCACAACAAGAAATCAAGATGGAAGCATCAAGAATATCAAGAATTATAAGTACTTGAATCTTTACTTAATTGACAATCCTAAGAATCCAGTTGATAAGCAGCAAAATAAAGAGATTCTAAAACTTGCAGAAAGCATTAAAGCAAAGACTGAGCTTGAGATAAAAAATGGTCTTTATGGATTTACAAATGAATTTAAACAGGACACCAACTTCATTCAATACTTCAGGCAGCTTGCAGAAAAGAAAAAAGATTCTTTAGGCAATTATGGAAATTGGAAAAGTGCTCATATGCAGTTGATTAATTTTGTTGATGGTCAGGATATTGCATTCAGAAATATAGATGAAGCATTCTGTGAAAACTTCAGAGATTATCTCAAGAATAGTGCAAGAACAAAAGCTAATAAGTCATTGTCATCTAATACAATATGTTCATATTTCAACAAATTCAGAGCAGTCTTAAATAAGGCAGTAAAGGAAAAGGTAATTCAATTTAATCCTTGTATTGATATTGAGAATCCTAAGCACATTGAAAATCAAAGAAATCATCTGACACTTGATGAAGTCAAGCTAATTGTTAAAACAGAATGCAGATATGATGTATTAAAAAGAGCTTTTCTTTTTTCTTGTCTTACAGGTTTAAGATGGTCAGACATTAATAAACTTAAATGGAAAGAGCTTGAATTTACTAAAGATGGAGCAAGGATTACATTTCATCAACAAAAGACAAAAGGCTTGCAGTACTTAGATATTTCAAAGCAAGCATTGAATTACATTGGCAGTCAAGCTAAGTCTGATGATTTAGTTTTTACAGGCTTGAGATATAGCAGCTATACAAATATAGAATTGACAAAGTGGATGGTAAGAGCTGGTATAACTAAGGATATCACTTTCCATTGTGCCAGACACACTTTTGCAGTATTACAATTATCCTTAGGCACAGAGATTTATACTCTATCAAAGTTATTAGGGCATTCAGCATTAAAGACTACACAGGTATATTCTAAAATAGTGGATTCTAAAAAGATTGAAGCAGTAAATAAAATTCCAGATTTAAATATCTAAATGATGAATAACAAGATAGTAGAAGCTTATACAATCATACAAGACCATTATAAGCCAATCAAATGTGAAATTGAGTCTTATTTGGATGAAATTCCCAATCCTATTTGTAAAATAGAATATTTACAAGGTAAGGAGATAGCTTACCTAATAGATTTCTTTCAGAATCCAATTTTGATGGATGCATCTGGTAAAATCACTGCTGGCAATCCACAGAAAGTAGGCTTAGATGGATGGATTCAATTAAAAATAAAGCAACTAAAAAATGAATATAGCATTGAAGAAAAGAGCATTCCAAAAAAGGCATCAATAATAAACTCTTATAAATGGAGAAATCAAGATGAATTAGAAAAGCTATTTAATCTTATGAATGGAGAGTTTATTGAAAAATGTAGTTTTATTCAATTCAAAGATGCTTTTTCAAATAAACCAATTACACTTCTAAAGCCATTGTTTTGGATTAAGAGAAAGAACTTGCTTGCTTACTTCATTGACCAATCTTATCAAAATAAAAAAATTCAATTTCATATCAATCCAGATAAATGGAAGATAGCAAGAGCTATTTTTTCAAATGCTGGAAGCAATCTAAGTCAGTCTCTACAAGACTGCAAAAATAATCCAGAACAAAAGCCTGTAAACTATAGTTTAGTAGATAACTTATTCAAGGCTTTATAGACTTTATAGGCTTTACTCTAAAGCCTATTTCTTTCTTTTAGATTCTATCCTTTCTTTTCTTTGTTCCTGATATCAATAAACAGGAAAAGCTTTTCCATTTTTTAATTTTTTAAAATCAAAAAAATGGATTTTACAAACATTGAAGATAGACTAAGGAATATAGAATCCTTAATGCTATCACAGAAAGTAGTATTGAATTTTAATGAAGTAGTAGCTTATACAGGCTTGTCTAAAAGCTATCTTTATAAGCTTACTTCATCAGGTGGCATACCTTGTTACAAGCCACAAGGGAAACAGATTTATTTCAACAAGCAAGAAATAGACCATTGGCTTTTACAAAATAGAAAATCAACTAACCTTGAGCTTGAGAATCAGGCATCAACATTTGTAACCTTAAAAGCAAATGAGAGATGCTAAAAGCTTATTATAAATTCATAGTGCTTCCAGATGAAGTTAGAAGCTTGAATAAAATCAAAAGTGAATCAAGACTTGACTGCATTTGCTTTACAGATAAGGTAACAGGAAATTATAAAGGATTGACATTTTTTGTCAATTCAAAAGGTCAATTTTATTTGTATAAGACAATACCTGAAAGCTTCATCATAGCAGATAAAAAGAGATTATCAGAATGGACCATAACAAGTAAAAATATTAACATAAGCAGTATCTACATTGATGATTTAAATAATCTGCAATATGGATATGGTTATCCTAATCCTAATAAATTCTATGGTAAAAATAGAATGCTTAATCCTTTATTTCAATTTAGGAATGATGCTTATTTGTTTATTATGAATCAGGATTTAACTGAGATTGAAATACTTGTTATTCCTGATGGTAGAAACCTTGTCAGAAGTTATTATCTGAAACTTTTAGATGGTGGATTTAATAATGAGATAAGAGAGCTAAGAAATCAGGCAAAGTTATTTTATAACTATGATGGACTTGTCCTATAGTAAGTAGTATTCATTGACAAAAATAATCAAATTCTTATGTATGATACTATACACTTTTCACTTCCAATAGATAGAGTAGGATGCTTTGATTATTCTAAAACAATGCAGCATCTTTCTAATTACACAGAGCATCTAAAGAATGATGGTCAAGTATATGTTAGTGGAAATCTTAAGAATTTAAGAGTGAGTTTATCAGGTCAGGGAATACATTTGAAAGGAAGTTTGGCAAAGTATTTTCTACCTGATAATTTTCACACTTTGACAAGGTCTGATTCAAAAAGAGCTATAGAGCAACTATCTGATGAACTTCATTTACCAATGAATCAATCAAAAGTTAATAGAATAGATTTTTCTGATAATTTCTTAATGAAGTATAAGCCAGAATCTTATTATAAATATTTAGGGGATAGTCAGCATTATAATAGATTAACACAGCAAAGAAGTCTTTACTATTCAAATACACTAAGGACCAAGTTATTTTACAACAAAATAGCTGAAGCAAAGTATAGCAGATTAACAATTCCTGAAGTATGGTCCAATCAGAATGTTATGAGATATGAACTAAGATTCACAGGTAAACTTCCAAAGCAATTTAATGTATCAGATGTAAAAGCTGAAATGCTATATGAAGAGAGATTTTATATTAGTTTATTTGATAGATGGCATTCAGAGTATCAGTCCATTGATAAAATCAATTCAATCAATTTTAATTTTTCAAATATGAATAGTCCAAAAGACTTTATGAAGCAGTTGCAATTATATGCAATTGCTAATATAGGACAGGATAGAATAATGCAAGAAATAGAGCATTTAAGGACATCAAAAAAGTTTGATAAGCCAGAGTATTATTCAAGACTAAAAAAGGATATAAAGCATCTTTGCAGCTTGCCTAAGCTTACTGAATCATCAGAGCTGATAGATGAACTTGATAAAAAAATTAAGGATAGTAAAAGATATTATAGATAAAAAACAACCAATTAACAACAGATGGCTAACAAGTTAGATAATCTAAAAAAAGGAAGTGGCTTTGATAAGCATCCTGAAAGAATAAATAGGAAAGGCAGACCTGTAAAATTAGTATCAAAGCTTAATGATATTGGATATTCAAATAGTCAGGTAATTGATACAATTAAAAATATTCTTGCTTTGACAGAATCAGAAGTAAAGAGTATTTCAAAAGATTCTAACTACTCAATGCTTGAAAGAATGATTTCAGCAGCAATACTTAAGGACCATTCTAAAGGAAGCTTACATAATTTAGACCTGTTAATATCAAGGGCATTTGGAAAGCCAAAAGAAAATGCTTCATTTCAGACTAATGAGAAAATAGAAATAGTTTATGTTAAAGGAAAAACTATTTTATAAAAGTTTATTGACAATACTTTTTAATTATATCATAAGCTTCCACATTACCTAATTCTCCAGCTTTGCTTAAGTCTAAACAACCACTATTTTTTTGATCTAAACTTAATTTACTCAAAGCTCTTTGATAATAATAATCAGCATCTTTAGGATTTAATTCAATGGCTTCATTGTAGTCATTAATAGCTCCCCTGTAATCTTTAAGTGATGATTTTACAAGGCCTCTACAAAAATAACATCCATCATCTTTAGGATTTAATTCAATGGCTTTAGAATAATCAAGCATAGCTCCTATTTTGTCTTCTAAATCCACTTTTGACATCCCTCTGTTATAATAATAATTAGCATTTTTAGGATTTAATTCAATGGCTTTAGTGAAGTCAGCTATAGCTCCCATATAATCTTTAAGTAATGGTTTTATAAGACCTCTACTATAATAATATACAGCATCAGCATTTTTAGGATTTAATTCAATGGCTTTAGTGTAGTCAGCTATAGCTCCCATATAATCTTTAAGTGATGATTTTACAAGGCCTCTATAAAAATAATATCTATCATTTTCAGGATTTAATTCAATGGCTTTAGAATAATCAAGCATAGCTCCTATGTTGTCATCTAATGCCATCTTTGAAATACCTCTAAGATGATAAGGAAAAGGATTTTCAGGATATAATTCAATGGCTTTGGTGAAGTCAGTAATAGCTCCTACATAGTCATGTAAACTTAACTTTGAATTTCCAGCTTCAAAACATTCTGATGCTGTTTGTGAAATAGCCAAAACTGATAAACTTAGGCAAATTATTGATAGCAAGATTTTTCTCATAAATTTATTTAAATAAAATTAGTTAAAGTTATCTATCAAGACTAATGAAAAAATAGAAGTGGTTTATTTTAATGGTAAGACTATTCTTTGTTACAAAATTATTGCTTCAACAAATCATCTATAGTAGTTTGAGGTAGAAGTTGGTCTTTATTATAGTCAATTACATATAAGTTTTCCAATAATTTTCCTAATTGTCTTTTTGTTAATGTTGTGTATCCTCCTGTTCCTTTAGGCTCAGTTATATAAATATTTTTACTGAAGTCATAAAGGTCTAACTTATATCTTTGGTTAACCCAAGACATCTCAACTTTTTCTCCTTTGTCCAATAATTTATAAGCATTCAAAAGGTCTGTTTTGAATTTATTGAAATTAATAGTGTCCATAAATGCTACACTATTAATATCTGTTATAGTTTGATATTTTGCATTTTGAAATCCTAAGAATATTAGATACCTAACATTAGAATTTTCAATATCAGTTAATTTTGTATATTCCAATGTAATTGTACCAATTTTTTCACTTAATAAATTTTCTCTTTTAGTTTGTGCAATAGATGTATCACAAATCAAAAAGAACAGGCACAATCCAAGAATTTGTTTTATCATAAATAGTGTTTTAATTTATTTCATCTATTTTCTTTAAAAAATATACTATGCTGGAGGTTTTTTGGGTAAAATTATCTTTGGTTTCACAGACAAGTATTTTTTCATCATCTTTATCTGATGGAGAAAATCTTAATCTCATTTCCATATCTGATTTTTCTGGTACAATTAATTTATAGGTTTTGTTTCCTTGCATATCCATTTCCTTTTTTACATTTAAATTGGAAATTGTCCCATTGGTATTAATTATTATCATTGAATCAGATATTGAAATACTGCCTTTAATTTTAAAAAATTGACCATCAAAAGAAACCTTTTTAAAAGAGAACATCTGAGAGAATGTAAATTGGGTATTGAAAAGTATCATAACCAGTACAAAAACAATTTTTTTCATAATAATATATTTAAGTAAAAATATGAAAGTTTTGTAAAGGATGAATTTTAAATATAAGATTTCAAATCAAAATAATCCATTAAGAGCTGAGAGATAACAGGAGAGATAATAGGAGAGATAACAATATCAAAAGGTAGCTTTATTATCAAAATTGCTGCTAATCTACATTAATTTTATTCATAAATAAATATAAGTAACTGATATACAATTATTTAGTATTTAAACTTCACATTCTGTATCGGAAAGTAATTGCTTCGAAAATCTTGTATGTCTCACTATGATATAATAGGTGATAATCAAAAAAACATTTTGCTATCTTTTATTTAAATCGATTTTGGAACAGTTGCTTGCTCATCATTTTTTTTCTCGATTAATTTCTTTAATTCAATCAATGAATCTAAATTATTCATCTTTTCCAACAGCTTTAATCCTTCATCAGTCATTTGAAATTCCTGATTCTTTTTGTTCTCATTATGCCAGTTTTGAAACTCCCATACATTGTCATCATAATTAGCAACACTATTCGATTTTGGTAGACTTATACTTTTGCCAAAAGGAACGCTAATGCGAATAGCTACTTGCTGATTTCTAAATTTTTGTTTTTTAGTGATAAAGATGCCTTGGTCTATTGTAAATATGCTATCTGTTTGTGTTGTATTGATTCTTATAGAAGCAGCTGTTGTGTCGGCGGCAAATCTAGTTCTGCCATGTGCTGAATTCACTATCCTTATATGAAATGAATCGTCCAATGATCGCAACACTTGGATATGTACATTATCAATAAAAATGGAATCTTTAAATATATCTAGCGCTTCAAAAAAATTGATGTCATTATCTTTTCCATCATAGAAATAAGGTGTTTTATTCAACTTCACAACTAACTTTCCATTCATGGGCTGCGCAATAGCTAATTCTTTTTCGTTATTATCACGGTGACTCATTTTTGAAAAATCATTTCCTAATGTTGAAGCCAAACCGAACAAAGAAATCCAGCCTAATACCCATAAAGCAATAAAAGTAGTAGTTGCCCATTTATTTTTAGTTTTGATGCCAGCAATCTTTTTAATTAACGCAACTATGATCCCAACTGTAGTAAGTATGACGAAAAACAAAAGCGTTCCCAATGCAAAACTGTTTTGCCAAAATCCATTCAAAATATAATCGGTAAATGGAATTGAAACAAATGATGCAAATGTCATAGCCAATAAGAATATAACAAGTGCCAAGCCAATGATAGTAAGTGTTGTGTATGCAATGAATTTTATAATAAATACAATTATATCTATAATTACATTTACAAATCTTTTCAAAGCGCTCGACGAATCTTTTCTGATGTCTTTGATTTTTTCACCCGTAACAGCGCTAAGCTTTTCTGCTCTTTCTTTAACACCTTTCATCTCTTCATTAATAGAGTTTTTTATAGAATTCATATCCACTTTTTCGCCTTTCATTTCTAGTTTTTCTGATGTGGTTTTGGCTTCAGGCATCACCAACCATAAAATGATGTAAATAACAGATAATCCCGGAGTTATATCCATCAAACTATACCATCTGAAAGTAAAAGTTAGGAATGATAATGAAAAAACAAGTCTGGGAATCCATACCGGTATGCCAAAATAATGAGCCAACCCACTACAAACACCAGCAACTACTTTTTCATCCGTATCACGATATAATTTTTTTCGCAATGAACCAATTTCCTTTGTAGCTGAACTGGGAACGGCAATCCATAATATTATATAAGGGATCAGTCCAACACCAAAAGAAAAAAATAAAATAATAAAGATTATTCTTACAATAACGATGTCGATGTTAAAATAATTTGCTAATCCTGAACACACACCGCCAATCAATTTGTTGTTTTCATCTCTGTACAAACGCTTAGGAATAGCCGAATATGTTTTTTGTTTGCTATTGTCTGATTGATCATGAACAAATAAAGGTTCTGATTCCAGTTCTTCAGGTTTGCCCATACTTTTAATAACGGCATTCACATCGTTTTCTGTTATGCATGTAGAGCCTTTGCTTAATTGCTCCTGAAAAAGTTCGGAAATGCGACTTTCAATATCATTGATGATTTCGTCTTTTCCTTCTTCATCTTTAAAATGAATTTGTAGGCTGTCGGTATAATTTTTCAACATTTCATAGGCAGCTACTTCAATGGGAATTACTCTGCCGTGATAATTGATATTGATGACTTGTTTCATTTTTTATTGATTTATAATTTTCGACTATTATTGATTTTGAGTAGTAATTGTTTTTACAGCATCCGATAATTCATTCCAAGTGGTTTCAAGTTCTTTATAAAAATCATTTCCTTTTTCGGTAAGGCTGAAGTATTTTCTTGGCGGACCGCTATTGCTTTCTACCCATCTGTATTTGAGCAGTTCTGCGTTTTTTAAACGGGTTAATAGGGGGTAGAGTGTGCCCTCAAAAATGTTTAAATTGGCAGATTTCATTTTTTCAATGATATCAGAAGGGTAGGCCTCTCCTTGTTTGATCACGGAAAGAATACAGAATTCCAGTATCCCTTTTCTCATCTGACTTGCAGTGTTGTCTATATTCATCGAATGAATTTTATGCTTTTTTGCGTATTAAATCAGAACCAAAAACATTCATTTCTGTATCTGTTTTCACAAAGATATAGATAACTTAGTACTATGCAATACATAATACTAAATTATTTTTATGATTTTCAGCATGACAACATATTTTGTTCTTAGGTTTGATGAAATCGAGATGTAAACAAAGGGTATAGAAAAAAAGAAACAAAAAATGATAAAAGAAGCCTTCAAGACATTTAGAGGATTTGTAAAAAATCCATTTAATACAACATTGGACGGTAAAACTTTATCAATAAATAAAACTTTAGAAGTCCTTTTTAGTAAGCTAGCTTATACTCCAATATGTATCAACAAGTGGTTTATTTTTTCTAGCTGCAACTACCCCTTCTATTTATTTATAAAACTATTCTATCGGCCCATTTATAATAATCAAATAAAATAGGTTTGATTATTTATCTACAGTTTTAATGTTCTTTTTATTAATGATGGAATTTAGATCATCTGTAGATTTAAATTTAGAGAATGAGTCCCCAAAGCTGTAATTTTATAGTCAAAAAATATTTCAATGAAGAGCATAAATTATTTTCTTGTAATAATTCTTTTG
>CANGJU010000051.1 GCA_947453935.1 Bacteroidota bacterium | reverse complement strand
CGATCTGAAAATGGTTTGTTGGATTTGTTAAATACGCATATCAGTGATGAGCCTCTTTATCCTGTTATTCATCTGCGTTCTAAGGATATTGAAATTGCATTCACGCATACTACCGGTTACGGAGAAGATTATTATTCTTTCGTGAATGGACAGCATACTACCCAAGGTGGAACTCACTTGGCAGCGTTCCGCGAAGCATTAGTAAAAACAGCACGTGATTTCTACGGGAAAGATTTTGATCCTGCTGATGTTCGTACTTCTATTACAGGAGCTATCAGCGTGAGAATTCAAGAGCCCGTTTTTGAATCGCAAACAAAAACAAAATTAGGTTCGCAAAATACACATCCGGGTGGTCCGTCACTTCGTACATGGATTGTCGACTTTGTAAGTAATCAGCTCGATAATTATTTACATAAGCATCCTGAAACAGCAGAGGCGTGGAAGAAGAAAATTCTTCAGAGCGAAAGAGAGCGAAAAGAAATTGCAGGAATTAAAAAGCTTGCGAATGAAAGAGCTAAGAAGGCAAATCTTCATAATAAAAAATTACGCGATTGTCGCGCACATCTAACGGATATGCGTAACCCCCAACGTATGGATACAACCTTGTTTATTACCGAGGGAGATTCAGCATCGGGTTCTATTACTATAGCACGTGATGTAAATACGCAAGCTGTATTTAGTTTGAAAGGGAAGCCGCTTAACTGCTTCGGACTAACAAAGAAAATCGTATACGAAAACGAAGAGTTTAATCTTTTGCAAAATGCATTAAGCATTGAAGATGGCCTTGAAACGTTACGCTATAACCGAATTGTAATTGCTACCGATGCCGATGTGGATGGTATGCATATTCGATTGTTGCTTTTAACGTTCTTCTTGCAATTCTTCCCTGAGCTAGTTAAAAATAATCATGTTTATATTTTACAAACGCCGTTGTTCCGTGTGCGAAATAAAAAGGAAACAATTTATTGCTACAGCGATATGGAGCGCCAATTAGCTATTCAAAAGTTAGGTGCTAAGCCAGAGATAACACGATTCAAGGGACTAGGAGAAATTTCTCCTGATGAATTTAAAAACTTTATTGGAAAGAAAATTCGTCTCGACCCTGTTACGTTGCAAGGGGAGTCATCTTTACATAGTTTGTTAGATTATTACATGGGTAAAAACACTCCAGATCGTCAGGAGTTTATTATAAGTAATCTTCGTATAGAAGAAGAATTAGAGCCTACCGAAGAAAAAGAAATTGTTGAACTGGAATCGGCTGAATAAAAGTTTAAAAAATGCAGAAAGATTTGGATAATTCGAAAGATAAAAGATATGAGCAACATGGTCAGGTGGGTACCATGTATCAAAATTGGTTTTTAGATTATGCCTCCTATGTAATTATGGAGCGTGCAGTGCCCTATCTCGATGACGGTGTTAAGCCTGTTCAACGAAGAGTGTTGCATTCTATGTGGGAGCTTGAAGATGGACGTTATAATAAAGTTGCTAATATTATTGGTCATACAATGAAGTATCACCCGCATGGTGATGTGTCTATTGGTGATGCCTTAGTGCAAATTGGACAAAAGAATTTATTAATTGACACGCAAGGTAATTGGGGTAATATTTATACGGGCGATAGCGCGGCGGCTTCACGTTATATCGAAGCACGACTTAGTAAGTTTGCCTTAGAAGTTTTATATAATCCGAAAACTACTATTTGGCAATCATCTTATGATGGTAGAAATAAGGAGCCTGTTGCATTGCCAGTTAAATTCCCATTGTTATTGGCATTGGGTGTCGAAGGTATTGCTGTAGGATTAGCATGTAAGATTTTACCTCATAATTTTATTGAGCTTATTGAAGCTTCTATTGATTCTCTTAGAGGTAAAAAAGTTGATCTTGTTCCTGATTTTCCTACCGGTGGAGTGGCTGACTTTTCAAAGTATAATGATGGACTACGAGGTGGTCGTATTAGAGTGCGTGCTGTAATTGAAAAGAAGGATAAAAAGACGTTAGTAATAAAAGAAATTCCTTTTGGTACAACTACTTCAAGTTTGATTGATTCTATTCTTGCTGCTAACGATAAAGGAAAAATAAAAGTTAAAAAGGTTGAAGATAATACGGCTGCAACTGTGGAGGTTGTGATTCATCTTCATCCCGATTCATCCGATGATATTGAGAGAACAATTGAAGCGCTTTATGCATTTACCGATTGCGAAATCAGTATTTCTCCAAACTCATGTGTCATCCTTGATGGTAAGCCGCAGTTCTTATCAGTAAATGAAATTTTGCGACTTACAGCGCTAAATACAATGGAGCTTTTAAAGCGTGAATTGCAAATTCGCTTAGGTGAGTTAGAAGAGAACTGGCATTTCAGCTCATTAGAAAAGATCTTCATTGAGAAGAAAATCTATCGTAACATCGAGGATTGTGAAACATGGGAAGCCGTGATGGAAACAATTCATAAAGGATTGAAGCCATATAAGAAATTATTCTATCGCGAAATCACCGATGAAGATGTAGTGCGTTTGACAGAAATAAAAATTAAGCGTATCTCTAAGTTTGATGCTTTTAAAGCTGATGAACATATCAAAGGATTAGAAGATGAAATTAAAGCGGTAAAATACGACTTAGATAACATCAAGAATTATACTATTAATTTCTATAAGAACTTATTGAAGAAGTATGGAAAGGGTAGAGAACGTAAAACGCAAATCAGCGAGTTTGAAACCATCGTAGCTTCTAAGGTAGTTATCAATAATGCAAAGCTTTATGTTAATCGTGCAGAAGGCTTTGTTGGTATAGGATTAAAGAAAGATGAGTTTGTTGCTGATTGTTCGGATATAGATGACGTTATAGCTTTTACTTCGGATGGTAAAGTAATGGTAACAAAGGTGGCTGATAAATCCTACGTTGGAAAAGATATTATTCATGTTGCAGTGTTCAAGAAGGAGCAAGATGAAAATACTGTTTACAATTTAATCTATCAGGATGGTTCAAAAGGAGCAATCATGATGAAGCGATTTACAATTGGCGGTGTTACACGCGATAAAGCCTATGATTTAACGAAAGGATTATTAGGCTCAAGAATACTTTACCTCTCAGTAAGTACACCTGATGAAGGTCCTACTGTAATTGTTAAGCTGAAACCAAAACCTAAATTGAGAAATTTAGAATCGGTAATTTATTTTGGCGGACAACTAATCAAAGGCCGTGGTGTGCAAGGAAATGTAGTAACTAAATTCCCAATTCTGAAAGTTGTTGAAGCTAGCGCCGATCAGGTAACGCAATTAAGAAAGAAACAACCAGATTTATTTTTGCCTCCTTCAAAAGAAGATAAATCACAAATGAAACTAGAGATTTAATGTTTGTAGTCTCTAACAATTTTTTATTTACTATAGCCCTGGATTGTCTTCAGGGCTATAATTTTTTGGAACCATTTGCACTATACCTGAAAAAATATTTTCAAGCTAATCCTAAGCTAGGTTCTCGTGATCGAAGAAATATTCGTCAGCTTTGTTATGCATGGTTTCGTTTAGGAAATGCAGGGAAACAATATTCTAATGTTGAACGCATGACTCTTGCTCTATTTCTTTCTTATCAGCAGATAGATGGATTTAGCGAACGTATTTTTAAAGATGAAAAATTATTAAGCTCATTAGCGTTGCATCCAAAATTGAAAAGCGATTTGTTGCATGAGTTTTATGCAATTGATATAAAGCCGTCTGATGTTTTTCCATTCTGGGATTTGATTGAAAGTGAATTGCCATTAGATGATTTTGTTTTTGATGGTTTTTTAAGAAGGAATTTGTGGATTCGAATAAATAGGAAGTTTGAAAAACAAACGCTGACATTTTTTGAAACTAATAAAATTGATTTTAAATTTCATCTTTCATCAAATTTATCAATTCAATTGCCCGATGATTTTGATGTTATGAATTCTGAATCTTTTCTAAAAGGGTGGATTGAAATTCAAGATTTGTCTTCTCAAAAATTGGGGTCTTATTATGATCCACAATTAAATGAAAAATGGTTGGATGCTTGTGCAGCCTCTGGTGGAAAATCGCTCCAACTTTTAGATAGACAAACAACTATTGATTTAACGGTTACGGATATACGTGAATCAATTTTGACAAATCTTCAATTAAGATTTAAACGAAATAATATTAAACATTACCAATCGAAAGTAGTAGATTGGAGTGACCCCAATAGCGCCATCTCTCAAAGTCAATTAGAATTATTTGATGCAATTATTGCTGATGTGCCTTGTACTGGATCAGGAACTTGGGCCAGAACTCCTGAGCAGAAACTATCAATTACAAAGGAGAAGATAAATCAGTTTTCTGACTTACAATATGCTATTACAAGTAATTTGTTGGGCGCACTTAAAAAGGGCGGAGTTCTTTATTATTCCACTTGTTCTGTATATCAAAATGAAAATTTGGATGTTGTAAATAAATTGGTAAATAATTATTCACTTGATTTGGTCGAACAGAGAATTATTTCAGGAATAGACTCACAGGCAGATACAATGTACTTTGCAAAATTGATTAAAAGGTAATTCGCTTATTTAAGCTCTATTGTTTTACTGCTGCTGAATACGCCATCAATGTAAATTTCTGCCGTGTAAATACCAACGTCATACTTTTCTCCTGCAGCCTCCCACGTCATGCATAAATTTGCATTGCTGTTGCTGTAGTCTAACGATTTACTCAATGTAAACTGCATTTGACTATTGCTTTTTATTTCGTTAAAACTACCGCTACCTTGTGCGCGATCACCAATCACTTTTCCATTAGGAGAAATTAACCTTAAATAAATAGTTCTAGTTCCGCTCTTCGCAATTTTATTTTCTAAAACAGTAAAGCATATATCAAACTTGTCTGTTCGTCTGGCCAATATCGTTGGTGCGTATTTATCATTGTATTTTTTCTTCAAACTGCTGATGTTAAGATATTCAACTCTTAATACAGATGCAGTGTTGACGGTATTCTGAAGGTCTTTTGAAATCTGTGCTACTTTTGTATTTAAGTCAGAGTTATCTTTTTTCAATTGTACATTTTCTGCAAGTAGATTGTCGATTTTTTCAAGGTATTGATCACGAAGTTTTTTTAATTCCTTTAATTCATCTAAAAGTTTTTTGTTCAGTTGGTCTTTATTGCTTTCTGATTTTAATAATGAAGCAATTTTTTCTTCGTATGATTGTAAATCAGTATTTGCTATTGAAAGTAAACTATCCATTCGAGCATTTTCTCCTTTATACTGATTTAGCTCTGAGTATGTCTCGTTCAACTCTTTTTCAATATCTACTCTGGCAGTGATTAAACTATCGCGTTCATTTTTGCTTTCACTTACAAGTGTGTTCTTTGCTGAATATTGGTAGATGTTAAATCCAATAGAAAGCAATAACAATATGATTAGTAGAAGGTTCGATTTGTTTTTGTTCTCTGACATGATAAATATTTTAAAATGGGTATCTGGCAACGGGACTAATTGATAAATCGCAAAACTCTTTCGCTAAATACTTATAATAACCATACAACGAAATCATTCCTGCATTATCAGTGCAATACTCGAAGTTAGGAATAAAAACATTCCAATCACTAGCATGAACTTGTTCTTGTAGCGCATTTCTGATTCCTTTATTAGCGGAGACGCCCCCAGATATCGCGATGGTTTTTATGTTATGTTCAATCGCAGCCAATTTCAATTTTTTCATTAATGTTTTAATGATGGTATGCTGAACCGATGCACATAAGTCTGCGATGTTTTCCTGGATAAACGCAGGATTCTCTTTGGTTTCCTTCTGCAAAAAATAAAGTACCGAAGTTTTTAATCCGCTAAAGCTAAAGTCAAAACCTGCAATATCTGAAATTGGAAATTTAAATCGATTAGGATTACCACTCTGTGCATGCTTATCTACTTCTGGTCCGCCAGGGTAAGGTAGTTTTAGCATCTTTGCAATCTTATCAAAGGTTTCTCCAGCCGCATCATCTATTGTTTGTCCGATAATCTTCATTTTTAAATGAGATTCCACCAAAACAAGTTGGGTATGTCCACCCGAAACGGTCAGACATAAGAAAGGAAAAGATGGATATGCCTTCTGTTCATTTTCTCTCGATGCAAAATTGCCGATAATATGGGCTTGCATATGGTTAACTTCAATCAACGGAATGCCTAATGCGAGTGAAAAGGATTTAGCAAATGAACATCCTACGAGCAAAGCTCCTATAAGTCCTGGTCCCCTCGTAAAAGCTACTGCTGATAAGTCGCTCGCTGTAATGCCCGCTTCTTTAAGTGCTGCATCAACTACGGGAATGATTTGCTGCTGGTGTGCCCTTGAGGCAAGTTCGGGTACCACACCGCCGTATTTAAGGTGGACTTCTTGGGTTGATATAATATTCGAACAAACAATACCGTTTTTTGTGACAGAAGCAGAGGTTTCGTCACAGGAAGATTCTATTCCTAAAATATAAACGGGATTATTGCTCATCTTGCATCACAAAAGTAACATTTGTTCGTTTACTATTTTATAATAATTCCTTAAAAGTTAAAGGGGTGAATTCGTATTTTTGTATATACTTTCTCATAAGTGAAAATTAAAAAGATAGGAAAAATAGTTGCTTTTGTTTTGCTGGGCTTTGTCTTGCTGTTTTTTTCATTGAAAATTGCAATCAAATCTCCTGCGGTTCAAACATGGGCCGTTAATCTTGTTGGTGCTTATTTGAGTAACGAATTAGATTGTAAAGTTTCCGTGGGTGCAGTTGATATAAAGTTTTTCAAAACCGTTCAGTTAGATGATGTTTATTTTGCTGATCAGAAAAAAGATACAGTCATTTTTGCGCCCGAATTAAATGTTACCTTCTCAGTTTTTAGTATTCCTAAGCAGCGAATAATTGTGAGTGAAGTTGAATTGAATCGTGCGCGTATTGGTTTGGTTCGATACGCTAATCCTCGTGATTTTAATATCGATTTTATAATTGATTATTTTTCATCATCAGAAAAGAAAAAAACGAAGTCGCAAAAGTGGGATCTGCAAATTGATGATGTTAAACTCACAGATAATATTGTTTCTTATCGTGATCTTAAATACAACGATGCTACATCATGTATTAATTGGGATGATGCCTATTTCACGAAGGTGAATTTGCATGTCACAGATATTATTCCTGATACAACTATTACAACGCTAAACATTCGTCAATTATCGCTTATAGAGAAAAGTGGATTTATTTTGAATTCGTTTGCATCGAAAGTAACGCTTTCTGATGGTGTGTTTGATTTCAAAAGTCTTTCAGCTAAAACACCATACAGCGATCTGTTTTGCGACTTTAATATGAAGTATGATTCGATAGAAGATTTTGAAGATTTTATCAATAAAGTAAATTGTAAGGGACAAATTTACGATAGCAAAGTGTCTTTTAAAGATTTGAAATTCTTTTCGAGTGAGTTGAAAGATGTAGATGAGTCTGTTTATATTTCTGGAACTTACAAAGGCACAGTTAGTAAATTTAAAACTAAAAATTTAGTCTTGAAGTTTACAGATAACCTTTATTTCAGAGGTAATTTGGCAATGACAGGGTTGCCAGATATAGAATCTACTTCGATGTTTATTGAAGCAAGTGATTTATGCGTCAATAAAAAAGATGTTGAGTCGCTTCCTCAATATCCATTCGATTTAAAGAAGAATATTGTATTGCCCAATAATATTGCCTTGCTCGGAATGATGCATTTTACAGGTTCTTTTGATGGATACTTCAATGATTTTGTAACACGTGGAAATATTACTACTGCTATTGGTAATGTTTATACAGATATCAATTTTAAAGTTGGAAAAGAAGATAAGAATACTAAATACGAAGGTGATGTTGCATTGGATAATTTTAATGTAGGTAAGTTTTGGAAGCTGGATCCAGAAGTAGGACCTGTCACCCTTAATGTAAAGGTTGAAGGCAAAGGACTAGAAATAAAAAATGTAGTTGCTAGAATCGAAGGTAAAGTGAATCAATTGTATTTACATGGCTACAATTACTCAGGAATTACATTGGATGGTAGATTTGCAAAGAAACTTTTTAATGGTGAGTTTATCGTTGCTGATCCTAATTTAGATATGGACTTTCAAGGTGATGTTGATTTTAGTGGGAAGTTGCCCGAGATGCATTTCAGCTCTACCATACGTACTGCAATGCTTTCTAAATTAAAAATAATCGACAGAGATTTATCTGCGAATGTAACTTCGGATGTTTCTATTAATTTGATTGGAGATAATCTTGAGAATACGCAAGGCACAATTAGCATCGAAGATTTACAATACAGCGAAAACGACAAATCGATTAGTATTAATCAAATTGATGTTGAGTCGGTGATTAATGATAAACGTATATTAAAAATAAATTCAGATGCTTTTAATTGTTTGCTTTCAGGCCAGTTTAATTTAGATAAAGTGGTTTCTGCATCAAAAACCGTATTTTCTAATTATATCCCAACTAATACTGCTTCTCAAATCAGTAAAGAAGTACCACAGAAATTAAATTTTAAGATTGACTTAAATAGTATACAAAGTATTTTAGATGTTTTTTATCCTGCATTAAAAATCGCAGACAAAACAAGTATAAGTGGAAATTTAAATTCAGAAGCTTTTCAATTATCATTGGATGCTAAAAGTAATTATGTGGGATTTGAGAATATTTCGCTGCATAACTTTTTACTTAACGGTGAAACAGCTGGCGATAATTTTCAATTGCAAACAAGTTTAGATTCTGTTTATGTCGACGATGAATTGCTTATTGGAGAGGTGGACTTAAGTGGTATTACGCGTTATGATACTGCTAGTATTCATGTTGAGTTATCCGGAGAGGAGAAAAAAATCAACAATGCTGATTTTAGATTTGATACCAAGTTTTTATCCTCAGGTTATACTACATTAAAAGTTATTCCTGATCATCTAGTAATGAATGGCAGTACATGGTTTTTAAGTAAAGAAAACTATATGCTGATTGATTCAACGGGTGTTTTGTTTAGTAAGTTTGATTTTAATTCAGAGGATCAGTTTGTTGGAATTTCAGGGATTTTATCACCTGATACTACTGCTAAATTAAAAGTCAGATTCGAGAATTTTGAAACAGGAAACCTTAACGATATTCTTAAAATTTATGATGCGCAAATTAGTGGTATTGCCAATGGAGAAGCGGAGATTGCATCATTGCTAAAGAAACCATTAATTGATGCAGATTTGTCTATTAAACGTCTGTGTTGGTTTGCAGATACCTTAGGTGATGCTAATATTATAACAGAGTTTGATGGCAATAATAATATAGTTTCAATAAGAGGTGATTTAACAAATGGTGGCGATAAAAACTTTCTTATCAATGGAAAGTATTTTCTTAAAGATTCGGATGACGAGCTTGATTTTACGATTAAAATTAAGAAAACAAGACTTCAAACGTTTAGTCATTACGCAGAAGATATATTCTCAAATTTATCTGGTATAGTAAGTGGAGAGTTAAAGTTATTTGGGACAATTAATAAACCTTCTTTAACAGGTAATTTAACACTCCAAAAGGTAAATCTAACACTCGATTATTTGAAAACAACTTATAACTTAAATACAGAGTTAGAATTGCTTAACAATAAAATTCTTTTTAAAGATGTAATTATAAATGATATCAAAGGAAATCAGGCTTTCTTAAATGGTTCGATAAAGCATAATTATTTAAAGGATTGGAATTTTGATTTAGAGTTTAAAGCGAATAATATCCAGGTGTTAAATACTACTGCTAGTGATAATGATGTTTATTACGGCGAGGCTTATGCATCAGGTAGTACTGTAATTAAAGGTCCTGTTGATAATCTTTCATTTATCATCGGATTAAAATCGGAAAAGGGAACTAAAATTTATATTCCATTAAGTAATCCTGAAGAGATTAGCAAAACCGGGTTTGTTACATTTGTTGACCAGGCTGCTAGCGTATCAAATAGTTTAAAACAAGATTCAATCGATTTTAGCGGTATGACAATCGATATGTCGCTTGAAGCAACTACTGATGCAACGATACTTTTAGTTTTTGATTCCAAAATTGGTGATGTGATTGAAGGAACTGGTAAGGGTAATTTACGAATGACAGTAACACCAACCGAAGATTTAAAAATGTATGGTAATTATGAGTTGGAAAGTGGGAAGTATTTATTTACAATGCAAAATGTATTAAATAAAAACTTTTACCTCGAGCGCGGAGGGTACATACGTTGGAATGGGGATCCGTATGATGCTAATATTAATATTAGCGCCCTGTATAAGCCTAAGGTAAGCCTATTCGATTTATTCCAAGATAGTACGTTTAAGAAAAATGTACCTGTTACACTCAAGTTAAATCTAACAGATAAATTATTTAATCCTAATATATCATTCGATATAAGTGTTCAAAATGTGGATCCAACTGTTGAAACGCAAATTAAGCGATTAATCAATACTGAAGAAGAAAAATATAGGCAAGCAATTTCGCTCATTGTTGCAAAACGATTTACAACCCCTAGCGACTTGAGCGATCGTGGTGGTGTAACATCAGGGGCAATTGTGGGCTCAAATGCATATGAATTATTAACCAATCAGCTTAGTAACTGGGCATCTCAAATTAGTGATCAGTTTGATGTAAATGTTAGTTATAATCCCGGTGATCAGGTTACCAATGATCAAATTGAAGTAGGAGTACAAACATCAATATTAAATAATAGAATTTTAATAGATGTTAGCGGCGGGACAGCTAATACGCCAACCAAAGGGCAGAATACCACCAATATTGTAGGTGATTTTAACGTTGAGTACATGGCTAGTAAAGATGGTCGTTTCAAATTAAAAGCATTTAATAGGTCCAATAATAATACACTAATTAATAACATTAACTCTAACTATACGCAAGGGGTTGGGGTTTTCTATCGACAAGAGTTTAATTCCTTTAGGGAGTTATTTAAAAGAACTAAAAAACTATAGTTTACCCCTATAATCATATAAAAAATAGTTAATATAATCTAAAATTTCATAATATCAATTATGCTTGCCCCTATATATATCGTTTTTATAATAATACAATTTGGATTTTTTTAATAAAATTTCGCAAATTTGCCACACAGATTAGATTAATATTATGACAAATCAAACAAACAGTGTTAAAGCACTATTAAAAGAGCTCGAAAACGGAAAGCGTCAGCTAAAAGCAGAATTCGAACGTAGTATGGGTGCACTCGATGCAGCTATTAAAGTATTATCAATTTCAAAGTTAGATCCGTCTGATTTCCTTAAAGGAGGACTTGAGCGTAAGCCAGGTCGCCCAATGAAGGGAGAAATTGACTTGAAAATGATTGTGCGTAAAATCAAAGGGAAGGGTAAAAGAGGTCGTCCCGTAGGTTCACGTGCACAGTTTCATGGTAACTTGACTCAAACTCTATTCGAACTAGTATTAGCTCAAAAGCGTTTTATTCACAATCGTGATATCGTTGCTTTAATGATGAAGAAATATCCAGATGTTGATCGTTCAGAATTTGCAAAGAAAGTATCTGTTCTATTGGCTTCATTGAAAAAGCAGGAGCGCTTAGTTACTTATCAAGATGGCGGATACCGTAAGAATATGTTCTGGGGTACACGTGAGTGGATGAAAAGTGGCAAGCCTGTTAAAGGAAAAGAACCAAAGAAATATTAAAAATACTTAATAGGATACTTCAATAAAAAAGGGCTGAATTT
>CANGJU010000050.1 GCA_947453935.1 Bacteroidota bacterium | reverse complement strand
GATTTTTTGGTTTAAAGGGCAAAAAGGGGTAAATTCGCGTCCCTAAAAATGAACTTATGGACAATATAATTTATTTGATTCCCGTACTTGGGATTGTAGGCCTGATTGTGATGGCTATTAAATCCGCTTGGGTTAGTAAACAAGATGCTGGCGATGCAAAGATGCAAGAATTGGCTGGTTACATAGCCGATGGCGCAATGGCATTTTTAAAAGCTGAATGGAAAGTATTAGCCATTTTCGTAACAATTGCTGCTGCCTTGTTAGCATACTCTGGTACCATTCACGAGATAAATGGAAAAGAAATTCACTCTAGTTGGATTATCTCTATCTCCTTTATTATTGGAGCAGTATTCTCTGCTACAGCAGGTTATATCGGAATGAAAGTCGCAACAAAAGCGAATGTTCGTACCACACAAGCTGCCCGTACAAGTTTAAAGCAAGCATTAAAAGTTTCCTTTACAGGTGGAACCGTAATGGGATTAGGAGTTGCTGGTTTAGCAATCCTTGGTTTAGGAGGTTTATTTATCGCATTTTTAAGCATGTTTTCTGGCCTGGAAGGCAATACAGTTTCTACTTCTATTGAAGTATTAACAGGGTTTTCTTTAGGTGCTGAATCGATTGCCTTATTTGCCCGTGTTGGTGGTGGTATTTATACAAAAGCTGCTGACGTAGGTGCTGACTTAGTAGGTAAAGTAGAAGCAGGAATTCCTGAAGATGATGTTCGTAACCCAGCAACAATTGCTGATAACGTAGGCGATAACGTAGGTGACGTAGCAGGTATGGGTGCCGATTTATTCGGTTCATATGTGGCTACTATTCTTGCTACAATGGTATTAGGTCAAGAAGTTGAAGTAACAGATAACTTTGGTGGGATGTCGCCAATTTTATTACCAATGGTAATTTGTGGATTAGGAATTATTTTCTCAATAGTAGGAACATGGTTCGTAACTATTAAGGATGAAAAATCGAATGTACAAAATGCATTAAACCTAGGTAACTGGGCATCCATGATTTTAACGGTTATTGCTTCTTATTTTGTCGTAAATTACATGTTACCAGAAGGTGATATTACTTTAAGATCTGCAACATTTACAAAGATGGGTGTTTTTATGGCCATCGTTGTAGGTACCGTGGTAGGAGCAATTATGAGTATAGTGACTGAATATTACACAGCAATGGGTAAAGGTCCTGTGAACTCTATTATTCAACAATCATCTACTGGTCATGCTACTAACATCATTGGTGGTTTATCGGTTGGTATGAAATCGACTGTAATTCCTATCATCACATTAGCTGCGGGAATTATGACATCTTATTATTGTGCTGGATTATACGGAGTAGCTATTGCAGCTGCGGGTATGATGGCAACTACAGCTATGCAGTTAGCGATTGATGCATTTGGTCCGATTGCAGACAATGCTGGTGGAATTGCTGAGATGAGTCAATTACCTCCTGAAGTTCGTGAGCGTACTGATAATTTAGATGCAGTTGGTAACACAACAGCGGCAACAGGAAAAGGATTTGCAATTGCTTCTGCAGCATTAACATCATTAGCTTTATTTGCAGCGTTTGTTGGTATTGCCGGTATTGATGCTATTGATATTTACAAAGCGCCTGTATTAGCTGGTTTATTTGTAGGCGGTATGATTCCATTTATCTTCTCTGCATTATGTATTCAAGCGGTTGGTAAAGCTGCAATGGATATGGTACAGGAAGTTCGTCGTCAGTTCCGTGAAATTCCAGGTATTATGGAATATACTGCAAAGCCAGAATATGAAAAATGTGTTGCTATCTCAACTAATGCTTCTATTCGTGAAATGATTATGCCGGGTGCTATCGCGCTTATTACGCCATTAATCGTTGGATTTATCTTCGGACCAGAAGTATTAGGTGGTTTACTTGCAGGTGTAACGGTGAGCGGAGTGTTAATGGGTATTTTCCAATCGAACGCTGGTGGTGCATGGGATAACGCAAAAAAATCATTTGAAAAAGGAGTAATGATCAACGGAGAGATGTACTACAAAAAATCAGAGCCACATAAAGCTTCTGTTACTGGTGATACAGTAGGTGATCCATTTAAAGATACCTCTGGACCTTCGATGAACATTCTAATTAAATTAATGTCGATTGTATCATTAGTAATTGCTCCATACATTGCTGTAAACGGTGGTGAAGCAGGAATGGATAAATGTTCATCAAATAAAATGGAATGCGGAGCATCAATGATGTCGTGCGAGAAAGATTCAGATGGTAATTGCATTATCGATTCATCAATGTGTGCAGTATGGATGCAGGCAGGTATGATTGACAGTACAGCTTGTGTTAAAATGGAAAATGGTAAATGCCATATGAAAGCTGATGCTTGCAAAAACGCAATGATGGAATGCCACAAAGGGATGGAAGGTTGCAAAGAAGGAGATATGAAAGAATGTAAAGGCGATATGAAATCATGCGACATGAATAAAGAAGAGTGTCACGAAAAAATGGGTGGCGAAAAAGAGTGTTGCAAGAAAAAATAATTCATTCAAAATAATTTTTAAAAGGTCTTCTGAAAAGAAGGCCTTTTTTGTTTCTATTTATTTACCCTGTCATTATCAAAATAAAATTTACTTACTTTTACCTTACAAGTAAATTGTCTTAACGTGAACAAAAAAACCAAGACCATTATTCCAGAGAAAAAAATGGTGGTAGATAATACGCCTTTTAATTGGACACCTATTTATTTTTTCGTCATCGTATTTTCCTTTCTACTTTATGCCAATACCATCAATCATGATTTCACAGTTGATGACGGAACTGTAATCGCAAATAATAGCTTTACTAAAAAAGGTGTTGACGGAATTAAAGATATTTTCACAAATGCTTATCGTGCTGGATTCTGGAATAGGAAAGAAGGATTATATCGTCCACTATCCGTTGCCATGTTCGCTATCGAATATCAAATTGGTAATGGCTCTCCCCTTCCAGGACATATAATGAATATTCTTTTTTATGTTCTAACAGGTGTCGTTGTTCTTTCCGTGCTTAAACGAATTCTACACAATTATCATCCGCTCATTCCTATTGCTGCTGCTTTATTATTTGTAGCACACCCTATCCATACCGAAGTAGTAGCTAATATTAAAAGTCGTGATGAGTTATTAAGTTTCTTCTTCGGAATACTTGCTTTGAAACTTCTGTTTAACTACATCGATAAAAATAAAATCCATTGGATGCTTTTATCCTGCCTTGCCTTTATGTTTTCTCTTTTCAGTAAAGAAACAAGTGTGACATGGGTGGGCGTATATCCGTTAGCGTTATGGTTCTTAACGGATAAAAAAATAATGGATATTGTAAAAGTGTCTATTCCTTATTTAGCATTGTTTGTTTTATTCATGATAATTCGTACTAGCATCCTCGGAACTATTACCGGCGAACAAGAAGTGCTACTCATTAATAATTCACTTGTTGGTGCACCGGATAAAGCTTCTCAACTTGCAACAGCATTCGGAATACTTACGCGTTACATCGGACTATTACTACTACCTGCGTCGCTCGTGTTTGATTATTCCTACAACACTATTCCGAATATCACGTTTGGTAATCCGTTAGCGTTAGTAGGTTTGGTATTAACAATCGGCGGACTTATCTACGCAATTCGAACCCTTTCCAATAAATCGTTAGTTGCATTTGCTATTTTATTTTATCTCGGGAGTATCTCCTTACTTTCAAATGTGTTTCTGACACTCGAAGCAACAATGGGCGAACGATTTGTTTACACTGCTTCTTTTGGATTTTGCGTGCTGCTTGCTTTACTGCTAGATAAATTCTTCAAACTTTCAAATCAAAAAAATAAAAACACTTCGCTTAGTTCAATTCTGAAACCGAATAGTGCTACGATTCTATTGCTTATAGTTACACTGGCATTTTCAGCTCGTACTTATTCACGTAATGGCGACTGGAAAGATAATCTCACCCTCTTGTCGCATGATGTAAAGATTTCGCCTGAAAGTGCACGCATTCGTTATGCCTATGGGAGTGCTTTGCTTGTTGAAAAAGCATTAAAAGAAAAAGACATTAATCAGAAAACGATTTATCTTGATCAAGCCATCGAACAACTCACCAAAGGTGTAAGTCTGATTCCGAATTATAACGATGCCTGGTATAATTTAGGAATGGCTTATAAAGAAAAAAACGATTTTAAAAATGCAGTGTACGCGTTTGAACAGGCACGCAGCTACAAAGCATTTGATACCGATGAAAAATTATCCAATGCAGGAATTGCTTACGGTAACAATGGACAGTTAGATAAAGCCATCACCGATTTAAAAGCTGCAATAGCACTCAATCCAAATTCATCCGACAATTACAATAATCTTGGATTGTATCTTGGAGAAAATAAAATGTATGATGAGTCATTTGCATGCTTTGAAAAAGCACTTGCTATCAAGCCTTCATTTGATAAAGCGTATTACAACCGTGGAAATATCTATGCTCAGAAAAGCGATTTCCGTGCTGCAATTGATAATTATAAAAAAGCACTGTCTATAAATCCTTCTTATGCTGATGCTTATAATAACCTTGGAAATTGTTATGCAGTAATGGGAGTAAAGGATTCTTGTCTATACTGGTTTAATGAATCCGTTAAACTCGATCCTTCTAACGGGAAGGCATGGGTGAATTTAAGCATTACCTATAGAAATATGGGCGATACAATTAAAGCAAATGAGTGTTTACAAAAAGCCCGCGAATTAGGGTTAAATTTTTAATATGAAAAAAATAATCTTTATTCTTCTAAGTATCGCACTTATCTATTTCAGTAGTTGTACAAATGAAGTATCCAACAGCAGCATTAAATTATTTAATAGCGCTAGCTTTATTCGAAGCGAAATTGCATTGCTGAATAAAAACAAATCACATTTACTTAAAACAGCTGAATACAATAGTTCTAAAGAAATCTTTCAATTAGATACAGTAAACTGGAATAAGGAATTTGAATTAATTGTTGCAAGTAATATTTCTGAAAAATATCTGAGCTATAAGATTGACACATTATTACAAAATGATAGTACAATTGTAACCTATACTTCAAAAGAAACAAAGGCAGAAGTGAGAAAGTTTGTTGTAGTAAATTATAACAATGCAATTAAAAGAATAAGCATTTTACGCATGAAAGAAAATGCCTTTTATTATTCGAAACAAGAAATTGATTATGTACCACAAACTATTTTCACCATCTATGCAAAAGAGAAAATGATTTTGTCGGACACTACATCTTATCGTATTACAGGAGTAATTAATTAACAACTATGGTTTACAACATCGGTTTATTATTGGGCATGTGGCTCGGTCAATTATTTTTACCTGGGCAACCGCTACCTTTTAACTTTGAATTTAAAGAAGAGAAGGGCAATATTGTTTTTGTAATTCATAATGCAGAAGAACGTATCGTATGTGATGTTACAGATGTTCGTGGCGACTCACTATTTATTCGTCCGCCTTATTTTGATTCTGAAATTAAGCTTCGTATTGAAGGCGATCGTTTGCGTGGCAAATGGATAAACTATAGTAAAAAAGGAAGTCCTGAAGTAGTTTTTGTTGGATACAAAGGAGTAACGGAACGCTTTCCTGATAAGGGAATTACTACATTAAATATCACAGGTAAGTGGGAAACATGGTTCGATGTAGATAGTCCTGATTCATCACTTGCGATTGGTGTATTTAATCAAGAAGGTAATCATGTAACTGGAACCTTCTTAACTGAAACCGGTGATCATCGTTACCTCGAAGGAGTTATAGTTGGCAATACTTTAAAGTTAAGTGTGTTTGATGGTGCACATGCGTGGTTGTACCTGGCAGATATAAAAAATGATTCGATGTCGGGAATGTTTTATTCAGGCAATACGTATAAAGCACCTTTTCATGCAAGAAGAAATGAAAATTTAAAGCTGCGGAATCCTAATACTATCACACATGTTGAAGGTGCGCTTAATTTTGCATTTCCTGATTTAGATAGTAACATCGTTTCAATTACTGATAAACGCTTTCAGAAAAAAGCAACCATCATTCAGTTCATGGGATCATGGTGTCCGAACTGTATGGATGAAGCAAAGTACTTTAATGAGATTTATAAAACCTATCACGATCAAGGATTAGAAATTATCGGATTAGCCTTTGAACGCAGTTCCGACTTTTCGAAAGCGAAAGTAAGTGCAAATCGTTTTGTTAAAAATCTCGATTTGAATTATCCTGTATTAATTGCTGGTGTTGCTGGTAAAGACAATGTGATGAAAGTGATTCCTCAGATAAAAGATTTTATTTCTTTTCCTACTACCTTATTTCTTGACGATAAAGGAAAAGTTGTGAAAGTGCATGCTGGTTTTTCTGGACCTGCTACAGGTAAAGAATATGAAGCTTATAAATCGGAATTTGAAAAGACGATTAAAAAATTAATTCGTTAATTACTTATTGATAACCGTATTCGTGATTCGGTTTAAAACCATTTTCAAATTGATTAGTTCCTGATAGTGCGCAAGTAATTCATCAATATCGCCTCCTACTTCTGAACGCTCTTTAATTTCATTTTGAAATTCCATTGCTTTCTTATTCGCCATTTTTTTCTGAATATAAACCATGGCATCAACAACTGTTTTATCAATCCTGTCTTTATCTAAACGCACAATTATCCCCTTCGATTTCCAATCGGCTAATTCATATTTCGGCGTGACTAATGAAATGGCGAGTGGTTTTAAATCAGGATTTAAATTATTGATAAAAGATTGAGCATCGTAATCAGTTTCATTCGTAATCAGGTTCGCAAACTCTGCTAACAGTCCTGCGTAACCTTCATTTGTAAAACTGATTCCATCGGTTTGAAGAATATCAAAAATAAAATCCTTTACCTTGATATGTTGAAGTTCCGGCTTTTCTTCTTCTTCATCCCTACCTAATCCTTTCTTTTTTTGCTTTCCTTTAACAGGCTCTACGTCTAAATATTTATTAAAGTCAGGAAGCTGAAATATCTCCTCTGCATAATTTAAAAGAATACGAATTATTTCTTCTTCATGTACTTCCGTATTATGTTCATCATTGATAAGTTGTTCTTCTGTATATTCCTTCTCGATACTATCAAGCACCTCTCCTGCATGATCTTGAACAGGAGCGGACGTTTCTTCTCCTTGTCGATTGTTGCGGGCACGAATAATTTTATTCATCTCCGCAATCAACACAGCTTCACTCATCTCCATGAGCGTAGATGCCTGACGTATATACGCGGCACGTGTGATTGCATCGGGAACAACAGCTATCGTTTCAACAATATCACGAACTAGTCCTGCTTTCTTAATCGGATCACCTGCTGTATCACTTAATAATAATTTTGTTTTGAATGAAATAAAGTCAACAGCAGATTTTGTTAAATATTCCAGCAACTCAACCGTAGAAACTTTTCGTGAATACGAATCTGGATCTTCTCCATCAGGAAATAACACCACACGCACATTCATTCCTTCTTCGAGAATCAAATTAATTCCTCTTAATGAAGCCTTGATACCAGCAGCATCTCCGTCATACAACACGGTAACGTTTTTAGTATAACGACCAATTAAGCGTATCTGCTCTACCGTTAGTGAAGTTCCTGAACTAGCGACTACGTTTTCTATTCCTGCTTGGTGCAATGAAATCACATCCGTATATCCTTCTACTAAATAACAAACATCTTTTTCTACAATCGCTTTCTTCGCATGCGAGATGCCGTATAAACTTTTACTCTTGAAATAAATCTCCGTCTCCGGCGAATTCAAATACTTCGGACTCTTCGGATCAGTTTTTAAAATACGCGCACCAAAAGCAATCGTACGTCCTGTTAAGCTGGCAACAGGAAACATAACACGCCCACGAAAGCGATCATATTTTTTTTGTTCGTTAACAATCAGCAATCCTGCCTTCTCTAAAATTTCTTCTTTATATCCTGCACCTGTTGCAGATGATGTAAGTCCATCCCATTTATCCGGAGAAAATCCTAATTCAAATTTTCGAATGATTTCATCGGTAAATCCACGTTCTCTGAAATAGCTTAATCCTATTGCGATACCTTCGTCATTATTCCATAGATAATCGACATAAAAGTTCTTAGCAAAATCCATCACTGCAAACAAACTCTCGCGTTGCGATTGTGCTTCCATCATTTCAGCAGATGGCGCTTCTTCTTCAATAGTGATACTATACTTACCAGCGAGGTAGCGTAATGCTTCAGGAAACGACAGTTGCTCATGCTCCATCATGAACGTAACAGAATCGCCGGCCTTACCACAACCGAAGCATTTAAAAAATCCTTTAGCAGGCGAAACGGTGAACGAAGGCGTACGCTCGTTGTGAAAAGGACAAACACCAAGCAAGTTAGCGCCGCGCTTCTTCAACGACACAAAATCACCTACCACCTCTTCAATGCGGCAAGCCTCTAAAATACGCTCCTTGGTTTCCTGATTTATCACAAGGCTAAAATACAAAATTTAGGGGGGAATTAAAGGGGGGTCATACGTTTCAAATTATCCGATTAAAAAAACTTAAACGACTATAAGTACTTATCGACCGACTATTCTTTTTGCCATCATTTATTTTGCGCCTAGGAATTTTATTTTGATTTAATTTATGGCAAAAAGCAAGAAAATACAAGTTGAAGGAGAGGAAATAACCATCCTTTTTGAGAATGACAATGAACTTATTTCGCTAACAGATATGCTGAAAGCAAAGAATGGCGATTTTTTTATTTCAGATTGGCTTCGTAATAGAAATACAATCGAGTATCTTGGTATTTGGGAATCGATTTATAATCCTTCTTTTAATTATGGCGAATTCGCCATAATTAAAAGTCAAGCAGGTTTAAATAGTTATAAGTTAAGTGTAAAAGATTGGACTGAAAAGACAAATGCAATTGGATTAAAGGCTACTGCTGGAAGATATGGAGGGACATTTGCGCATCCAGACATAGCATTTGAATTTGGTATGTGGATTAGTCCGCAATTCAAGATATACCTTGTCAAAGAATTTCAACGACTAAAGAGTGAAGAAAATAATCGCTTAAAATTTGAATGGAACTTACAGCGAATATTATCTAAGATTAATTATCATATTCATACTGATGCAATAAAAGAAAATTTGATTCCAAAACAAATTACGAAGCATCAATCTGGGATATTATATGCGAGTGAAGCCGACTTACTCAACTTGGCACTTTTCGGAATAACCGCAAAAAACTGGAGAGATAACAACGCTAATAGTACTGGAAATATAAGAGATTATGCAACAATAGAGCAACTAGTTGTTTTAAGTAATTTAGAAAGTATAAATGCGTTGCTTATCCGACAAAGGTTATCACCAATTGATCGACTTATTCAGCTCAATAAAGTTGCGATAACCCAAATGAAATCGTTGTTAGAAAACGAAACTATTAAAAAACTAAAATAAAATTTTTGATTTAAAACAAGCTTTTGTTTTTTATATTTGAAATATGAAAAACGTAAGAGATTTCATTACTATCGATGAGGAGATATTATTAGGACAACCTGTTTTTAAAGGAACCCGCGTACCTGTGGTAACTTTATTCAGTCATTTTGAAAAGGGTATTTCGTTAAACGAGTTTTTGAAAGATTTTCCTTCCGTAGAAAAATCAACTGCCGTAGCTGTATTAGAATTAGCTGAAAATTTATTTTCAACTGAAAAAATGATTAAGCTTTATGAAGCTTCTGCTTGATGAGAATATCATTTAAGGTTATTTTATTTTTTCCACACATGAGTCTTGCTTGCCTTAAAGTATAAAACCTCAACGCAGGCTTCTACTTTTTTCCGGCCTTCGAGTCACCTCAGGCACCATAAAAAAATAAGCAAAAATGTAACCGCTGTAAAATTATTACGGAGTTGCTTAATAATTTATCAGTTATCACAAAGAAATTATTTAATCGGCATTGATGCGAATGGCGTTCAATCTAAAAAGCAATCGTTTAAAGTGATTAAATAGTAAGTGTTAATTGAAAATTTAATGATAAAAAATAATTGTGATTTTAAATAGGTGTGGGTTTAAACCCACACCTATTTTTTATTTTCTACCTGATTCTTATAAAATAAGAAATCGATGAGTTTATAAATCAACTTATTTATTGGAAGATTTCGTTTTATTAAAAAAGGTATTTCGAATATACAAATTGACAGGCTCTTCAACATATTTATATAAAATAATGGCTAAAATATTTAAAGAAATAAAAATCAATAAATAATTTGATGTGAATTTTCTTAGGAGCAATGAAAAAACTCCCATATGAATTAAATAAAATACATAGGAACTTTTACCCAGAAGTAGAAATAATTTCGAACTCAACATCTTAGAAATAACAGAATTCTCGCGTAATAAGCCGTAGAAAAAAGGACAAATACCAATAAGTGGTAAAACAAGTGTATTTATTACTTTTCCTAATGGATGCCGAATACCATAATCGTAATTACCTTTCAACATAGATAGGATAAAAATTGATAATATCATTCCCATTAAACCCATATAAGTAAAATACTTAAAGCTTAATTTATTGGTTTGTTGTTTATAAAAAACTGCTAAGAATATCCCAATGAAAAACTCCATACACCTCCCGAAAAAAGTATAATTAAACATAAACTCATAGTTACTAAAAAAACTATAAAATTTTATTTTCGAAAATATTGTGACTAATCCTATTCCTGTAAATAAAAACAATATGGGTAGTAGAATTAAATAAAATATTCTCTTATTCGCCAATAGAAATATTATAGGAGCAATGATGTAAAATGTTTCTTCTACTGTAAGCGACCATCCTTGCGCAATTCCTGAAAATTTTAAATTATCAAAAAAACCTCGAATAAAACTTATATTTAAGAGGTATTCATAAAAATTTGATGACTTGTTTTGAGATAACAAGACAGCGTATAATATAAAGGTCAAAGTGGTAAGGATAAAATATAGTGGATAAATTCTCGCAAAACGGTAGAGCATATATTTACGAAAACTAAAATATTTCATTTCTGAATATCTGTATGCTATTAAAAATCCACTCAAAACAAAAAAAATTGTGACACCAACATGCATTTCTTGTATAAATCCAAAAAACATAGTAGAAGAATAATTATCAGACAATGGATTAAAGTGGTGCAAATAAACCATAAAGGCCGCAATTGCTCTTACACCAGTAAGTGGTTTGAAATAAATGCTGCTGTTGTTTGATTCAATCATAAAAAATTATTTTTATGAAAATAAGCAAAAAACAATAGTTATAAAAAAATTAATGCGGTATTGACTTTATTTATAAACGTCTATGATTAAATGTAATTATTAATTTCTGCAAATTCGCAATTCAATTTTTGAAAGTGTATAGATAATATGAATGGGCGTTTACTAAAATCACAAAAACAAATAATTTAGAGTGGGATTGACTCCATTTTCAAATTGTCAAATCGCGAAGCTCCATTAAATTAAACCTCTCCCTGCCTCTCCTAGCGAGGCTTCGCTAGTAGAGGAGTAATTTAGAAAGTCTCTACTTCATAGGAATCAGAAAGGTTTTCCATTTTCAAATTATCTAATCCCGAAACCTCGGGATCAAATTAGCTAAATTAAATCAATGATTCCTCTCCGTCGTAAACCTCACCAGCTCCATTAAAGAAGTCTTGTACTCACTGTCAGGGATATCCGTTAACAGATCAAATGCTTTTTGCTGGTAGG
>CANGJU010000049.1 GCA_947453935.1 Bacteroidota bacterium | reverse complement strand
CCTCGTCAAAACTATGCTGAACTACTTCCGCTTTATCGCAATGCGATTAGTTATTATGATGTAATGCCAGGTTCTTGGGTATTAATTGGTAAACTCTATTTTGTAAACAACAAAAAAGATAGCGCTACTTGGGCATGGAACGAATGTCTTAAAAGAGATCCAGGAAATGTAGAAGCAAAAAAATTATTAGCTAATCCAGTGTGGTAATAAAAAAGGGGAACTTAATATTTAAGCTCCCCTTTTTTAATATTTATTAAATCAATTATTCAACTACTAAACGTTGAACTCCGATTTTCTGATTGTTTTGTTCTAATTGAACCATGTAAATTCCTTTTGATAAACCAAGGTCATTAACCATGATTACATTTACACCGTTTACAATTTGAGAATTTACAAATGAACTAACCACTTTACCTGTTACAGTCATAACACTTACTCTTACTGGCTCAGCACTAGCTGTTGTGAATTGTAAATTAAAAGTACCATTAGAAGGGTTTGGAGATAAAGAGAAATTGGCATTTGAATTAATTGAATTTAATCCAGCTGAATTTCCTACTCTTAAAGAAATTGATAAGTCAGATTGGAATACTTGTGAATTATATTCTTCAGTAACACGAATACCAATTACATAAGGAGCTGTTCTTGCTTGTGCAGCAGTTGGTGTCCATGATAAGGTACCACCAGCACAAGAAGCTGCGTTGATTGGTGTGAAGACAGCAGGATTATTCGATAATAATAAAGCCTCACCAGCACCTGACAATCTTAAATTTTGACCATCTAAGTCAATTACTGAAACTGTTAAGTTAAATGGAGCACCTGGAGCAACAGTATAGTTTTTTGAGTTATAAGGGAACGTATTTGAGTTCACACTTACGTTAGCAGGACGATTTGAGCTAGGCACAACAATGATTTGCATATCACGTGTGATTTCGCCAATTTGTAATCCGTTTCTGTATTCCTTAACGCGAAGAGAAACCTGGAAGTTTCCTAACGTATTTGGTAAGAACGTAATTTCACCTGTTAAAGGATCCATGTTGAAAGGAAATAATGAATCAGATGGAGGTAATGAATATCCTAACACCTGAGCACCATTCATTGATAATGGAATATCCAACGACCATGCGATAGAGTCCCCATCTGCATCGAATGGTAATGGATTGTAATAGAAAGGAACGCTATCCTGAGCTAATACAATTGGAGGATTTAAAAACACTGGTGAAGAGTTCATTGTATCTACTAAGAAATTAGTGTAGAAATAATGTGACTCACCACTAGGCTGAGCCATGTTTAAGATAGCAGCATTACGGCAGCACTCTTCATAGTGAATTGCCCAATTCCCTGTGTTCGGGAAAGTAACATCTGTTTCGTAAACATATTCCTCAACTCCAGGTACTAATACAGTTACCAATGAATCATAAGGAATTGTCATAGTGAAGTTAGCTCCACTCGTTGAATCAACGAAATAAACCATTGCAACAGTTCCAATAGGAATACCTGTCATATCACGATAAGCAGTGTACTTTAAATGATAATCCATTCCGCTGATATGCGAAATAGTAATTTGACCTCCCATCATGTGAGAAGCGAATGTGCCTGTTGTAAAGGTGAAACAAGCAACTAATATGAGTAATAGTTTTTTCATAATGTTTTAGGTTAATGCGTATTACAAATAAAATAATTTAAATTCAAACACCCAAGTAATTCAGAGAGAAATATTAATGATTTTCACAGATAGATAAAAACACCTATTATTAAATGTCGAATTAGTTCTATAATTTAGGGACTTCAACGCAAGACCTTTACTAATGAACATCTCCCGAGTAATTCGACACACCTTCTTATTTTTAATCGTATTGTGCCATAACACACTCTTTGTAAACGGACAATCTTACCTTTATAATTTTGATTCAGGAACCAACGAAGGCTGGGTTTCTTACACGCAAAGTGGATCATCGTGGGAGCGCGGCACACCTACCGCATCAGGTTTTCAACCTGCCTATACGGGAGTTAGCTGTTGGGGTACTGATTTAGATTCTGGTTATCGTGGTAATACTATTGCCTACCTGACATCTCCTATGATGCAGATAAGTAACCTATCAGACCCTTATTTATCGTTTCGTCAATTTAGATATATGCCTTTTGGCTTTGATGGTTTTCATCTTGAATACTCAACAAATGGTACAAGCTGGCAACGATTAACAAACGGATTATATGCAGACAATTGGTACAACACCACCTCTGTTTATGCTACAACACTTCCAGGATTTACCGGGACATCAGGTGGGTGGCAGCAATCAGGAATTCATTTAAATTATCTCGGACATATCGATAGTATCAAAGTAAGATTTGTATTCAATAGCTACATTTTTGGAAGCGCTCAGCCGGGGGTGTTGATTGATCAAATCAGTCTTTCACAAAATTCGCTCGTCTTAAACGACATGGCCACCATTTCAATCATTAGTCCTACCGCCGCTGGAACAAATTCTCCCATCAAAATTCAAGTAAAAAATAACTCAATTGTACCGATTGATTCATTTATTGTTGGATATGTGATTAATGGAATTCCTACTTCATCGATTGCAGCACGATCTATTTTGCCGGGAGCCTACGACACGATTACCATTGGATATGCAAATTTTTCAACAGCAAATAACTTCTGCGCATTTGCAAGGGGAAGAAACGATTATGAATTTGTCAATGATACCATTTGCGCCAATTTACTTGCATCCACTACTCTTCCGTATTCAGATAATTTTGAAAATGGAAATAACGGGTGGACTGCCTCATCGATTGATACACTTACCAGGTGGCAATTAGGGTATCCAAACTTCGGATTGTTTATAGGTCCGTATTCCGGTAATAATTGCTGGGATGTAAATTTAAATTCCAATTATAATGTCAATGCACAAGCCTATTTGACTACTCCAACATTTTACTCAGCGACACCATATACACAGTTGAAATTCAAAATGCGCTATGAACTCGAGCCGAATTATGATGGAGCACATTTAGAATACTCCATTGACAACGGGTTAACATGGGGTTCATTGGGTGGATATTTAGACGCGAATGCTACCAACTGGTACAACTCAACGAATGTTGTATCGTATTCAGCTCCTTGTTGGAATGGAACCAGCACTACATGGAATAATGTTGAATACAATTTATCAAGTTTTAATCTGACAGGTAATTTAAAATTCCGTTTTGTGATGCATAGTGACAACGCTATTAATTACAACGGAGTTTCTATTGATGATTTCTTTTTAACGAACGCCAGTATTTCCGATCTTAAAACTTTATCCGTAACTACGAATACTTCTTCTTTTCCAGTCGGAACCAATTCAGGGAACATAGGCATCACCGTTATGAATGCAGGTTCAAACATCGTAAATAATTTTATTATCGGTTATACTGTTAATGGAAGTACTTATTACACTACAACAATAACGAATGCAGGAATTAATCCTGGAAGCATTGCAACTTACTTTATACCTGGTTTTATTGTACAGCAAAACGTAAATAATGTTTGTGGCTTTTGTCAGCTTTTTGGTGATAACTATCCAAGTAATGATACAACTTGTATCAATGTTATCGGCAACACTCCTCAGCCGTTAAATTACTATGATAATTTCGATAGTGGAAATAATTTATGGTACGCAGATAATAATCAATCACCAGGTTCAATATGGGAATTAGGTTATCCCTTTTATAACTCTACCACAGGCACCTACTCTGGCAATAATGCATGGGATATTAATTTAAGCACTCCATATAACAGTAATGCAAACGCTTATTTGTATTCACCTTATTTTGATTTGAACAACTCTGTACATCCTAAATTGAGTTTTATGCAAAATAGAAATTCTGAATCTGGCTGGGATGGTTTACGTGTTGATATTGACTATGGATTTGGATTTAATCCATTAGGGAATTACCTTGATCCGAATGGTACTAATTGGTATACTGATCAAAATTTAAACTCATCAAATTTGCCCGGATGGTCTAGTACTTCGTTTGGATGGATTCAATCTTCTTATAAACTCGATGCGTTTGCTAATGCAGGAACTGTTCAGTTTCGCTTTGCATTTACTTCTGATAACAGCATTCAGGTAGATGGCATTTCGATAGATGACTTTAGTTTAAAACAAGCATCTGCCTATGATGGTGCGCTTGTTACTGCAATTAATTATGATACTGTTTTAGCAGGTTATAGCACACCATTATGGGTGCTGTTGCAAAATCAAGGCATCAACAATTTGAATAATTTATCAATTCAATATCTGTTGAATAATAATCCCGCTGTTAATTATAACTGGAGCGGAAATCTTTTAACAGATTCGACTTCTAGTGTAGTACTTCCATCATTTACTCCTGTTGGTGGCTGGAACGTTTTAACTATTTACATTAATTGGCCCGGAGATATGGACAATCAGAATGATACAATAACTTTATTTTTCTGGGGTATCTATGAGCATGATGCTGCATTGCTTGCATTTACAGCTCCACAAAACAATATTGGTCAAGGAACACCTACTCCTGTACAGGTCGTATTACAAAATCAAGGTGGATTCCCGCTAACCAATTTGTCGATTAAGTATACTAACAACAACGGCGTACCGCTAAACTATAATTGGACAGGTAATTTACCTAAGGATTCGATAACATTGGTTACACTTCCTTCCTTCATTCCTGTTGGTGGCACTAATAATTTAAAGGCTTATATTGACTGGTCGCTAGATGCAGTTCACAGTAATGACACAATCAATTTAAATGCATTTGCGATTGTTACAGCTAACCTCACCTATTCATATGATTTTGAGAATGGCGATCAAGGCTGGTATGATAGTTCATTCACTAATTATACTCAATGGGAATTAGGAAGTCCGAGTATTTCACCTACTAACTTTTCTCATTCAGGTATTAACTGCTGGGATATTAATTTGAGCATGCCTTACTTTAATGTTGCTTACGCGAATTTGTATTCACCACTGTTTGTCATTTCAAATTACTCGAAAGTTAATATTGATTTTTGGCTTAACTATTCTACAGAGTATGCAGCTGATGGAACCTATCTCGAATACTCGCTGGATGGAAGCAATTGGGAAGTACTCGGAACTATCAATGATCCTAACGCAACTAATTGGTATAACACAACGATGTTTGGAAATAACATTGGATGGACAGGCAACTCAAATGGTTGGAAAAACTGTAGCTATTCTTTTAATAATCTAACAGGTGCAAATATCCTTCAGCTTAAATTTGTCTTTAAAAGCGATATCAACTTGACAGCACCGGGAATATCCTTAGATGATATTACATTGCAAGGTGTAGTTGGACTTAATGAAAACACAGAAGCTTCAAAGTATATCCTCTTCCCTAACCCTTCGAATCAAAGTTGTCATATAGCATTCCCTGCAACTACACAATATATTCAAGTTATAGATGCGAATGGAAAATCGGTTGCACAATTTACAAATCAGAATGAAACTTCAAAAAACATCAATACAGATAAACTTGCAGAAGGATTTTATCTGATTCGATTTGTTGATTTAAATGGCAACTCTTCTATCAGAAAATTACAAGTTATTCATTAATGCGCAATCAACAACTTCGTTGATGCATTAATTGGATTCCCTTTCAGATTGATCAAGTAAATTCCTGAAGGAAAATTACTGCAATCAATACCGATTGTTTGTTCTCCGCTTTGAATCAACACCTCTTTTCGCAAAATAATTTGTCCGGTAATATCAGTCACAATTAAACTTGCAACAGCATTCATGGTTGACAGTATCTTAATATCTGAAATACTATTTGCGGGATTTGGATATATTATCATTGAAACATCGTTCGATTTGATTTCATTCAACGAAACAGTAACTGCTACAATACTGGAAATATTATCGCAACCATTACTATCTGTAACCGCTACGGTATAATTTCCTGGTTGTGTAAACAAATACGATTTCGCATTGGCACCCGGAATAATACTACCATTCAAATACCATTGATAACCCAATCCTGTTTGTACCGACACTAATGAATCAGGAAACATCGTTATTGAATTTCCGCTTGATGGAGCTACAACTTCTATGTATGAATTATAAGTCGTTGAATCGCTACCATTACTATTTACAACCACTAATGATACTGGGTAGGCACCTGCGTTTGCATATGTCACCGTTGGATTATTTGCTGTTGAAGTTGCAGGCAAACCACCTGGAAAATACCATTGTTGCGATGAAGGCGCACCCGTTGATTGATTAATGTAATTAACATTATTCCCTTCGCATATCTTTTTACTTGAAGAAACAAATGATGCAGTTGGTGAAACAATAGACGTCGATACAAAAACTATATTATCGAGGTATAAACAATTCCCATAATGTCCGCGATTTTGAAATGCAATTTTCAATTCACCTTGATTCAAATACGCTGTTAAATCTACAGAATCTGTTCGCCACTGATTTGAACCTGGAATATAAAATGCAGCGGTATCCGCAGATGTTGCAAGATCGGTATATCCCTTCACATATACTTCCTGATACGTTTGTCCGCAATCAGAAGAAACTAATACAGCCAGCGTGTCATAATAATCCTGACTATATCGCGCATAAGCAACATCAAATTTCAATAAGGCATTTTGTACTCCTGAAGTATTAAATCGAGCGGTTAGTATCTCATCTCTTTTGCCACTTACATCATTGTTGTAATTATCAAAAAATATCGAATTCTGACTTAGCCCATATCCACCAGCGTTACCTGTTAATGTCCATTGTATTCCATCTTCCCCATCGTCAAAAATATTCCAATCATAGGGGAATAGATTTTCAAAACCTTCTGAAAGTAAAAATGCATGCGCACTGCTTACATGAATGTAACCCTGACGAACAACTGTGTTATTACCAGAAGTACCATATGCAATCATTGATACTAAATAATCGCCAGGCTGCGAATACAAAACTGTTGGATTATTTGCAGTTGATGATGAAGGAATTCCTCCTTGAAAATACCATTGCACAGCATAAGAGCCTGAGCTAATATTGGTAAATTGAACTTGTTGATTTTCGCAAATACTTTTCTTGTCCGACATAAAATCAGCAACAGGTGTTTCATCTTTATTCAGTGGAGACTCCCATACTCCTTTTCCATAGAACGATACTCTTAGTTTTGAAAGTCCAGTACCATCTTCATACATCATCAAATCATGAATCTGCGCAATAGATGGTAATCCACCAGAATAATTCAACCAGCTATTCATAGAGGCGTTACGATAATATACTCCCGCTGCATTTGCAATATAAATGGCTTCATTGGTACTGCTGTAATCATTGATTACTTGAATCACATTTAACCCAGGATAATTATTCGTGATGTTGGTCCATGTTTGCCCTCGGTTTATCGATTTATAAATTCTCGAATTGCAAGTAACATAAACAATATTGGTATCACTTTTAACCACTTCGATGGAAGCTGCCACATTAGTAGCATAAGGCAACGTAAATATTGAAATTGTAGGATTAGCAGACTTTGCATCTTCAATGCGATACACTCTTGCGTTATCTGTTACCACATACACTACATCTGATTTGAGCGGATTAACTTTTATACCTCGAATGGTATGTCCTAATGCAGCAACTATGCTCCATGAAATTGATCCATTGTAAATATTGGATGAAACACATAATGTATCTCGACCAGCGTAAGCAGTATTTGTATCAGAAGGGCAAAATGAAATGCGTGTATTACCATCGCACTGAACAGGTAAATTAATTGATACACTTCCGCCAACCGGAACTAATCTCCTTCTTTGGTTCTCACTTAAGTAATAAACATAGTTGTTATGCGTATAATCGAAATCACATTGCGCGCCCCAGTCGCCACCACGATTACATTTCCAAGTTGTTAGTGAATGAAACAACTCACCATTATCTTGTGTACCAATACTGATTAAATCTTCTCTTGTTTTGCTTTGAGCCGCATGATAAATTTCTGTAGCATTGATTCCATCACTCTTCGGCGACCATGTAGTTCCACCGTTAGTGCTTAACCAAACACCACCATCATTCGCCTCCCAAAGCTGACTATGATTAAAAGGATTCACTAAGATATGATGCATATCCGTATGCAGGTTAGCATACCATTGTGTAAGTTGTGTCCAATTCACACCACCGTCTGTCGACTTCCATACAACATGTGATGCTACGTATACTGTATTTGGATCATCGGGATCAACACAGCAAGAAAAATTATAATTCCCTTGCCCACCCCCGTTAGCATCATAACCAGTTAAACTCTGACTCGAATTATGATAAACAGTCGTAAATAAATTTCCGCCATCAGTCGATTTAAAGATTGTTCCCTCATCGCAGTTCATTGCAACGTAAACAATGTTTGAATCAGCAGGACTAACACCGAGGCGTATACCCTGACCACCATTACTTCCCGGAGGGGTTAATCCATTCGACAATTGCGTCCACGTATCACCTCTGTCATCGGACTTAAAAACCTCATCAAAGGTTGCTGCATAAATCGTATTGGTTCCTGCATTTGCTTTCCAGCACATATCGGTAAATTGTCCGCCTATACGTTTGCACGTCCATGATTGTCCGCCATCAGTTGTTTTCCAGATACCATTGTTAGTTGCAGCAATTAAGGTCAGATGATCATTCGGATCCATTAATAATTCAAGTGCCATTCTATTTCCAATGGAAGAATTGATTAATGTCCAAGATACACCCGCATTCACTGATTTATAAACGCCATAACTGGTTCCGTAATAATTAGGGTCTCCTGTTCCGAGATAAATAATACTGTCGTTCGTATAATCGATACAAACAGAAGCGCACTGCACATTTGGTAATACATCAGTTCCCACAACCGACCAACTATTTCCATTATTATTGCTTTTGTACAAACCTCCAGAAGCAGAGGTTGAATACATGATGGAAGAATCTGTCGGGTGAAATTTAATTTGCGTACAACGGCCAATTCCATGAATTTGTCCGCTTACATTCGTTGGAAATGCGATTGGACCTGTGCACGTCCAGCTACCTGCGATCTGTGCTTGAGAATATCCAGCAGAAGCAAGAAAGAGAATTATTAAAACGATTTTCGATTTCGCGCTCATGGTCTTGCCTCCTTCCATAATTTTAATTGCTGATTGGGATACAAGATAGAACCATCCGATTGCACGAAAGGTAACATTATCATTTTCCAATGTTCGAAGCGCTTACATTCGAAGCGATACTTTTCATATTTATGCTCTTTATCAAATCCAAAAAATCGTTCTAACCATGTTGATTTTTCTTTTTGTTCTTTTTCGGATGCTCCTTTCATTCCCATTGTTTCTTCTTCTTCCAAAGGAATTACTTTGCCTTTCCAGAAGGTATCATAGGCTTTTTGAGTTTCGAAATAATTAGCAGTGGAATCATCCATCATAGTAATCCAGTATGGATGCTTGGAGTAATTTAAGTTTGACGACTGTGCATTTCCATGAATAGAAATCAAACAGCCAACAAACAACAAGAATAGAAATCGCATTGGGTATTTTTTTTTCAAAAATAAGATTTAAACCGATGATTTAGGATTTACTGTAAAAAAGAAAAGTCCTAAGCAAAACTCTTAGGACTTTAAAATTGCATTCTAAATTATTACCCACCAAATACTTTCTTCAACAATTCACTCGTACGCGCTATTGGATCTTTTCTGATTTGTAATTCTTCTTCGGCTACCTTTACAAATAATCCATCTATGGCTTTTTCAGTGGCGTATTGAACTAAATCAGGGTTGACTTTTTCTACAAATGGAATCTTATTGTATTTTGTAATGACCAGTTCCCAGTTTTTTGTCGCCCCAACTTTGTCTAATGATGTTTTAATAATTGGCTTGAAGGTTTCAACCAGCATCGCTCTCGATTTAGATTTCAAATATTCCGTACCTGCATTATCAGAGCCTTTTACAATATTGATTGCATCGGTGATGGTCATTTCTGAAATAACTTTAACAAAAATATCTTTTGCCGATGAGCCTGCATCTTCAGCAGCGCGATTGACAGATAAAATCACATCATCACATTCTTTATTTAATCCAATACTGCGCAATTTCTCTTCAATCTTTTTTGCATCGGGAGGAAATGGAATTTTAATTTTAGGATTTCCAAAATAGCCATCGAGTTTAGAAACAGTTGCCGAGCCATTAACAGCACCTTTGCTCAATGCTTCTTTCAATGCTTTCCCTGCTTCTTCCTCGGTAAATCCCTTGGGAGCCGTTGGAAGAGTTAGTTGTTTTTCAGCTTTCTTTTTTAAATCGTTGAAGTTTTGTGCAGAAACAGTTAATGTTATTATTGCTAATGTAAAAGATAGAATAATTGATTTCATAGTTTGATTTTTAAACTTAACGCAGAATTTACAATATTAATATATCCAATGAAATAAACTCAATAAAAAAAGGGACAAATGTCCCTTTATAATTTACAAATATGATTTCAAAAATTTATTGCTTCTATTGCTCTTAAGTTTTCGAAGAGCACCTTCTTTTATCTGGCGGACGCGCTCGCGGGTTAATTGTACTTTTAAGCTTATTTCATCCAGCGACATATTATGTGTATGTCCGATTCCGAAAAACATTTTAATAATTTGAATTTCTTTTTGAGATAAAACACTTAGATATCTATTGATATCTTCTGTCATGGACTCCTGCATCATACTCGTATCTGTATTCACCGAATCGTTTCCATCTAAAATATCGAGTAAAGTACTGCTATCCTCGCTACTGTCTAAGGGTGCATCTATCGAAACAGGTCTTGCAGATACACGCATTACATCCGTAATATGATTAGTTGAAAAATTTAACACTTCAGCTAACTCTTCGGCACTTGGTTCCCGTTGAAAGTCCTGCTCTAATTTTGAAAATGACTTGCGGACTTTATTTAATGTACCAATCTGGTTTAAAGGTAAGCGAACCAACCTTGATTGTTCAGCTATTGACTGTAATATACTTTGTCGAATCCACCATACTGCGTAGGAAATAAATTTAAACCCTTTGGTCTCATCAAATCGCTGAGCAGCTTTTATCAAGCCTAAATTCCCTTCATTAATTAAGTCTGGCAAACCCAAACCTTGATTTTGGTACTGCTTAGCAACAGATACAACAAATCGTAGATTAGCTCTGGTCAAGCGATTGAGAGCATCAGCATCGCCATTTCTTATTTTCCGAGCCAGCTCCACCTCTTCCTGAGGCGTAACCATTTTCTCTTTACTAATGTCGTGAAGATACTTCTCTAAACTTGCGCTCTCCCTGTTGGTGATCGATTGGGTAATTTTTAGTTGTCTCATGGTGTTATATGTTTTAGGTTAAAAAAAATGATAATCAGAAGGACTCTTAAAATGCAACTCCGATATTAGTTAGTGTATTAACAAGTTTAAAAGTTGCACTCACTATTTGTCGGATGACATAAAATAATATTTTAAAGATAACGGCCCAAAAGAAGATAAATTACAATTTAAGTCAGCCCAATAAATGATGTATATCAGCGTTATGGAATTAAGATTATTTGAATACCTTCGCTGTAATGAAAAAATACACCTTTTATTTACTTTTTCTGATGGCGTTTCCACTCTTAGGAATAGCTCAAAAAAAAACAGAACAAAAAAATCCACTGATCCAGTTTTCAGGAGTAGTTGTAAGCAGTGATTCGCTGCAACCAATTCCTTACGCTGCTGTGACAATTCATAAATCAGGAAGAGGAACCATTACCGACTTTTATGGATTCTTTTCATTTGTTGCAAAGCGAGGTGACACTATTGATTTTCATTATATCGGATACAAACCAGTATTATTTATCATTCCAGATACATTGAAGGAAGATCGTTATTCACTTATTCAAGTCATGAACCGTGATACCATCTTATTAAAAGAAGCGGTTGTTTATCCTTGGCCATCTAAAGAAGAATTCAAACGAGCTTTCCTAGAACTTAAAATTCCAGATGACGATTTAAAAAGAGCTGAAAAGAATTTACAACTTGCTGAAATTAAAACGATACAGGAAACAGTGGCCTATGATGGAGCTATTAATTACCAGTATCAATTGCAACAACGACAATCTAAGCTTTACAGCGCAGGACAATATCCT
>CANGJU010000048.1 GCA_947453935.1 Bacteroidota bacterium | reverse complement strand
GCAGGGTGAGGTGCTTAATCAAATTAGTAAGTAAAATAAAAATCATGTTTTTTTAGCTTTTTGAACTATATCTTATAGCTTTAATCAACTTTTTCGATTTAGATAATTTTTATTTTACATCGCTAAAGCAACTTAGTGTCAGATAGCTAATATAGATATTAAAAGTGTTAAATAAAGTTCTTTATATTTGTCTATATTGAATTTCAAATGATACAAAGAGTGTATATTGATACATCTATTGTTGGGGGTTTCTTCGACGAAGAGTTTAAAGATGCAACTATTAAATTATTTAATCGACTTGAGAATGATGAGATAATTTTTGTTGTTTCTGAACTACTAGATCTTGAATTGTTAAATGCACCTACAAGAGTAAGAGAGCTTTTGTTAAAGTATCCGATTGATAAGTTTCAAAGAGTTGATTTAACTATGGAAGCAATACAACTTGCCGATACCTATATTGCAGAAAAAGTAGTTGGTAAAACAAGTTTAGAAGATTGTCGTCACATTGCATTAGCAACAATTCACAAAGTTGATGTACTTGCTAGCTGGAATTTTAAACATATAGTCAATTTAGATAGGATTAAGGGATATAATTCCGTAAATTTACGATTAGGATATTCGATGATTGAAATTAGAAGCCCCAAAGATTTGATTAATTATGGAAACGAATAAAAAAGAAAAAGAGTTTGATGCTGTAAAAATGATGAGAGAAATCAGAGAGAAGATTAGCGCTGAAACTCAAAATATGTCATTTGAAGAATTGAAAGAGTATATCAAAAAGAAGTTGGAAGAAAGCAAAACTAAACTTGTTGGTCAACAATAATAAGTCGTTACTAAAAAAAAGGAATCAAGCCTACTAAGATTTATTATTAGGTTGTTATCTTGGGTGATTTTCTAGTTGTTCCCTATTCCCTTCAATCCTTTCACAACCATCCTCCAGTCGTTCATCCAATTATACTCTTTTGCATAAAGCGCATTCAAGCGGTCTTTCGTTACATCGCTGGCGTTAGTATCGCTGACGCTTGATGGTGATAATACTCCTGGCTTCAAGCCACGTAAAATCTTTTCGTCTCCTTTTCTTCCAACCCAGCTTTTCATTCCCGATAAAACTTGAAATGTATTAATCAAGAAATTTACAGGTTGCATCACTATCCAAATCAAAAGGGGAGAGAGGGCTAAAAACAATAGTGCTACACCCACATCAAAAATTCTTTTCTTTCGCTTGTTTGCAGGACTGTTCAAATTCGATACATCAACAAAGTATAAGTCGCCATTTTCATTAATTGAATTACTACCAATAATAAACATACTCTCTGGTGGAGCAATCTTGAATTCAATTTGACTGTTGCTCACCGAACTCATCAATTGCATAATTTGCGACGACGATAAATCCTTCCCACAGAAAATAACTTCATTAATTTCATAGATAGAAACGATATCACTAAAAGAAGTTAAGCCTCCTAAGTAAAATGATTTCAAATTCTGATGTTCACTATCATTACTCTTGTTTCCAATAAACCCAATAAAGCGATTCGTGTTTCCTCCAATCATTAACATCGATAAAATACGATTCACCTCGTTTGCATCACCAACAATCAATAAACGTTTTTGTGCCGCTTCGTTAATATGAAACGTTTTGATTTTAGTATAGTGCAATATAATTCGAATCGCAGCTGCAATGAAGCAAGCCCATGCTGTACCAAATAAGATTAATGCTCTCGAGAAACGTAAGTCTTCAGGTAATAAGGCATAGCCCACTAAAATTACTAAGGTTCCAATTAATAATCCGCGAATCAATTTTGAGAAGCGGAAAGGTTTATCGTATCCTCCATTTAGATAAGCTGATAATATCCAGATGCTAATATAAATTGGAACCACTACATTCATAAAGAAAGGAGGGTAGCGTGCCACATTCACATTAATAGACCAATAATCTTTGATGGCCGTCATGCCTAAATAAATCAAACCACCATCTACTAACGGTAGCCATATACGATCAATAAATCTTTTCACAATTGCTATCCCTGCACGTAGCCAGATAGCCATGTTTATCAAAAATGAAAACAACGCTGCATTGCCAGGTGCGAAATGTTTCTTCGCAAAAATCACCATGGCTTTGTAAAATACAAATACATAATTCACACTGCTCTTCTTCGTGCTCTCTCCTTTGTAGTGAATAATCTTTGTATCTGCGAAATAAAAATTTTTATATCCACCCTTAGTAATTCGATAACTTAAATCGATATCTTCTCCGTACATGAAATAATCCTCATCGAGCAATCCTACTTTATCGAGTGTTTCTTTACGCATGAGCATAAATGCGCCACTCAAAACATCGACTTCATGCGTTTCATTTTTATCGAGATAACCTAAATGATATTTCCCAAAAACTTTCGAAGTAGGAAACAAGGCAGATAATCCGAAGATTTTATAAAATGCTACCGATGGAGTAGGGAGTCCGCGTTTCGATTCAGGTAAGAAATTTCCTTTGCCATCAATCATGTAAACGCCTAATCCTCCAGCATCATCATGGCTATCCATGAAGTCAACAACTTTTTTAAAAGTGTCTTCTTCAACAATCGTATCAGGATTCAACAGCAAAACATATTCGCCTTTCGATTTACGTATAGCCTGGTTGTTAGCTTTTGAAAAACCCGTATTCTCTTTGTTGGCAATCAAATGAACATTCGGAAAAAGTTCTTCCACCATTTCGTTTGATCCATCTGACGAATTATTATCAACTACAAAAACTTCTGCATCAACTAACCCACAGGCTTTCTCCACCGATTGTAAGCACTGCTGTAAAAAGTACTTTACGTTATAGTTAACAATGATGACAGATAATTTCAAATCGTTTTATTTTACAAGTTCATGATCGTAAGGAACACGGTTAACAATGGAACGACCTAATGTTACTTCATCCGCATAGGCAAGCTCGCCTCCAATAGCCACTCCGCGTGCAAGTGTACTCACCGGAATATTTAGCGGCTTTATTTTTTTAAAGATATAAAACAAGGTTGTGTCACCTTCCATGGTGGTGCTTAATGCTACAACAATTTCGCGAATAGGCTTTTTGTTTAACCGATCAACAAGTGCATCAATGGTTAATTGCGAAGGGCCAATTCCATCCATCGGACTAATTAATCCACCTAATACATGGTAATGTCCTTTATACTGCGCCGTATTTTCAATCGCAATGATATCACGAATGTCTTCAACAATACAAATTGTTCCTTCGTCACGTTTCCCATCTGCACATATATCGCAAATATCTGTTCCCGTTATGTTGTAGCAATGCATACAATAACGAACTTCCTTGCGCAGTGATCCGATTTTATCACCCATATTTACCACTTGCTCAGGTTGCATCTTAAGTAAATGCAAGGCCATACGCAAAGCACTTTTTTGTCCTACGCCTGGCAGCTGGGCAAAAGCCTGCACCACATCATCGAGTATTTTAGAGGGTAAATTCACGTTTTATTTCCTGGTTGAAGGAAGACAAATTTACGAATCATAATATGTTCAAAAAATATTATTCATGAAAGTTTTGAATAATCGTCAATAACTAATTTGGTAACAAATTAAATCAATGACACCTGCACTTACCATCACCCTAATATTACTCTATTTTATTGTCCTATTGGTGATATCCTGGTATACAGCCCGCAATGCTGGCAACTACGGATTTTTCCTCGGAAACAAGTCGTCGCCCTGGTACATTGTTGCCTTCGGGATGATTGGCACCTCACTATCAGGCGTTACGTTTGTGTCGGTGCCTGGGACGGTGCAAACACAGGCTATGTCGTATATGATGGTGGTGGTGGGATACCTTTTTGGTTACCTGGCTATTGCTTATTACCTCTTGCCATTATACTACCGATTACAACTAACTTCCATCTACACTTATTTGCAAACCCGATTCGGAATGACGACCTATAAGTCGGGAGCTATGTTGTTTATTGTTGCAAGAACAGTAGGTGCTACCGCGCGATTGTACCTCGTAATTTATGTATTGCAGGCTTTTTTATTGAATGATGCAGGCATCCCTTTTTGGGCGACTGCCGTTTTTATTTTAGTATTGATTGTTGCCTATACGTTTAAAGGCGGTGTTAAAACGATTGTCTGGACAGATACCTTGCAAACGTCGTTTATGTTAGGCGGTTTGGTGTTGTGTGTTTATTTTATTCTGCATAGTTTGAATATTGATTTCTCTGTGGCTTATCAATCGATGCAAGATGCTGGTCATGCGAATTGGTTAATTACCGATTATAAAAGTCCTGCTTACTTCTTAAAGCATTTGATTGGTGGTGCATTTATCGCAATTACAATGACGGGATTAGATCAGGAGATGATGCAAAAAAATATTTCAGTTAAAACGTTGGAAGGTGCGCAGAAGAATGTGGTGTCGTTGGGATTGATTTTAATAGTTGTGAATTTTCTGTTTTTGTTTTTAGGCGGATTACTTTATATCTATGCAGAGAAGGTGGGGATTAATATTTCAGCAAAAGAATTCAAGAGTGATAATTTATTCCCAGATATTGCGTTGAATTACTTTCCGCCAATCATGGGATTTGTATTTATCATTGCGTTAATTTCTGCGTTATTTCCTAGTGCGGATGGAGCAATAACGGCATTGACATCTTCATTTTGTATTGATATCTTAGGGATTCAGCGTAATGAAAAGTGGGATGAGCGTAAGCAATTGCAAGTAAGAAGAGGAGTGCATATTGGATTTGCTGTGTTGTTCTTGATTGCGGTTATGTTCTTTTACTGGTTGAATAATCGTTCTATAATCGATTTGATATTAAAATTGGGAGGATATACCTACGGACCGTTATTAGGCATCTTTGTGTTCGGGATGTTTACCAAACGAACGTTGAAAGAAGGGGTTGTTCCTATAATTTGTGTGTTATCTCCATTAATAACATGGCAATTAGCTGAGAATGCTCCGACATTGTTCAATGGATATAAGTTTGGATATGAACTGATTGTTGTCAATGGATTAATAACCTATGTGGGACTATATTTGTCGAGCACCAATGATCAAAAATTACAAACTTAAATATCCCTATATAATTTATAAAAGTATATTTACAAAAGAATAAAACCATTTTATGTTTTCTAAAAATCTAGTTCGATTTTATTTGTTTTTTTTCGTTTTAATAAGTACGTTTTCTATTGCTTCAGCGCAAGACAATCCTGAAGTAAAATGGAAGGACGGCAAGAAATACATTGTCCATAAAATTCAAAAGGGAGAAACATGGTCGGGCATTGCAGTAAAGTATAAGGCTTCTATGAAAGAATTGCAGGCTATTAATCCTAAGGCGAAGGAGCTTAAGTTTGATCAGGCGATTTTAATTCCGTTTGATAATTATTTGAAATCAAAAAAAGTTACAGGTGATAGCAAAATAGAGATTGTCGATTCAGTAAAGGATAGTCAATCTGCCTCCAATACTTCTCCTGTTAAAGATTCATCAAAGTCTACTGATAAAAAAGTTGATAGTAATAATCAGATTCAACAAAAGAAAAGTGAAGTGCCCGGCGATAAATCAACTGCTAAAAAGAAGAATGATCAAAAATCAAATGCTAATGTTATTACCTACAAAGTTCAACTTGGAGAAACACTTTATAGGATAGCATTAAACCACAACATGAATTATAATGACCTGGCAAAGTTCAATGGTTTAAAGTCAACTAGTGTGCAAGCTGGACAAACAATTAAAATTCCAATAAATACTTTAGTAAGCAACGAAGTAGAGGCGCAGGACAAAGCGGATAGTGTTAATATTAATGTTAACGCCAATGATAATTCATCCTCTTCCTCTAACGTAAACGGAAATCATAGCACTGCTAAAAATGAAATCGAACATCACAATGCTTATTCCTACCACGAATCCAATGGTAATATAACAGAACAGGGGGTGGCTACTTGGATAATGGAATCATCGATTAGTAAAAATGAAAAATTTTATGCGTTGCATCGTAGTGCTCCAATGGGGACTATAATCAAAGTGAATAATCCAATGAGTAATCGATCAGTATTTGTTAAGGTTGTGGGAGTCCTTCCTGATACAGGCGATAATCATGATGTGTTAATTAAGATTACACAATCAGCAGCTCGTAGAATTGGTATTTTCGAATCTCGTTTTAGAGTCGAAATATCCTACATGTCAAAATAAAAATAAGATTTAAAATAAGAGTTTTCGTCTTTTCTTTTCTGCGACTAATAAGGATAGCTCTCTACCCATTTGTCCTGCAATAGATGTATTCTCTTGCGCTCTACGTGTTAAATAAGGAAACACAGCATTCACAGGTCCGTATGGAACGTATTTCGCAACGTTATATCCAGCTTTAGCGAGATTAAAACTAATATGATCGCTCATGCCTAACAACTGACTAAAATAAATACGTTTGTCGTTGTTTGCGATAGTGTATTTATGCATTAATTGCGTTAACAATAAATTACTTTCCTCATTGTGAGAACCAGCACAAATTGCAATTTGCTGAATATTTTCAAGGCAATAGGTAAGTGCTAAGTTGTAATCTTTGTCGGTTGCTTCTTTACTCGGTTGTATCGGTGATGCATACCCGTTAGTTGCTGCTCGTGCACGTTCTTTTTCCATGTAAGCCCCGCGAACCAACTTTAATCCTAAATAATAGCTCCCCTTTTTTGCGAGCTCATAACTCGTTTTAATAAAGGCTAAACGGTCGTGACGATAAAGTTGAATCGTATTGTAAACAATAGCTTTTGAGGTATTGTAACGTTCCATATTTTCCGTCGCTAAATCATCAATAGCCTGCTGAATCCAACTTTCTTCAGCATCAATAAAAATGCAAACATTTGCTTGAAAAGCCGCCTCGCAAATTTTCTTTACACGTGCACGAATGCGTTCATAAGCGTTATTTTCATCTTCTGATAAAGTAATGCCCGCACTAACTTTTTCTAATAAATCAAAACGACCAAGCCCCGTTATTTTAAATACTGAAAAAGGAATACTCTTATTGCCCTTTGCTTTCATCACCGTAGCAATAATTTCTTCGCAAGAAGCATCAAATTCATGCTCTTCTTTGGCGCCTTCTACGGAATAATCTAAAATACTTCCTACTCCAAACTGATTTAATTTTTCAATCGCCTTAGTGCATTCTTCTATATTCTCTCCACCACAAAACTGTTTGAAAATGGTAGCCTTAATAATTCCTTTTACGGGTAAGTGCCAGTCTAATGCTTTACCTGTTATAGTACTTCCTAATGCTACCAGCTTCGGATAACCAATCAGCTTAAATAACCAATAGGCTTGTTTAATTTCCTGGTTGCTTTTTGAAGCAAAAGCGTTTTCTAAATTATCGAATGACAAATTGGGCGATGATTCCATAGCTCGGCAAAGATAATCAGAACGATAAAAAAGGAGGGATTTGACCGTTTATTTTTGAAGTATTTACATAGATAGATTGTAACTGTTTGTATAGGTGTACTTTTGATATTGAATCATCGTTTTTAAAAAATAAACTATGTTGTAACTTTACGTGTTTTAATTCATATGCAACTATCACCTGATCAATGGGGATTCCCCGCGAACGATAAGCCCTGGATAATCTCTGGTCCTTGTGGGGCTGAGTCTGCCGAGCAAGTAATGGCCACCGCTCTAGGAGTTAAAGCGAGTGGTGCTCATGCTATTCGAGCAGGTATTTGGAAGCCTCGTACACGTCCTGGCTCATTCGAAGGGATGGGCGAGCAAGCATTAGCCTGGTTGCGTGAAGCTGGAGATGCATCCGGACTGCCCGTAATGGTTGAAGTAGCATCTGCTAAACATGTTGAAGCAGCTTTAAAAAACAACATCAATTTTATATGGTTAGGAGCTCGCACAACGGTAAATCCTTTTTTAGTGCAGGAAATAGCAGACAGTTTAAGTGGGGTCGATGTTCCAGTGTTTATTAAAAATCCTGTTAACCCTGATTTAGCACTTTGGATTGGCGCAATAGAGCGAATAGAGAGAAGTGGAACAAATAAAATTGCAGCTATTCACAGAGGGTTCTCAAGTTATGAGAATAGTGTTTATCGTAATAAGCCTAATTGGGAAATTCCTATTGAGTTAAAACGAAAAATGCCATCTATTGCAATGTTCTGCGACCCAAGTCATATTTGCGGTAGTCCGCAGCTGTTAGGGTCGGTTTCGCAGCTAGCGCTCGATTTGCAATTCGATGGATTAATGATTGAATCGCATTGCAATCCTTCCGAAGCATTAAGCGATAAAAACCAACAATTAACTCCGGCAGAATTAAAAGTTCTTATTGATTCATTAAACATTCGTAAAGCAGAATTTGATTGTCCGGTTGAGTTGAGTCGCTTGCAAGATCTTCGTGATGTGATAGATGAAATTGATTTCGATTTGCTCAACAAAATGGCCGAACGAATGAACATCGCAAGAAAAATTGGGCAGTATAAGTTTTTAAATAACGTGGCTATATATCAGTCGCAGCGTTGGGCTGAAATTATTGAATCGCGAACTGCCGTCGGAGAGGATAAAGGATTATCTCCTGAGTTTATCTTAAAGTTGTACAATATGATTCACGAAGAATCTATTCTTCAACAAACAAGTCAGGTAAAGTCCGAAGAAGAAGTTCCTTTAAAGAATTTAACCAAGGAATGATTTCCAATTTACATATTGAATCAACAGAAGTTCTGATTTCAAAGTCGCTTTCTAATTTTGAAACGGAACTTCATCACATATTTATCTCGTATAAGCGTGTTTTTTTATTAATGGATGAGAATACGCAAGTCCATTGTTTCCCTGAGTTTCAAAAAGTATTTCCTGATAGTATAGAAATTAATAAAATAGTTGTAGCTGCTGGCGAGAAATCAAAATCGTTAACACAAGCAGAGAAAATCTGGCAACAACTATTTGATGCGAATGCGACTAAAAATGATTGTTTAATTTCATTGGGTGGGGGAGTGGTTTCTGATTTAGGTGGATTTGTTGCTGCACTTTATAAAAGAGGAATTAATTATTTTGTTTTTCCTACTTCATTGATGGCAATGACGGATGCTGCGCTGGGTGGTAAAACCGGAGTTGACTTTTTGCAAATTAAAAATAGCATCGGTGTTTTATATGCACCTGAAAAAATAATAATTGCTACTTCTTTTTTGAATTCGCTAAATGAACGAGAATATAAAAACGGATTAGCAGAGATTTATAAGCATGCGATTGTTGCAGATGTAAGTTTGTGGAATGATTTGAAATCGAATGAGGATGAAAACGAAATTTTGTTGAAGTCAATTGCTGTCAAAGCGAAAGTGGTGAACAACGATTTTTATGAAAAGGGCGAACGAAAGATTTTAAATTTCGGTCATACTATCGGGCATGCATTGGAGAGTTATGCGTTATTAAATAAAATCGATTTATTGCATGGTGAAGCAATTGTTCTAGGAATGATGATTGAGGCTGAGTTGTCATTTGCATCTGGATTATTAACAAAGGAAAATAAAGACGAAATTCTAAATGTGTTATCGACAAAATTTACCAAGACTAATCTTTCCAATGTTGATTTTAAAGTAATGACTGAATTTTTATTGCAGGATAAAAAGAACACCAATCAAATTTGTTTTTCGTTACCTTCTGAAATTGGTAAATGCGAAATCAATCAGTTTGCATCGTTGGACGAAATTAAAAAAGCAACTTTGGTTTATCTTGAATTAGTATGATACAGTTGCAGTTAGTTGATGAACGATTGTTACATGCAGTAAATATTCAATTACCTGCTTCAAAAAGTATTAGCAATCGATTATTAATCATTAATAAAATTGCTGATTCAAATTTTGCCATTGATAATTTATCTGACGCGGACGATACACAAGTATTAAAACGCCTTCTTGAATCAGATGATAAGGATGTTAACTGTGGGTTAGGTGGAACGTCAATTCGTTTTTTTCTTGCGTATTGTTATATGATAAATCGTGAAGTAATTTTGTATGGCGAAGAAGCATTAAATAAACGACCAATTGGTCCGCTTGTAGATGCGTTGCGCCAGTTAGGGGCTTCAATAAATTATGTCGGTAACGAAGGTTTTCCTCCTGTTCATTTGAAGGCATCAGAAAAAAAATCTAACGAAATAAAGTTTGATTCCAATATAAGTAGTCAGTTTGTTTCAGCCTTATTAATGATTGCACCTGCGCTGCCCAATGGATTAGTCATTCATTTACCTTCTGATCAGGTGTCGTTAGCTTATATCGAAATGACCATTGCTTTAATGCGTCTATATGGTATTGAAGTGGAATCAGCGATGAATAAAATTAGTGTTCGTCATCAAAAGTATATTCCAATAACTCATCGTGTTTCTGCTGATTGGTCCGCAGTAATTTTTTGGATTGGATTTTTAGCCATAGCTGGAAAAGGAACGATTGTTATTAATGATTTGAAAGTCGATAATATACAAGGTGATGAAGCAATGTTGTCATGGATAAATGATTTTGGTATAACAGCTCAAATATCCGAAGATGCAATTGTTTTTGAAAAAAAAGATTTGCCTTTTAAAACTGAATTTTATTATAATCTGATTAATAATCCTGATTTAGCACAACCTCTTGCTGTGATAGGAGCAGCATTAGGAATTAAGACAACACTTACAGGACTTTCAACATTAAAGCATAAAGAAACGGATCGTATTAGTGCAATTTCGAATGAATTAAAAAAGTGTGGAGTTAATTGTAATTATACTAATGAGGTACTTGAAATAAATGGTAAAATAAATATTACATCACTTTCTGATATTGTTTTTGATACTTATAATGATCATCGAATGGCAATGAGTCTTGCTATGCTTTCTGCTACGGGAGAAAAAATCAATTTAAATAATCCTGAAGTAGTTTCGAAATCATATCCTCAATTTTTTGAGGAGCTAAAAAAGTTTTGTGTAATTACAGAGAAATAAAGTTGTGCATTGCATCAGCACATTTTTCTCCATCCATTGCTGCACTAACAATTCCTCCGGCATATCCAGCACCTTCTGCACATGGGAATAGACCTGCTATTTCAACATGCATTAATGTCTCATGGTCTCTTGGAATTCTTATAGGTGAAGATGTTCTGGACTCCGTTCCAACAACAACACCTTCGTTTGAATAATAACCTTTAATTTTTTTACCAAATTCACGGATACCTGCACGTAATGCGTGTGTGATTTCTTTTGGTAAAACTTCTCCTAATTGTGTGTTACTAACGCCTGGGATATACGAAGTGTTAATGATTCCTTTGCTAGATTTTCCCTCACAAAAATCGACTACACGTTGGGCAGGCGCTACTAGATTTCCTCCTCCGGCATTAAAACAGTTTCGTTCTACTTCCGCTTGGAATTCGATTCCAGCTAATGGTCCGAAATTTTTATATGGTGCATAATCTGAAAGGTTAACGCTTACTACCATACCAGAGTTAGCATACGGATTATTTCGTTTTGATGGTGACCATCCATTTACCACTAATTCGTTAGGAGCTGTTGAAGCAGGTGCTATTATTCCACCTGGACACATACAAAAACTATAAACGCCTCTGTCGAATGCTTGTGTTGTAAGCGAGTAGGAGGCAGGAGGTAAATAATCGCCTCTTAAATCGCAATGATATTGTGAGCTATCGATAATTGTTTGCGGATGTTCAATCCTGACACCAAGTGCAAACTCTTTTGCTTCAATCAATACATGTTGTTGATGCAACATTTTAAAGATGTCGCGTGCTGAATGACCTGTTGCAAGTAATACTGCATTCGACTTAATCGTAGTTGCTTCATTGTTATTATCAACAGAAGCTATTTTTAATCCTTTGATTTTTTTATCTTCAATAACAAGTTCTTCTAATCGAGAATTAAAATGTATTTCACCACCACAGCTTTCAATAAACTCTCGCATACTTGTAACGATAAGAGGTAGTTTATTAGTACCAATATGTGGATGTGCTTCAATTATTATTGATGTATCTGCACCGAAATCACAAAATGTATGAAGAATTCGTAATATGTTTCCTCTCTTTCCTGAGCGTGTATATAGTTTTCCGTCTGAATAAGTACCAGCTCCACCTTCACCAAAACAATAGTTCGAATTTTCGTTTACGATTCCTTGTTTATTGATAGCCGCTAAATCTCTTCTACGACTTCGAACATCTTTTCCTCTCTCAAAAACAAT
>CANGJU010000047.1 GCA_947453935.1 Bacteroidota bacterium | reverse complement strand
AACGCTACTAATCTGTTTAAGAAAATCAGATGGAGCCGTTTATTTAACATCATTCATTGGAATAACGATTAATCCCTTGTCCGCTTTAGTAAGTACTTCTTACCTACCCTCTATCGAGTATCTGAAGCTAATCAGTACGGTGGATGAAGTAATTGTAGACCGCAAAGAATTTTGGAAAAAAAAGACCTTACGTAATAGGTGTTTTATTTTGTCTCCAAACGGAATTCAGTGCCTAAGTGTACCTGTGAATGCAAAGCATAATAGTACAATTATTTCTGAGGTAAAGATTGATTATAGCCAACCATGGATACGTGTACATAAAGGCGCATTAGAAGCGGCATATAACACAGCCCCTTTTTTCGAGTTTATCAAAGATGATATTTGGAGCATATATGATAGACAGCCCGAATTATTAATCGATTTAAATCGTGATTTCCTCGTGTTATTTTTGAAGAAACTGAAATTGCCAGTTAAAATTTCAGAAACATTAAACACAGAGAACGAATACCAAGATTATCGAAAACTTTCTGATAATCATGGATATGAGCCTATGCAATTCCCCCTTAACTCATTCAAAAACTATAATCAAGTATTTAACTACAAGCACCCATTTGTGCCTAATCTTAGTACCCTTGATTTTTTAGCCAACATGGGGTCCTTTGTAAGTGGTTGGTGATACACCATTTTTTGTTAGTTTTGTCTTTCTAATTATCATAAACCAAGATTCAATATGTCGTTGCAAAAAATCACTGAATTATTAGGTCAGGATGCTGACTCCCTTTTGAACCACAGCTGTAAGACAATCACAAAAGATAAGATTCACTTACCAGGCCCTGATTTTACCGATAGAATTTTCATTCCAAGTAACCGTAGCAACCAGGTTATTAAAAGTATCAATACTCTATATAACCACGGACGTCTAGCTGGCACTGGTTACCTGAGTATCCTTCCTGTTGATCAGGGAATCGAGCATTCTGCGGGAGCTTCTTTCGCTCCAAATCCTATGTTTTTCGATCCTGAAAATATTGTTAAGCTTGCAATAGAAGGTGGATGTAATGCAGTTGCTTCTACCTATGGTGTATTAGCTTCTGTTTCTAGAAAATACGCTCACAAAATCCCGTTCATTGTTAAGATTAATCATAATGAGTTTTTAAGCTATCCAAACAAATTTGATCAGATCATGTTCGGTTCTGTTGAAGAGGCTTGGAATATGGGTGCTACAGCAGTTGGTGCTACTATTTACTTTGGTTCAGAAGAATCATCTCGTCAGATAGTAGAAGTTGCACAAGCTTTTGAGCGTGCTCACGAATTAGGAATGGCAACGATTCTTTGGTGCTACACACGTAATAATGCTTTTAAGAAAGATGGTGTTGATTACCATACTTCAGCCGATTTAACCGGACAAGCGAACCATTTAGGAGTTACTATTCAGGCAGATATTATCAAGCAAAAGCTTCCAACAAATAACGGCGGATACACAGCGGTTAATTTTGGTAAAACACATAAGAAAGTTTACGATGAATTAACAACGAACCACCCGATTGACTTAGCTCGTTACCAGGTTGCTAATTGCTATATGGGTCGTATGGGCTTGATTAATTCAGGTGGAGAAAGTAAAGGTGCTTCGGATATGGCGGAGGCAGTAACAACTGCTGTTATTAATAAACGTGCTGGTGGACAAGGATTAATTTCAGGTAGAAAGGCATTTCAAAAACCTTTCAACGAAGGAATTCAAATGTTAAATGCAATTCAGGATGTATACCTGACAAATGAAATTACTATTGCTTAATAAGAACTCCCAAATACTACTACAATGAGTTGGTTTAATCGAATTAAGGAAGGGATTACTACTTCTACCAGTGAAAAGAAAGAAACGCCAGAAGGATTATGGTATAAATGTCCCGCTTGTAAAAACATTCAACCTTCGCAGGAACATCAAAACAATAAATGGGTTTGTATGAAATGCGCCTACCACGAACGAATCGGGTCCGAAGAGTATTTCTCCATCTTGTTTGACGAGAATGAATTTGTAGAGTTTAATGCAAATATGACTTCAGCTGATCCGCTTAACTTTTCTGATACAAAAAAATACGCTGACCGTTTAGTTGATACTCAAAAAAAGACAGGGTTAAAAGATGCAGTTCGTACGGCATCTGGCAAATGCGGAGGCTATCCTCTTACAATTGCCTGCATGGATTTTAAATTTATTGGTGGTTCGATGGGTTCAGTAATGGGAGAAAAGATTGCAAGAGCAATTGATTATTCAATTGAACATAAGACACCATTTTTAATGATTTCAAAATCAGGTGGTGCACGTATGATGGAGGCGGCTTTATCGTTAATGCAAATGGCAAAGACATCCGCTAAGCTTACTCGATTAGCCGATGCTAAATTACCTTACATCTCTTTTTTAACTGATCCAACCACAGGAGGTGTTACAGCTTCTTTTGCTATGTTGGGTGACTTAAACATTGCAGAGCCAGGTGCTTTGATTGGCTTTGCTGGTCCTCGTGTAGTTAAAGAAACCATTGGAAAAGATTTACCAAAGGGCTTTCAGACATCTGAATTCGTTTTAGAACATGGCTTCCTGGATATGATTGTACCTAGAACGGAACTCAAAGAGCGTATGTCGCATATCTTAGGTTATTTCGCACACTAATACATGATACTGTTTCGTTCTTATGTAAAGAACTACAATGAAACGGTTTACCTGCCTTGTTTTACTATTAATATTTGGCCTTTCCTCATGCAGTCATAACGTTAATTGCGTAAAGCGAAAGCGTAAAATGGGTGTAAAAAATACCCGTTTAGAAAAGGAAATACTGCATCCTAAACGTTATCACAAACGACATCATTAAGTACTTACATCCGTTTGTTACCGAATAATCGCTAACTCTGCTTATACTTTCGTTTTTCTAAATCTGAAAGTATGCAATCATCAGCCGAATCAAAAATCAAATTGAATGCTGCTGCAAGGCAGTTTAATCGCTACCATCCTAAACATTTACAGGAATCAGAAGAAAAGATTAAAGTTGCTGAAACCATCAACTTATTAGAATTCTTGGATTATCCTCCACTGTTTGATGAGGACATCAGCATTAAACAAAATTTGGAGAATCTAGAGAAATTAAAGAAGCGGATGAAATTCCAAAAAGTACGATTTAACCATCTTTATCAATACGAGGATATCTGTTATTACAAACTATTAAGCGAATATTTAGCTACTATCAGAGTTAAAGAAATTAAATCAATTAAATACATACAAGAAATTGAATTTGAGGATATAATACCTAACAACCTAAACTTTTTATTTAATACAATAAGTTCCTTTAACAGGATCTTTTTTGAAGCTCCATGGAGAAAGCTCTATCCGATTTTAAGCGAGCACTTGATTATTAATGGTATTCTTTCCAGCTACGAATTGTGGGAAAACCTTGAACTTGGATTCAAATTAAGGCATGGAAACTTGATAATTAAGAACAATCGCCTGACTTTAAAGATCTATGATGAAGAGCAAGCCATAATTTATGTCGATTATCAGATAAAAACGAATCCGAAATCGGCACCTAGATGGGTGCAGATGAAATTTTTTCTGGTTCTTCAGCTTGATGTTTGGCAAATTAAAGAAATTCAAAGTGACTATTTCTTCGGACAATTCTGACTTTTAATTTAAACAAAAAAATAAGTTAAATAATATTAACTACTGATAATCTATTTGTTATAGATTTTAATTTTATCGATTTGATTATTCATTTTTTAGAGCCTAACTCCGTGTCATAATGCGCTTGATAAATTCTTCGAGGCCTATTTAAAAATACAGCTCAATCTATTGTTTAATAAGAATTTGGTTTATATCTTTGCCCTCCAATAATAAAAAGAAAATCACCGAAGAATCATGTTATTAACTTCAGAAGCAAAAAAAGAAATTTTCAAAAAACACGGTAATAGCGAAACCAACACAGGTTCTGCAGAAGGTCAAATTGCATTGTTTTCTCATAGAATCAATCACTTAACTAGTCACTTAAAGACTAGCAAGAAAGACTTCTCAACGCAACGTGCCTTAATTCGTTTAGTTGGTAAGCGTCGTAGTTTATTAGATTATCTATACAAAACAGATATCAATCGCTACCGTGCTATTATCGCTGAACTAGGAATTCGTAAATAAGGCGATGTCGCCACAACGATAAATGAAAAGAGGCAATTCAAATTGAATTTGCCTTTTTTCGTTTTATAACCTCCGATTTAATTCATAAGTATTATAAATCAAAAGCTGTCAAACGCTGTAAAAAAAGCTGCAAAAAAATGTCACAAAACGCTGTCGTAAAAACCTTCAAACTAGCGGACGGAAGGGAAATTAGTATTGAAACTGGAAAACTGGCTAAGCAAGCCGACGGTTCAATCGTATTAAGAATGGGAGACTGTATGTTACTGGCTACTGCCGTATCTAGTCCCGATGCAAAACCAGGTGTGGACTTCATGCCATTAACTGTTGATTATCAAGAGAAGTTCGCTTCTGCTGGAAGATTCCCTGGTGGATTTTTCCGTCGCGAAGCCCGCTTAAATGATAACGAGATTTTGATTTCTCGTTTGATTGACCGTGCGCTTCGTCCTTTATTCCCAGATGATTACCATGCTGACACACAAGTTATGGTAACTTTAATTTCTGCTGATATGGAAGTAGCTCCAGATTGCTTAGCTGGTTTAGCTGCATCTGCTGCTATTGCTGTTTCTGATATTCCTTTCAACGGACCAATATCAGAAGTACGTGTTGCCCGTATCGATGGTCAATTTATTATTAACCCTCCTATCTCAACAATGGCTACTGCCGATATCGATTTAATCGTGGCAGGTACAGCTAAGGATATCCTAATGGTAGAAGGAGAAATGAAAGAAGTGAGCGAAAAAGAAATGGCAGAAGCTATTGGAGTTGCTCATGAAGCAATCAAAGTACAATGTCAGGCTCAAATTGAATTAGCTGAAATGCTTGGAGTAACAAAGCGTAATTATTCTCATGAAACACATGATGAAGAGCTTCGTGAAAAAGTATGGAAAGAAACCTACGATAAAGTATATGCTGTTGCACGTCGTTGTAACCCAGACAAGCATGCCCGTAAGGTTGCTTTCAAAGAAGTTTTAGTAGAATTCTGTTCTCAGTTTTCTGAAGAAGAATTAGCTTCTAAAATGGGATTCATCAAAACGTACTATCACGATGTAGAGAAAGAAGCTGTTCGTGATATGATTATTAAGGAGAAGATTCGTTTAGATGGACGTGGCTTAACGGATATCCGCCCTATCTGGTCTGAAATCGATTACTTACCATCTGCTCATGGTTCTGCTGTATTTACAAGAGGAGAAACTCAATCATTAACTACTATTACTTTAGGTTCTAAACTTGACGAGCAAATTATCGATCAGGCAATGTACCAAGGAAAGAATAAGTTCTTATTACATTACAACTTCCCTGGATTCAGTACTGGCGAAGTAAAGCCTAACAGAGGAACAAGTCGTCGTGAGGTTGGACATGGTAACTTAGCGATGCGTTCGTTAAAGCAAATGATGCCTGGTGATGACCTGAATCCTTATACAGTTCGTATCGTTTCTGATATCCTTGAATCGAATGGTTCTTCTTCAATGGCGACAGTTTGTGCGGGTTCATTAGCTTTATTTGATGCGGGTGTTAAATTAAAATCAGCTGTTTCAGGTATCGCAATGGGATTAATCACAGATGGTAAAGGAAGCTTTGCCGTATTGAGTGATATCTTAGGAGATGAAGATCACTTAGGCGATATGGACTTTAAAGTCACAGGTACTGAAAAAGGTATTTGTGCTTGTCAGATGGATTTAAAAGTTGATGGACTTCCTTATGATATCCTATTGCAAGCTTTAGAACAAGCAAAAGCTGGTCGTTTGCATATCTTAAATGAAATGTCTAAGACAATTGCTGAGCCACGTGAAGACTATAAAGCACATGCACCTCGCATAGTTGTTTTAAGAATTGCAAAAGAATATATCGGTGCGGTTATCGGACCAGGTGGGAAAATTATTCAGGAAATTCAACGCGTTACCGGAGCTACTATCTCTATCGAAGAGGTTAATAATGAAGGTGTAGTTGAAATTGCTTCTCCAAATAAGCAATCGATTGATGCTGCATTAAACTGGGTTAAAGGAATCGTTGCTGAGCCAGAAGTTGGTGAAGTATATGAAGGAAAAGTAAAAACGATTACTACATTCGGAGCATTCGTTGAATTTATGCCTGGTAAAGATGGCTTACTTCATATCTCTGAAATTTCTAAAGACAGACTACCATCTATGGAAGGTGTTTTAACGGAAGGAGAAAAGATTCAAGTTAAACTTGTTGAAATAGATAAGAAAACAGGTAAGTATCGCTTATCTCGTAAGGTTTTGTTATAATTTGTTCAGATTTTAACAGCCTTATAGAATCATAATAAATTGATTTCACCTCTGAAAGTCCCGCATTGCGGGACTTTTTTTATGTCTTCAAAAATTTAAAAGTAGATGTAATGTACAATGCCTTCGTTATTTAAAATACTATTGCTTACTATATAAAACGCATAACAAACCTACATTTCCTTACAAATGCCTAAATCACCATTTGCAACCATGTAGTGGTGTTGCCGTTTAGCTTGTCAAATTTCAAATACAATGAGACAGCTAAAAATTACTAAACAAGTAACCAATCGCGAAACAGCTTCGCTTGATAAGTACCTTCAGGAAATCGGAAAGGTAGAATTACTACGTCCAGAAGATGAAGTGGAATTAGCACAAAGAATTCGTGAAGGTGACCGCCTCGCTTTAGAACGCTTAACAAAAGCAAATCTACGTTTCGTGGTTTCTGTTGCCAAGCAATATCAAAACCAGGGATTAACTTTAGGTGATCTTATCAACGAAGGGAACCTTGGCTTAATTAAAGCAGCACAACGCTTTGATGAAACAAGAGGATTCAAATTCATCTCTTACGCTGTATGGTGGATTCGTCAAAGTATTCTACAAGCATTAGCTGAACAAGCAAGAATTGTTCGATTACCTTTAAATAAAATCGGATTTATTAATAAAATCAATCGCGCCTTCTCGCAACTAGAGCAAGAGTTCGAAAGAGAACCAACAAACGAGGAGTTGTCGATTATCTTAAACATCACAGTAGCTGATGTAACAGATACGATGCGCTCATCTGGCCGACATATCTCAATGGACGCACCATTGATTACAGGTGAAGATGGAACATTGATGGATGTAATGCCAGGTGATGATGTGGCTCCATCTCCAGAAAACAATCTGATTAATGAATCACTAAAAAGAGAAATAGAACGTGCCTTGGTTACTCTTACACCGCGTGAAGCAGATGTTATCCGCCTTTACTTTGGACTTTCAGATTCTGCTTTAACGTTGGAAGAAATAGGAGAACGATTCGAATTAACTCGCGAACGAGTACGTCAAATTAAAGAAAAAGCAATTCGCAGATTAAAACATACTTCAAGAAGTAAGATTTTAAAAACATATCTCGGATAAAAAATATTGGTTTTAGGTTTTAGGTTTTAGTCAGCCCCGCTCATCAGATGCGGGGTTGTCTATTTAAAAAGAAAATGTTTTGTAGTTTAGCAAAAAAATAGTTTTTATGCCTGCACTAATCGCCCCTTCTATGCTCTCTGCCGACTTTGGAAATCTTGAAAGAGATACCAACATGGTAAATAACAGTGCTGCCGATTGGTTTCATATCGATATAATGGATGGTGTGTTTGTGCCTAATATTTCCTTCGGATTTCCAGTTCTTAAGTCAATTCAAAAGCATGCAAAGAAACCGTTAGATGTACATTTAATGATTGTTAATCCTGATCAATATCTGAAGTCCTTTGCTGATGCAGGCGCCGCAGTGATTTCTGTACACTACGAAGCATGTACGCATTTACATCGCAGTCTTCAAGCTATAAAAGCACTTAATGTAAAAGCTGGAGTTGCAATCAATCCACATACAAATATTTCTTTGCTTGCTGATGTAATAAAAGACCTCGACTTAGTTTGTGTTATGTCTGTGAACCCTGGTTTTGGAGGACAAAAATTTATTGAACAAACATATGCGAAGGTTGAAGCTTTGAAAAGTTTAATTATTCAAAACAATGCATCAACACTTATCGAAATTGATGGAGGAGTTGATTTTAATAATGCCCGTAAATTAGTCGATTGTGGTGCTGATGTATTAGTAGCAGGTAATACAGTATTCGGACATGCAAATCCGACAGAAGCAATTACTCAACTAAAAACGATTACGGCTTAGTCCGCTGCGTAGTCGGATAAATATTCAAAACGAGAAGTCAGTTTTCCTTCAAGCGTAATTGATCCTCGCTCAATAAGTCCATTATCTTCACCTATCAACGAAGGAATTACTTTTTCCATCAAATCTTTTCCAAATCCTTCTGATGCATCACGCGGCAATTCGCAGGGTAAATTATCTACAGCCATTACAGTAATGGTTGATGGTGCAAATGCCTCGTCTTCTTTCTCTGTATGTGGGTTGTATCCGTAAAATTTATTTTCGATGGTAGATGGATGCGTTGTTGAAGGAATACTTCCATCGATATCGCACGTCACATCAGCTATAACACTTACTTTAAACTTTGGTCCTTTCATTTGCTCCTTGGTAAAAAGTACAGGTGCTTTAGGATCCCAATATGTACAATGAATTAATAAATCACAATTGTCAGCATAAGAATTAGGTGTAGAAAATGTAGAATTAAACAATTCGGGATGATTGTAAAACTCTGCACTACTCCAACCTGCTCCAGTTTTTAATGCATGAAAATCTTTGCTGTGTAACTGGACATAAACAGGCTCTCTAAAAGTATAATTCAAAAACTCATATGGAGTAACCTTTCGTATTTCAAGCGCACCTAATGTTTCTAATGCTCCATTTGCAACACGCCCACCACCTGTAACAACAATTTTAATATTCGGAAGATTTGCTTTTTCAAGTTCATGGAAAAGTTCTTTCTTATCATGACAAAGATGAGCTGGCTTCAATTCAAACATTCCGTATTTAAGTCCGTAACCCATAATACCGTTATAGGCACCAACTATTCCTGCATATCGTCCGAAACCAATTACACGATTGAAATTTTCATCAACTAGACATTCATAATCGATCAGCTGAATATTGTTTTTAAGTACTGCCTGAATTAGCTTTTTATTATAAGGTTGCTTTTTAATGGTATGAGAAAAGAACAAATACTTTTTACCAGGAATTAAATTCTCAACGGGCACTTCTTTAACCCCCATCAAAATATCGCAATCTGATAAATCATCCTGCAAAGCAACACCCTGCATTTTGTACTCCTCATCCGTATAGCATCTATAAGGACATGGTTGAACAGCAATTTGTAAATCAGAATATGTTTCTAAAAGAAATTTACATTGAACGGGTGTAAATGGAACGCGTTTGTCGTGAGGTACTTTTCCTTCTCTGATAATGCCAATTTTCATACAGCAAAGTTAAAAAATATTAAGCATGTAAAATAGCTTTTACTTTTTGATTCCCCTGCGATTGAGGGCTGCCTGAAACACACGTGCATTACGCATATGCTCACTATAAGTAGCTGCATAATTATGATAGCCAGAAAAATCTTCTCGCGCACAAAAAAACATATAACCCGTTTTCTTTCTATTTAAAACAGCATCTATCGATTCAATAGAAGGAGTACAAATGGGTCCTGGTGGTAACCCGAAATTAAGATATGTATTATAGGGCGATTTAATTTGCTTATGAACATTTAAAACACGTTTGATAGAAAAATCGTTGGCTGCATAAACCAATGTTGGATCAGCCTCCAGCTTCCATCCTTGCTTCAATCGATTTAAATAGATTCCCGCAAGTATTGGCTTTTCATCTTTTTGACGCGTTTCTTTTTCTACAATGGATGCAACCACTGTAACTTGCTTAGGGTCTAATCCTAAACCATCAGCCATCTTTAATCTGTTAGCTGTCCAGAATGTTTTATACTCCTTTAACATTCTTTCGAAAAATTCTTCTGCGCTTGTATTCCAATAAAACTCGTACGTATTAGGTATGATAACACTGATAGCATTATACGTATTAAATCCATGTTGACTCAAATAAATAGAATCATTAAATAACTTTACAATTGAATTTGAATCAGCCTCTAATTTTGAAGAAATAAGCAATGCTAATCCATCAACTTTTCGAATATTATTAATCGATAACATCACGCTCACTTGTCGACCAGCACGAAGCATTTCAATAATTTCTTTATTGCTCATACCGTTATGCAACTTATACTTGCCTGGCTTAATATGATTAACATATTTCATTTGCTTAGCAAGCCATGTGAAATCATTCAGATTATCAATTAGATTCTTCTTCTTTAAGATTGCAGCTACGTCGGTAAAATCTGATCCGGTTGGAATGTAAACATAAGGATCATTAATATCAATATTTCTTACTACCGGCGAAAGAAATTTTAGGTAAGCCATAATGCCTAAAAAAGAAGTGCCAAGTGTTACCATCACAATAATTATTACAAAGTACTTTTTATAATTAAACGATTTTGTCGACATGATTATTGAATTGTATTTAACGATTTCAAAAGTTCTTTTGCTTGAACATTTAAAGGATTTCGTTTTAATAGTCGGTTGAGCATTTTAACTGCATTCAATTTATCACCTGTAAACGCAAGCAATGCTGCTTTATTTGATAAGGCAGCTTCATAGTCAGGATCCAATGATATTGCTTTATCATAATAACTCATAGCCAACGCGGTGTTTTTATCTGTAATTAAAACTAAGTAACCTAAATTACAATAAGCAGGTGCATACTTAGGTTGCTGTTTTATTACCGTCGAATATATTTTACGAGCATTTGAATAATCTCCGCTTGATGCGAGTGCACTTGCATATTTATTTGCAAAGTCTGGAATTAATGGAGCCTGCTGATAAGCTAATTCAAAATACTGTTGTGCACTATTATTATTCCCAGTTTGCTGATAACACTCTCCTACTCTGTAGGCTGTCCATGCATAGTAATTATCAAACTGTTTTATTTTTAATTTATCCTTTAATGATTTTACCTGATCAACATACTTAATCACCGTGACATAATCTTTTTTCAAATAATAAATATGAATCAGTTTAGTAATGTTTTTATTGATGTCAATCGTCCCATTGTATTTTAAATAATACAATGCTGAATCAAGCATCGAAGGTCCCATTCCGAATTTTTCAAAATAGTTAATGTAGGCCTGTGCCTTTGATTCGCGTGGAGGATTAGGATTGTTGATAGCTGTAATACCGATAAACTTTTTAATGTTTTCAATCTCTTTGTTTTCGAAAGGAACAGCTATACGATGATCATGAACACTAACGTGAGGGATATCCGTTGCACCATTAAACGGCATATGACAACTCACACAGTCATTGTTTTTAATTTTACGTTTATCTAGCGACAATGAACAATCAGGCTTTTTACTTTCTCCGTGACAAGAACGGCATGTTGCATTGAATACATCTTTATTGGTTTGCTTCACACTTACGTGCGGATTATGACACGTAATACAAGTAAGTGCATTCTTATAAGGCTTTAACGCGAGATTACTAGAATTACCGTGTGCATTCACCTTTTTCATCGTTTCGATAAAACACTTGCTTTGTTTTAATCGCTCAGCATGACTCGCCATAATATGCGCAGAGGCGTTGCCTTCATAAACGGGCATATATACGTTCATTACTGACGACAACTTCATTCCAGGTTTGAAATCGAAAAACGATTTACCTTCATTTAATACAGCATTCCCTTGCACATGGCATCGCTGACAAACATCAAACTGCAAATCGATGGGAAGCTTAGAAGGATTAACGATGGAATAGTCAATAGCACTCGACGTATCAATTAAAACCCCAGAACTTTTTTCTCGTACATGCAAACTACCTGGTCCGTGACAGCGCTCACAATCGATACCATTTTTTACGAATGAATACTTGTTCTCTGAACCTTCTTCAAACTTAGGATAACCATTGTGACAACTCATACATTCTAAACCAATAATCCGATTAAAGCGCGTATTATTTCCATCTTCAAACCCGGGAGGCAAATCCCATTTTTTCTTTTGCGTATAAAAAGTAATAGGTGCCTGATACAAATACCCATTCGATTCCCATATATGCGAATTCGTATGTTGACCTGAACCAACAATGTATTTTACTTTTTCCTTGCGTTGATAAACAGTATCAGTGCCTTCAAGTCGATATTCTAAAAAATAAAGCGAATCGTT
>CANGJU010000046.1 GCA_947453935.1 Bacteroidota bacterium | reverse complement strand
GATGGATCAACATCTAATTCTTTCATGCCAACACATGCCTATAATTCAGTAGGAACTTATAATGCATTTATTATAACGACTGATTTTTCTAATTGCATTGATACTTTTTATTTGCCGCAGCAAATTAATATTACAAATACCAGTGCCGACTTTAATGTATCAAACCCTGTGGTGTGTTTAGGCAGCAGTATTTCATTTAATAATTTAAGTTTATATGGCTATTCTTATTTTTGGGATTTGGGTGATGGAACTACATCTACTGATACATTTCCAATACACACTTATACACAAGCAGGTATATATACTGTGACTTTAAAAGTTTTTAATGGTGGATGTGTTAGAACAAAGACGGCTGTCAATTATATTAACGTTGTTGACCCACAAGCGAATTTTAGTTTTGTTACAAGCGGTATGTGTATACCTGTAACAGCGACCTTTACTCCGCAAGCACCTACAGCCATAACTTGGCTATGGGAATTTGGCAATGGCGATAGTTCTACACAATCCAATCCTGTTTATACATTTTTTACAACACCTAACGACTCTTTAAAATTAACGATTACTGATAATTATGGATGTTCTAAGATTGTGAAAAAGAAAAACATTGGCTTTTATAATTCATCCGTCGTAGCTAACAATGCAAGCGGTTGCTCTCCATTACAAGTGCAATTTACAGATGCCAGCAATGGAGCAATATCATGGAATTGGGTATTCGGTGATGGTACTACATCAACATTAAAAAATCCGACACATACTTACAGTGCAGGTGTTTTTGATGTTATGTTAATTGCGACTTTTCCCGGTGGATGCATTGACACTACTATTTATCCTGGATTAGTTAATTCTCAAAAACCAACAGCAGATTTTTATTCTCCAACAATTGCAGGTTGCTCGCCAACGCAAATCAATTTTATGAATACATCTTCGGATGCGACAAACTTTGAATGGAATTTTGGTGATGGTGGTTCATCAACCAATATTAATCCGAGTCATATTTATAATATTCCGGGATACTATACCATTACATTAATTACGAAAAGTGACATTGGTTGTGCAGACACGATGGTGAAGCCACAATACATATTTATTCCTGGAACGTATACAAAATTCAATATTCCAATTACTTCGGGTTGTCAAAACACATCTATCGGATTTGTTGACTCATCAATTAATGCATCGACCTATAATTGGAACTTTGGCGATGGATATACTTCTACTAATACTAATCCAAATCATATTTATCAAGATACGGGAAGCTTTACTGTTACCTTAATCACTTATGATACCTTAGGTTGTAGTTCATCATACACCTTCCCTACTCCAGTAAGAATTTATCAGATTCCTGTAGCAGCAGCAACAGCTACAAATTATACAGGTTGTTCTAATTTTACAACTAGCTTTATTAATCAATCACAATTTGCATCGCAATATATTTGGTCCTTTGGTGATGGAACTATTTCAACAGCAACTGATACTTCACATACATACTACTTAGGTGGAAACTTCTATCCTCAATTGATTGCAATAACAAATCATGGGTGTAGAGACACATTCAACTTTATCACCCCTGTTAATGTACTACAAACCCCTACTGCTGCTTTGACGTTAAGTGATACACTTGCTTGTAATCCTGCCGGAATTACATTAACAACTATTTCAACAGACACAATTAATGCAACTTACAGCTGGTGGTTAGGTAATGGATCGATTAGTAATTCTTCCAATCCATCAACCAACTACAGTAATCCTGGATTTTATTATCCAAATCTGATTGTTACAAATTCTAACGGTTGTGCGGATACCGCATCTGCGATGGTACATATTTTAGAAAGTCCAATCGCAAACGGAACAGCATCTATTTATCAAGGATGTAATCCATTAAGCGTTAATTTTAATAACCTTTCTATAAGTGCAGATAATTATTTATGGAGCTTTGGCAATTCAGATACATCACAACTTGAAAATCCTAATTATACCTATTTGCAAGCTGGAATTTATAGTCCACAATTAATTGCATATAATAATTTTGGCTGTTCTGACACAATTTCATTAAACAACATAACTGTTTTAGAAAGTCCAATTGCAAATTTCTATAGCACTGATACATTAGGATGTAAAAATTCTCCTGTAACGTTTATCAACACATCGAGCCACTTAGTTAATTCAACATATAATTGGAATTTAGGAATAAACACATCTACAGCGTTTGAACCTGTTATTTCCTATCTATTCTCAGGAAATTATAGCATATCATTGATTGTTTTAAATTCTAACGGATGCAGTGATACCATAACAAAAAACAATTACATCAATATAGCTGATTCATTGCCGCCTGATGAAGATCCAATTATGAGCGTATCTGTTTTATCTGATAATGAGGTAAGCATAACATGGAGAAATAGTTTTGCAAGCGATTTGAAAACATACAAATTGTATCGTTTAAATGCTGCAACAGGAGGATATGATTTAATTTATACTGATAACAACGCGAAAATCTTCTCAACAAGCAATTACACTACTTTTGTAGATACAGCACTTACAACTAAAACCAATACGTATACTTATAAAGTTCAGACAATAGATTATTGTGGAAATGCTATACCATTAAACCAATTGCATGCATCTACAAGTATAAATATTACAGCACAAACAGCGAATCAAAATATTTATGTGTCGTGGACACCTTACGGTGGATGCAATTTAAACACCTACGAATTATACCGTACAGAAACACCCAGTGGTAGTCCAGTTTTGGTTGCAACACTCAGCAACACCACTCTTTCATATTTAGATACAGGTTTATATTGCCCATTTGAATATTCTTATCAGATCAAAGCAACAGATTTATGTTCTTCAACATTCTTCGCATTGAGCGATAGTTCAAATGCAACTCCTCTAAACATTTTAGAAAATCAACATGTTGATGTTATAAGATCAACGGTAGTGGATAATCATTATGTTTTAACAGAATGGTCAACGCCAACATTACATCCAGAAAGAGTTTCAACTTATGAAGTATACCGTTCAAAAGATAATATTAATTTCAGTTTGATTGCTTCTGTTCCTGCGGGAATTACAAGTTATAGTGATTACAATACTGATGTTCAAAATGGAGAATACTACTATAAAATTATTGTGAAAAATGATTGTAGCTTATTAGGGCCTAATAGTAATTTAGGAAGCTCCATTTATCTACAAGGTGAACTCATTGAACGAACAACATACTTAAATTGGACTCCTTACAAAGAATGGATGCCTGGAGTTGAGCGATATGAAATTGAATATTTAAACACTAATGGTCAGTGGGAAGTAATAAAAGTTGTGGATGGGAATATTATCTCAACATCTTTTGATGAATAATCATTGTTTTTAAATCATTCAGATTAAATTTGTCATCATGGCAGGGCAAATTAAAACATCCAGAACATTACTTTTATTTTACTCATTAGTATTTTATGTTTTACTCCAATTTTCGTGGTGGTCTTATTTACTGATTAATCTTAATAAAGAAATTTATCAGCAAAAAATAGAATTTGCTAAAAGCACAATTCATGATACTAGTACATTAGAACAACAACAACAACAATACAACGACTTACTAAAAAAAAGGTGGTCGATGGTTGCTGGTGAAGGTGCTGTATTTCTTTCATTATTGATTTTTGGAATTTACCGAACGAAGCGCGCCTTTAATCAAGAATTCGAATTAGCACAACAACAAAAAAACTTTCTACTATCAATAACGCATGAATTCAAATCGCCCTTAGCAGCTATTAAATTAAGCCTTCAAACAATAGAAAAAAGAAATCTCGAAGAAAACCAAAAGAAAGAAATTATTACCAGAGCGCTCCACGAGACTGACCGAATTAATTTATTAATTGAAAATGCACTTTTTGCAAGCCGGTTAGAATCACAAAATAGTGATTATCATTTTGAGGATTTTAATTTAAGTTTATTTATTGCTGAATTAATTGAGAATTATCAAACAAGAATATTTAGTGAATCGAGTATTGATTTAGCTATTGATAACAATATAAAATTCAAAGGTGATAAACTCGCAATTACTTCCTTAGTATATAACTTGATTGAAAATGCTGAAAAGTACAGCCCAAATCCTGCATCCATAATTGTCTCATTAAAAAAATCAAACAATCATCTTGAATTAACTTTTAGCGATTCAGGTTACGGCATAGAGCTTAGTGAACGCAGTAAAGTATTTGAGAAATTTTACAGAGTTGGAAATGAAGAAACACGAAAATCAAAAGGTACAGGATTAGGCTTATATATTGTCAAAAGAGTTGTTTTGATGCACAAGGGAAGTATTGAAATCAAGTCTAATAATCCTGCTGGAACTGTATTTATCATCAGACTACCAATATAAATCATCTATTGTTCTATCTTTTTATTCCTAACTTTGTATTTTAAAATCGAAATGCACAAATTAGGATTAATCATTTTAGATGGATGGGGCATTGCACCTGAGTCAAAAGGGAATGCTATTTCACAAGCAAATATCCCATTTTTTAATAAACTTATAACTGAATATCCGTCAGCTACACTCTCTACAAGTGGCGAAGATGTAGGATTACCTGAGGGGCAGATGGGCAATTCAGAAGTGGGACATTTAAATATTGGTGCTGGTCGTGTAGTCTGGCAAGACCTTGCAATCATAAATAAATCAATTAGAGAAAATACACTTGAAAATAATCCTCAACTAACACAACTAATCGAATTAGCTAAATCAAGCAATTGCAATGTGCATTTAATGGGACTTGTTTCTGATGGTGGAGTTCATTCACATCTAGATCACCTTAAGTATATCACAACAATATTGCACAAGCATTCAATAAATAATGTATTTATTCATGCGTTTACAGATGGACGTGACACCAATCCAACAAATGGAATTAATTACCTAGCGGACCTTGATAATCACTTGACGAATACAACTGGTGAAATTGCAAGCATTACTGGTAGATATTATGCAATGGACAGGGACAAAAGATGGGAGCGCGTAAAAATTGCATACGATGCTCTTGTTGTTGGACAGGGAGCAAAATATCATAATTGGAAAAATGGTATTGAAGATTCCTATAAAAATGGAGTTACCGATGAATTTATCAAACCAATTATAATTACGAATAACGAAGGTTCTCCACTTACTACAATTAAAGAAAATGATATTGTATTTTGTTTCAATTTCAGAACAGATCGATGTCGTGAAATTACTCAAGTATTAACTCAAGAAGACAAGCCTGCAAATGGGATGAAAACACTACCATTGTATTATGTAACTATGACACGATACGATGATAATTACAAAAATGTAAACGTTGTTTTTGAAAAAGATAATTTGACAAATACACTTGGAGAGGTTTTAGAAAAAAATGAGAAGAAGCAAATAAGAGCAGCAGAAACAGAAAAATATCCTCACGTAACATTTTTCTTTTCGGGAGGCAGAGAAAATCCATTTAATAACGAATTAAGGTTGTTAGCCAATTCACCCAAAGTTGCAACTTATGATTTACAACCTGAGATGAGCGCTGAGGAAGTCAAAAATTTAGTTGTTGAAGAAATAAAAAAAGAAAGTGCTGATTTTATTTGTTTGAATTTTGCAAATGCAGATATGGTTGGACATACAGGTGTAATTAGCGCTGCCATTACAGCTGTTGAAAAAGTGGATAAGTGCGTTGATGAAATTATAAGTTTAGGCCTACAACATAATTATGAATTCATTATTATTGCTGACCATGGTAATGCGGATAAGATGTTGAATGAAGATGGTAGTCCTAATACAGCTCACACTTTAAATCCTGTTCCCATAATTTATGTTGGTGATAAAAACAAAAAGGTAAGAATTGGAAAGTTAGCTGATATTGCACCAACCATTCTTCATTTAATGGACATCCCAATACCGAGTGAAATGACAGGTGAAATTTTGATACAATAAAGGTGAAAAAAACTATTTTTCTATTACTGCTTTACAGCTTATTTACAATTAATTTATCCTTTTCTCAATCGAGATTAGGCATATTTGCTGGTTACGGCACTACTTGGTATTATGGCGATTTAAATGATCGTTTATTAACCAGCAAAGAATTATTTGGCCATTATTGGAATGCAGGATTTATCTATCGCTTAAATAATAGAAGTAGTTTATCGTTAAACTATAATAATGCCTATATAGAGGGAGCTGACTCATTAGCCATTCATGCATTCAACCGAAAAAGAGATTTACATTTTCAGTCAGATATTGAAGATATAGCAATACGATATGAATACCAACTCTTCAAAAAATTTTCAGTCAGAAAAAAACAATTATTAACTCCCTATATAATTTTAGGAATTGGCGCTTTACATCATAACCCCGTGGCTATTTTAAACGAAAAAGAAGTTGAATTACAACCGCTTGGAACGGAAGGTCAATTTATTGAGGGAGGACAATATCCGAGGCCTTATAAACTTTATCAATTATCTGTGCCCACAGGAATAGGAATTGAAACCAGGCTTTCCAATGCATTTTCTTTGCGTTTTGAAATAATTAATCATTGGACATTTTTTGATTACCTTGATGATATTAGTACAGTATACGCCGATTCAACGAGACTTTCGAAAACACCAAATGGTGAATTAGCTATTGAACTAGCTAATAATTTTGAGAAAGGGTATCCTACTGATGGTGCAGGTAGAGGAAATAAAAACAATAACGACACCTATATGACGGCAGGTTTTACTATTGTTTACAGAGTTGCTAATGGAAATAAGAGTGGAATGAATAGCAATGTGAGAAAAAAGAAAGGTAAGAAAAAGAAGAAAAACAACTGCGACGCCTACGACTAAATGAACGGATTGTTTTTACTAAATTCGCATTCGCAATTTAATCGTGGAACTACATCAAGTCATTGAATTTTATAAAAACGGAAGGCAAACTTCTGAACTTTATTCAATGCTTTTTAATGAACAAAAAAAAGCTGTTTACTTAAATGGACTAACTGGTTCTTCAAGTGCATTATTTATTGCTGGTTATTTTAATGAATTTACAGGTCCGATTTTAGTTTTATTAGGCGATCGTGAGGAGGCCGCCTACTTTCAAAATGATTTAGAGAATTTACTTGGTGAAAACAGAGTTTTATTATTCCCCTCGTCTTATAAAAAACCATACAAAATTGATCAGCTTGATAGCGCACTCGTGCTTCAACGAGCGGAAGTATTAACGCGGATTAACAAATCGGATAATCTAATCGTGGTTAGTTATCCTGAGGCTATTCAAGAAAAAGTAATAACTAAAAAATCACTTGAACGAAATACGTTAGAAATAAAATTAAACGAAAGATTATCGACAGAATTTATTCAGGAATTTTTAATAGAAAATAAATTTGAAAGAACTGACTTTGTTTATGAACCAGGACAATTTGCAATCCGAGGTGGAATAGTAGATATTTATTCATTTGCTCATGAACTACCCTATCGAATTGAATTTTATAACGATAAAATTGAGTCTATCAGATGTTTTGATCCTTCAACACAGTTAAGCGAGAAAAATATTGGGTTTGTAACTATTATTCCAAATATTCAAACTGGAATAGTTAAAGAAGAACAGGAAACCTTTTTTAAGTTCATTGCCAAAAACACATTGTTTTTTATCAAAGATTTAGAATATGTTTATCAGTGTATAGAAGCATCGCAAGATGTTACAGAGCAAAATTACGGCACAAATATTTTTTATGAAGAAGATCAAGTAGAGCGTAATATTGATGACATATTTGATTCAATCGAAATATTTAAAGAATATTTACAAGCAAGAACAATTGTTGAATTTGGCAGTAAGCCATTTAACAATAATGTTCCAGTCATTGAATTTAAAACAAAGCCTCAACCACATTTCAATAAGAATTTTAATCTGTTGCTCGAAGACTTATACAAGAGTCAAAAAAAGGGATATACCAATTTACTATTTTCTGATCAAGCAAAACAGGCAGAGCGAATACATTCAATTTTCGAAGATATTCCTAGGCCAGATGAATTTAAAGGAAAAGAATTAAAATTTCATACACTACTAACATCATTACATCAAGGATTTATTGATGACGAATTAAAAATTAATTTTTATACAGATCATCAGATATTTGATCGTTATCATCGTTTCAGATTAAAAAAGAATTATAGTAAGAGTGAATCAATAACTTTAAAGGAGCTTTACTCCTTAAAACCAGGTGATTTTATTACACATATAGATCATGGTGTTGGAAGGTTTGCAGGATTAGAAACAATGGATGTTAATGGAAAACCTCAAGAAGCGATTCGTTTGGTTTATAAGGATAATGATATTTTGTACATCAGCATACATAGCTTGCATCGGATAGCAAGATATAGTAGTAAAGATGGTAACGCTCCAACATTAAATAAGCTGGGATCAACAGCGTGGGCAACATTAAAATCGAAAACAAAGAAGAAAGTAAAAGATATTGCCAAAGACCTTATCGCTCTCTATGCAAAACGAAAAGCACAAAAAGGATTTGCATTTACACGAGATGGGTATTTACAAAATGAATTAGAGGCTTCCTTTATTTACGAAGATACTCCAGATCAAATTAAGTCGACTGTTGACGTTAAAAAGGATATGGAGAAAGATTATCCGATGGATCGTTTGATTTGTGGAGATGTAGGGTTTGGCAAAACAGAGATAGCTATCAGAGCTGCATTCAAAGCAGCAACAGATGGTAAGCAAGTAGCTGTATTAGTCCCAACAACCATATTAGCATTACAACATTACCGCACCTTTAAAGAACGACTAAAGAGTTTTCCTGTAAATATTGATTATATCAATCGATTTAAAACAAGCGCACAGCAAGCAGAAACACTTAAAAGATTAAGTGAAGGAAAAATTGATATTATCATTGGGACTCATCGTATATTGAGTAAGGATATAAAATTTAAAGATTTAGGCTTAATGATTATTGATGAAGAACAAAAGTTCGGAGTGACATCAAAAGAAAAGCTTAAATCGATTAAAGTTAATGTTGATACCTTAACACTAACGGCAACGCCTATTCCAAGAACGCTTCAGTTTTCTTTAATGGGCGCACGCGATCTTTCAATAATAAATACTCCTCCACCTAACCGATATCCTGTAACAACAGAAGTACATACTTTTAATGACCAGTTAATTCGAGATGCTATAAATTATGAAATATCTCGTGGTGGCCAGGTGTTTTTTATCCATAACAGAGTACAGGACATCCATGATATGGCTGCAATGATTGCTAAGCTTTGTCCTGGTGTAAAAATCGGAGTTGGTCATGGTCAGATGGATGGAGACAAACTGGAAGAAATCTTAATGAATTTTATTGAGGGAGAAACAGACGTATTGTTAGCCACTACAATTATTGAATCCGGTTTAGATATCAGCAATGCAAATACGATGATCATTAACAATGCGCATTATTTTGGATTGAGTGACTTACATCAGATGCGCGGTAGGGTTGGACGATCAAACAAAAAAGCTTTTTGCTATTTACTTGCTCCTCCGGTAACTGTATTAACTCCTGAAGCGCGACAACGATTAAAAGCAATTGAAGAGCATTCTGATCTGGGAAGCGGATTTCAAGTGGCTATGAAGGATTTAGATATTCGTGGTGCAGGTAATTTATTAGGTGGTGAGCAAAGTGGATTTATTTCAGAAATAGGATTTGAGATGTATCATAAAATTCTTGATGAAGCAATTCAGGAATTAAAAGATTCTGACTTTAAAGATGTATTTCCAAAAGATGAACATGCCGACTTTGTTCAGGATTGTCAGGTTGATACAGATATGGAAATGAGAATTCCAGAGACCTATGTTGAGAATATAGCTGAACGATTAAGCTTGTACAAAGAGCTTGACGAAATAAGTAATGAAGAAAAACTAAAAGAGTTTGAATCGAATTTAAAAGACAGATTCGGAGATGTTCCTTCGCAGGTAATTGATCTGATGGACACAATTCGACTAAGATGGAATGCAAAGAAAATCGGATTCGAAAAGATTTTACTCAAGAACAAAATTTTTAAAGGATACTTTATCAGTAACTCCTCATCTGATTATTTCCAAAGCAGTGCATTTAATACCATCTTAAAATTTGTACAACAACATCAACATATTTCGAAGATGAAAGAAGACAAGGGAAAGCTAAGTGTTAGTTTCAGTAATATAAAAACAATTTCTGAAGCCAATGCACTACTTAAAAAAATCTTGGCTTAGATTTAATATTTACACCCATCTTAAATTATTGCATTAAGAATTATATCTTTGCACCTCTAAATCCATTATCACAACATACAATGTTATATCTAAAAAAGAGTTTAATTCCCGGTGCTGGCAAAGGCCTATTTGTGAAAAGCGAAGTTAAAAGAGGCGAAATAGTTTGCGAATACGAGGGAGAGATTGTTCCTTGGTCTATTTGCGAAAAACGTGCTGAAGAAGGACATGAGGGATATGCATTTTTTATTACTAAAAACAGGTGTGTTGATGCCTACTTTACAAAAGAAGCGATAGGTAGATATGCAAACGATGCAAAGGGAATTGGACGAGTTGAAGGATTAAAAAATAATGCTCAATATGAAATTAAAACACGACAAGGAGAAAAACGTGTTTTCATTGTTGCAACACGTACAATAAAAGCTAATGATGAGGTTTTAGTTGATTACGGAAAAGACTATTGGAAGAACCTTTCGAAAGCAAAAGATCTTGAGAAAAAGGTCAATGCTGAACAAATCAAATCAAAAAAGAAATCGGTTACTAAAAAATAACCGACCTAACTTACTTTTACTATTTGATATCCTACATAGGTTAGTAAAAGTCCGCACACAATACTGCTTGTTATATAAATTACTGCTGTAAGCAGGCTCCCTCCTTTTATTAATTCCAGCGACTCATTCGAGAATGCGGAAAAAGTTGTAAATCCTCCACACAAGCCTGTTGTAAGAAATAATTTCCAGTCGTTATTAATTACACTTTTTTCGAAGAGTCCATAGAACACTCCAATTAATAAGCAACCCAAAAGATTTACTGATAATGTTGCGTAAGGGAAATCAGGATTTACTTTTTGATTAAAAAAAACGGAGATTAAATATCGAAGTCCCCCTCCTATAAAACTTCCTATTCCTACAATAAAGAATTGCTGCATACTTAGCGATGAAATTGTTATTTCAAATATCCATTTTTTTTTGGCACGATGATTGGCTTTTCGAAATTAAGTTCAAAAAATAAATTAAGGAGGACCCAATTATGAAAAATTTACTTTACACTTTTATTGCTTTAGTTATTCTAACTGTTAGTGCTAAAGCAGACGGATTCAGATCTAAACTTCACATCCGGACTTTTAACGACAGATCAATCATAGTAGAAATCGACCGGATCAATTACAACAACCCTTCAAGAGAAATTTTCATTAGTGACCTAGCACCTGGTGACCATAAAATTAAAATATGGGCCATTGGTGGCACGGGCTATCAAAATGTACATGCACCAAGACCTGGAACTTTCAGATTAGTTTATAATGGATTTATCAATATCCCTGCAAGATCTAAGGTAAAAGCAGTGCTAACTCATCAAAACACTTTAAAAATAACCGACATTGATCCTTTGCAAGTTAATTACCATCAAGAATGTAATAATACGATTGTTCCAAATGTTTATGGATGCTACGGAAACTATAACGGAAACTATAACGGAAACTATTACACAAGCAATTGCTCTAATAACAACTACCAGCAAAACCAATTTGAAGAGTTAAAGGACTTAGTAGCTCGCGAGAGTTTCGACGATACCCGATTAGCCATTTGCAAAGATTATATCAGAACGCATCAAATCAATAGTAACCAGACAAAGCAATTGATAGGACTTATGACCTTCGAAAGTAACCGTGTGGAGCTGGCTAAATTTAGCTATCGTTATGTTAGTGATCCTGATTATTTCTACACCGTTTACCAGGCATTTACATTCGACAGCAGCATCAATGAGTTAATCTATTGGATTAACCATCAGTCATAATCCCCCACTTTTTAAGTTTCAGCCCCGATCTGTTTAACAATCGGGGCTTTTTTATGTTTGACTTATACGAATAAGGAGCAAATAATAGTTAAATTTGCACCGACTTTTGAAAGTCCAACCTTAAAATCATGACATCTAATAATCAAGTTCTTGAAAGGGTAATTATCAAGTTTGCAGGAGATTCCGGTGACGGGATGCAGCTTACAGGAACACAATTTACCAATACAGCAGCGCTATTTGGAAACGACTTAAGTACATTTCCAGATTTCCCAGCTGAAATCAGAGCCCCTCAAGGTACTATTCCAGGAGTATCTGGATTTCAATTACACTTTGGGAGTGTAAATATCTTCTCGCCAGGCGATTTTTGCGATGTGCT
>CANGJU010000045.1 GCA_947453935.1 Bacteroidota bacterium | reverse complement strand
GTTTGCGTTGGATGAGGAGCTGTCAAAACCGTTAAGATATAATCGGCTTTATACAATTGCATCACAGGACCTAAATCATCAATTGGTAAATTCGGACCTAGATAGTTCGTATGATGACCTTTTGATCGAATTAAATAATTTGCGAATAACAACCCGATTTCATGCGGTTCAAATCCTGGAAGAAACAACAAGAATTTTTTACCGCCAACTTTAAGATGTTTCGGTTGAGCATCGGCAGCAACAAATAATTTCTGACGAATTAAGTTTGTGATGAAATGTTCGTATGCAGGATTTATACTTCCTGTTTGCCATAACATTCCTACTCTACCGAAGAAAGGAAAAACTAAATCTAAAAAAGTATTTTCAAATCCGTGTTTTAAAGTATACGCTGAAAGAATCTGTTCAAATACCACTTCATCAAAATTAAACATGGCCGTAGTTAGAGATTCTATCTGCACCACATGATCTCCGGAAAGCTGAGAAATTTCTTGCACAATAGACGACCTTTCGTTATCACTCATATTAGTGATTTTCGAAATCTTATAGCCATGACGGTTAAGTGCAGAAACACTCAACAACAATTTAATATCCTCATCGTCGTAAAAACGAATATTAGTTGAAGTTCTTTTCGGTTGCGGAATACCATAACGCTGTTCCCAAATACGCAGTGTATGCGATTTTATCCCCGTTAATGCCTCTACATCTTTAATTGAAAACTGGTTCATGTCCTTTTTTGATCAAACTATATTATCAAGACTCAAATGAAAGAACAACCTATTTTGAATAAAGTTTTTTTAAAATCACTTTTATTAACTCACGTTTTACTACAAGGGCTGTTAATCCAGGTATGTCTGAACAAGGCCCTCTTTCAGGATAGTGATGTTCGGGAATATCTATCTGATATAATAGAGATGCTAGACGTGAATTCTCTTCTTTGCACCATTGCTTAAGATAAGGCTCGACGCACATTTGCAAATGAAGAATTCCCGTTAACTGTTGCACATCAAAATCTACCAGAAATCCCATCCGTTCACAATCTCTTATAAATTGCTGTGCTGTTAGTCGAATAAATTCGAGATCATTTCTATATTTATCGAGTTGTTGATCATCCATAATTATGCTTCACAAAAATAATTTTATTCCTTTTAAACTAATTGGATTTCCTCTTTTAATAATTCTAACATTTATCAGTTCATACTTAAATGCACAAGGCTATTATAGACCTCACCCGTTTTTGTCTCCGATGTGGCAAATTGAAGGAGACTATTTACCAGCATCACAGATAAAAGACTCTACTGTGTCAAATGGCTATACTGGTGCAAACTTCGCGATGCGTATTCCTATTTGGAAAAAGAAAGACTGGCTGGATGCAAGCGGAGGAAAACCCTTTGTTGCTGTACTGTCGCATTTTGGTGTGAGTGCACGACAAACACAAATCGATTTTTTTGAACCAAATCAGAATTTAACGGTTTCAAAATTTGGTGTTTCAGGTGTGATGGCAAAAGGACTCAGAAATTTGTACCTGATGCAAGGATTTGTGAGTATGCCTACTTCGGATTTTTCTATGCAGCTTAATCATATTCGATTTCATGCAACTGGATTATGGCGACATCTTTATCATAATAACCGTTGGTGGCATACATTAGGAGTTACTTATTCGCCCATATTTGGCAAGGATTATATCTTGCCTATTGCAGGTGCCGGTGTTCAACTATCGAATGAAAATCAATTGCAATTTACATTTCCTTTTAATTTTACTTATACACATTTGTTTACAAAAAAACTGAGTGTAAGTTTAAAGGTCAACAATTTTGGAGGATATAACTTTTTCAAATCTGATAGCTTAAATAACAATGAATGGAGTATCTACCGATTCAACTATAAGCGAGGAAGTATTATGCTGCGTTATTACACCGATCGGTTTGTTGTTTTCACGTTGGAAGGAGGCATTACCACAACAGCGAATTTAGAGGTGAACGATTTAAAATTTTATCAGATACCAAGTGCTTATTTAAAAGTAGGTTTTCAGATTCGATTTGGCGAACGTCCGCCAGCAGCACCAATATTGAATTTCGACCCAGGCGAATCAGGCTTCGACCCTAATTATATTGTTGAATAAACTATTTGCGAGAGCGGTTGTTTTGACTTGATAGTTTGACAATTTATGAATTGTAAGATTTGAGGATTGGATTCCGATTGGATTCATTAATACACGTCAGAAATCAACTTTGAAAAAATTAAAAACAATCGCAAAAAAATAAAAGACATAAAACAGGGGGCCACCTGGCCCCCTCCCGTTATAAAATTAAAAGTAATAAAAATACAAGCCAACTAAATTTAAATCTTAAACGTTTGTTGTCGGATATTATAGTTTATTCTCTTAAAATGAATAACTTAATTTCTCAACAAATCGAAAAACACCAATGAAAAAAATTCTAATAGCAGGAGGCAGTGGTTTAGTTGGTAAACAACTTTCAAAACTCCTTTTGCAAAATAATTATGAAGTTGCATGGCTTTCCAGAAACAACAAAGCAACTTCTACTATTCCTTGTTATAAATGGAATCCCGAAACAGGAGTAATCGATCCAGAAGCTATAGCATTTGCTGATGTGATTATTGTTTTATCGGGAGAGAATATTGCTGCAGATAGGTGGACCGATAAATTCAAAAGGAAAATAATAACAAGTCGTTTGCAAGCCGCTGCTACAATTAACAACGCACTTAAAAATCATCCGAATAATGTTTCGCATGTTATAGCTGCATCTGCAATCGGATTTTATGGAGATCGCAACGATGCTTTACTTGATGAAACTAGTGGAAAAGGAACTGGCTTTTTAGCAGATACAACGCAGCAATGGGAAAATGCTTATGCCGATTTTCAAGTACCCGTAACCAATATTCGAATTGGTGTAGTACTATCAAAATTAGGAGGTGCATTAGTTGAAATGTCATTGCCAGTAAAATGGGGTATCGCATCCCCGTTAGGAAGCGGAAAACAATTTATTAGCTGGATTCATATTGATGATCTCGCAGGTTTGTTCATGCATGTAATGCAGAACCAGCTGACGGGAATATACAATGCCGTTGCATCAAATCCTGTTACAAACGAAGATTTTACGAAGCAACTTAAAAATTCTCTTTGCAAAAATGCAATCTCGTTTCCAACACCAGCGTGGGCTATGAAATTATTACTAGGAGAAAAAAGTGCAATTGTACTTGACTCTACACGCGTATCCAACAAAAAAATAATTGATTCTAGATTTTCCTTTAAATATGAATTATTAGAACAGGCTTTAAAAAACTTTCATGGAAAATAAAAAACAATTAGCCATTCATTGGTTTCGACGTGATTTAAGATTACATGATAATGCTGCATTGTATCATGCGCTTAAAAGTGGAATGCCTGTCATGCCTATTTTTATTTTTGATTCCAATATTCTCGATAGACTAGAAAACAAGCAAGATGCAAGGGTTCAATTTATTTATGAATCGTTGAATTCTATTCATCAAGAACTTCTAAAAGTAAATTCAGGAGTTAAGATTTTATATGGCAATCCAATTGAATGCTGGAAAAATATTTTAAATGAGTATAATGTAACAGCGGTTTACACAAATAATGATTACGAACCATATGCACTGCAACGTGATCAAGAAATTGAATCACTACTAAATACTTTTGATATTCCTTTTAAGTCCTTCAAAGACCAAGTTATCTTTGAAAAATCAGAAGTTGTTAAAGATGATGGAAAACCTTATACAGTTTATACTCCATACAGTAGAAAATGGAAAAGTCGTTTAATTGCAGAAGGAATTCCTTCTTACGATTCTAAATCGCTGTTAAACAATTTTTATCCAACAACAATTGATTTTCCGTCGCTCGAATCTATCGGATTTGAAAAAAGTAATTTGATATTTCCATCGGATCATTGTGCTGATGATATCATTCAGAAATATGCAGACCAACGCGATATTCCGGGAATAAACGGAACAAGTCGTTTAGGAATTCATTTGCGATTCGGAACTATTTCTATTCGTGAAATGGCTCGTAAAGCACAACAACTAAGCGATAGCTGGCTCAATGAATTATGCTGGAGAGAATTTTACATGATGATTTTATGGCACTTCCCTCATGTTACAAATGGATCTTTCAAACCAATGTATGATGCAATAGAATGGAGAAATAATGAATCGGAGTTTGAAGCGTGGTGTAACGGAAAAACCGGCTATCCGATTGTTGATGCAGGAATGCGTGAGTTAAACACAACAGGGTATATGCATAACCGTGTGAGAATGGTTGTAGCTAGTTTTCTAACAAAACATTTACTTATCGACTGGCGCTGGGGCGAAGCTTATTTTGCATCTAAATTGCTCGACTTCGACTTGTCAGCTAATAATGGCGGATGGCAATGGGCAGCAGGTAGTGGTTGTGATGCAGCACCTTACTTCCGAATATTTAATCCCTATGAACAAACCAAAAAATTTGATAGCGATTTAAAATATATTCGCAAGTGGGTGCCTGAATTTCAAGACTTCAGCTATCCACAACCGATAGTAGACCATAAAATAGCGAGAGAGCGTTGTTTAGAAACTTATAAACGCGGTTTAGGACGAGAATTATGACCGAATCACTTCGCCGTCTTTTAACTCTATAATTCGATCACTTTTACTAGCAAAATCATCATCGTGCGTAACTGCTATGATTGTTTGTCCGTAGTTTTTTGATAACTCCTGAAAAATATCAAAAACTATTCTGGTATTCTTACTGTCTAAATTTCCTGTTGGCTCATCGCCCATGATAATCAAAGGATCATTAATCAGTGCACGTGCAATAGCTACACGCTGCTGTTGCCCACCCGATAATTTACTTGATAATTTTAATGCCTGATCGCTCAAACCAAGCATTGCCAGCTTCTGATAGGCACGTTCCTGAATTTCATCCTTCGATAATTTTCCAAGCTTTAAGGCAGGAAGCATTACATTCTGCAAACAGGTAAAATCACTTAATAAATAATGAAACTGAAATACAAATCCAATCTTCTCATTTCTTAATCCAGCTAACTCATCTTTTGTCATGCTACCTGTCAATTGTCCATCAATGATCAGCTGACCTTTATAATCGGTATCCATAGTAGAGAGCACATATAACAGCGTCGACTTACCGCTACCTGACTTTCCGACTAAGGTTGTGAATTCTCCTTTCTCGACATCAAAAGAAATATCCTTCAACACCTGAAACTCTACAGGGTCGGTGAAATATTTTGAGATTGCTTTTGACTCGAGAATTTTCATTACTTATTTTCTAAAAATTTCAACAGGATCAATATTAGCTGCTTTTTTTGCAGGAATATATCCAGCAAAAAATGTAATTACCATTCCTACAACAACACCTTGAATGTACTTAGTTACTTCGTAAGTAATTGGAAAGTATCCGATATCGCCACCCACATAAACATGTTGCAATAATGTAATAATAACGGTTGCCATTATCATTCCTCCTATTACACCCATAACACCAACAGTAACCGCTTGTGTAACAAATATGCGAACAACATCATTGCCTTTAAACCCCATTGCTTTTAAAATTGCAATGTCGTTTATTTTTTGTGTGATGGTCATGTTTAGAATATTATAAATTCCAAAACCTGCAACAAGCAAAATAGTAGTCGATACAAAAGTGATGATAATCTTTCGCATGCGCTGTGCAGCCATTAATGATTCATTGGCCTGCCTCCATCCTTCTGCTTTATAGCCAGTACTTGCAGAAATTTGCATCGCAATTTTTTCTGCGTCATCGGGATTCTTAATATTTACGTTTATATCTGTCACATATACATTTCCTTCTTTCAACAACTGCTGTGATGCCAAAACGTTTACATAAGATTTTGTTTTATCGATGACACTATTATTAGTTTTAAAAATGCCAACTATTTTGAATGCCTTATTTACTCCTTTTGATGATGTAATATTGACATAATCATTCTCACGCAAACTCATTTTCTCTGAAACACCACTTCCAATTAAAATTCCATTCGGATTACCCTTCAATGCTCCAAGACTACCTTCCACAATAGTAGATGAAATAGCATACATGCGATCTGCATCTTCGGGATTTATTCCTGAACATAAACCTGTAATTTGTGATTTACCACTATTATAAAAAATATTCGCATTCACCTGACTCGTTACAATTTCCACCTCTTCCATTTTTTGAATTGTTGAAATAACAAGGCCCGGATTTATAATCGTGTTTTTTGCAGGTACAATTTTAGGATTTACCAATAACATTTGCTTACCATTACTACTGACTAATGGCTTACTTATTTCATCATCCATATACACACGAATATGAGGTGTCGTTTTAAAAATTGATTTGCTGGAAGCTTTATCAAAACCTAATAACATCGAGTTCATGAAAATATAAATCGACATACCCAATACTACACCAGCAACTGCTACACCAGTTAATTTCTTATTGGTGATAATGTATGTTTTTGCAATTTGCGTATTAATATTCACAAACTATAGCTTAACAGGTAATATTATATCATCAGCTGATAAGCCTTCAATGACTTCAACAAAATCACTGGAAATAATTCCCGTTTTAATCGCAACAGGATTACTCTTGCCTTTTACATTCACTTTATTTCCATAAGCAACATACGACTTTGGAATTATCATAGCCGATTTTTTTGCACCTACACTGATGTTTGCTTCGAGCTGCGTTCCATAAAATGATTGTGGTAAATTATCGTTCAATTTAATTTTACAGATATATGACTGCGTTAGTAAATCAAACGATGGCAACACTTCGGAAATAACACCATTTATTATTTCCCCTTTATTGGTATTTAACTGAACATATGCTTTCTGACCTACCGTAACTTTCGCAATACTATTCTCATCTACATTCACTACCGCTTCAATACTTTCTTTATTAGCAATGATAGCAACTACTTCTCCACGACGAACATAGTCGCCTTTGTTTTTAAACTTCTTTATAATCGTTCCTGCTTGATATGATTGTATTTTATTAAAATCGGTTGCAACTAAACTATTCTGTAATTGTCCTTTACTTAGTATCTGCTGTTGTTTTGCCTGAAGTAAGATAGCATTGTACTGGTTCTTTAACGACATCCAATTTGCATAAGAATTTTTCTCAGCTAATTGCGCATTCTCCATTGCAACTTTTGATGTGCTTTGTTGATTGTATAAAATTTCATAACGACGAGCCTGCAATGAATCCTGACGATATTTATTTTCTGCCGAACGAATATTTTCTTTAATCTGCAATAAAGCTGGAGAATTAACAGATACATTTTCATTGGCTATTTGAAGCTGATCTCTTGCTACTGTAGAATTGACTTCATTCGTATGATTTTCTATCGTAGCTAATAACTGTCCCGCCTGTACGAAAACTCCTTCTTCAATCGATGAGCTGATTAATACACCTTCGGTTTGCGCTGTAATATTATACGCATCTTTCCAATCAATACTACCACTTGCAAAAACCAGCTCTTCAATATCTTTTAGTTGAGGCTTTACCGTTTCGTTGCTACAAGAAAAAAATGTTGAAACAAAAAACAGAATAAAGAAAACATGGAAGCACTTTTTAGTAAACATGATGCATTTATTAAAATCGTATCAAAATTAAAGAATGTACCGTAAGTACAAAGTGACATTGCTCACTTTATTTTAGGAATTTCAATACTTCGCATAACAATTCTGTAGGCTTTTCAGCATGTACCCAGTGTCCTGCGCCATCAACGGTTAAAAATTGCGCATTGGGATACCAGTTTTTTATCTCTGAAAAACGAGCATCTTCAATATATCCTGAATTGCCACCTTTTACAAAGAGCACTGGCGTATCGACTAAAACCGAGGGCCAAGTAGCAGTTCCGACCTCTTCAATCTGCTCGTTTAACGTCTTTAGATTGAAACGCCAGTCCATTTGCTCAGGTGTTTTCCAATGTAAATTCTTCAACAAAAATTGCTTGGTTCCATAATCATCAATCGCATCGTTCATTATTTTCTCTGCCTCAGAACGTCGTGTAATTTTGGATAAATCAATTGACAATAACGTATCTATTATTTCTCTATGATGAACAGGATATTGATAAGGAGCAATATCAATCACAACAGCCTTAGAAACCAACCCTGGGAAATAATTAATCAACGATAGCGTCATTTTGCCACCCATCGAATGACCAATCACAACTGGATGATGAAGGTTTAAGTCCGCAATTAGTTCAGCAACATCGGCCGCCATCGAATAATAATCGTGCACGTCATCGTGCGGCGACAAACCATGATTTCTAAGATCGGCAGTAATAACCTGATAGCCGTTTTCAGCCATTTGACGAGCAAAACTTTGCCAGTTATCGCTCATCCCAAAAAGTCCGTGAAAAATCAAAACCGGCCTTCCTTCACCATAAACTCTATAACTAAGTTTCATAATGTCAGCAAAGATGATAATTTTTGATTGATTGCTGCAAAATCCTACGTGAGTAAATTGTTTTAAGTCTAAATTTGCAACATGAATACAATTGTTCGTTTTGCCAAGGAAGAAGACATCCCATTTGTGCATGCTTTGATTAAAGAATTAGCAGAATATGAAAAGGCACCGCAAGAAGTGACCAATACAGTGGATGATATGCTTCGTGATGGATTTGGACCTAACCCAGTTTTCCGATGTCTGGTAGCGGAAACAGATGATAAAGTAACAGGAATGGCAATTTATTTTATCAAGTATTCAACTTGGAAAGGAAAAGGAATATACCTCGATGATATTGTAGTGACAGAATCAATGCGCAGACTAGGAATTGGAAAGTTATTATTTGATGCTGTTGTAAAAGATGCAAAATTGATTGGGGCAAAACAATTGCACTGGCAAGTACTAGATTGGAACACTCCCGCAATTGAATTTTATAAAAAATACAACGCTGTTTTTGATGGAGAGTGGATTAATTGCAAACTTACAGAACAACAATTAGCATGAATGTTTTCAAATTTGGTGGAGCGTCAGTAAAGGATGCAGCGGCTGTAAAAAATGCAGGAGAAATTCTTAAGCTGCATTGCAATGACCAACTCGTTGTTGTTATTTCCGCAATGGGAAAAGTTACTAATGCACTAGAAAAAATTGTTGATGCACACGTTTATCAAACAGGAGAAGCGCAATCGCGTTTAGATGATTTAAAAAAGTATCACCTTCATATTACCAACGAATTATTTTCTGATTCTAAGCATGAAGTCCATAATAAACTCAATAATTATTTTGTAGAAATAGAATGGGTTTTAGAAGAGTCTCCTCGTGAATATGATTTTGTTTACGACCAGATTGTATCCTTCGGAGAACTTTTATCTACAACAATTGTAAGTGCGTGGCTTAACGATAATGGATTGAAAAATCAGTGGATGGATGTACGGGATTGTTTGATTACAGATAATACGTATCGCGAAGGAAAAATTGATTGGGAAGTAAGTACAGGATTGTTTCAATCAAAAATTAATGAATTATTTACGCATTCGAATATAATTATCACGCAAGGATTCATCGGAAGTACGACAGAAAATTTTTCTACCACTTTAGGTCGTGAAGGCTCTGACTACACCGCTGCAATTATTGCTCATATCATGAATGCAGAAGCGGTAACTATCTGGAAAGATGTACCGGGAGTATTGAATGCGGATCCTAAACACTTTTCGGATGCGCAAAAATTAATTCAGTTGAGTTATCAAGATGCAATTGAATTAGCATATTACGGAGCATCTGTTATTCATCCGAAGACCATCAAGCCTCTAGAAAATAAAAATATTCCCTTGCATGTTAAATCATTCTTAGATCCGAATAGCAAAGGAACAGTGATTGGTAAGGACTTAGAAACAAAACCATTAATTCCTTCATTTATTTTTAAATCGAATCAGGTATTAATAAGTATTGCAGCAAAAGACTTCTCCTTTATTGCCGAAGAAAACTTAAGTGAGATATTTTCTGATTTTGCGGATTCAGGAATAAAATTAAATCTGATGCAAAACTCTGCTATCAGTTTTTCTGTTTGTATTGATGACTCCGATAAAAAGGAAACATTAATTGAAAAATTAAAAGTAAAATACAAAGTAAAATACAATTCAGGTTTACAGCTTTACACTATTCGTCACTATTATCCTTCCACAATTGAAGCTCTAACCATTGGTAAAGAAATATTGTTGGAACAAAGAAGTCGTACAACTGCGCAATTAATCACAAAAGACCTACCCAAATGAAAGACCCATTAATAGAAAACAGACCCGCTAACAAAAGCAGTTTAATCATCTGGTTGTTTATTGGATGCTTCATGATTTTTACGATGGTGGTGGTTGGGGGAATTACTCGTTTAACAGGATCGGGATTATCAATAACAGAATGGAAAGTAGTGACAGGTGTTATTCCTCCACTTAGCCAGGCAGAATGGGAAAGTGAATTTTTTAAGTACCAACAGATTCCACAATTCCAGTTAATCAATTCTAATTTTACCTTAGAAGATTTTAAATTTATTTACTTCTGGGAATATATACATCGCTTGATTGGTAGGACAATCGGGTTGGTATTCCTTTATGGATTGCTTACCTATTACATGCGCGGTGTAATATCAAAACAATTGATGCCACGACTACTGTTTATGTTTGTGCTTGGAGGCATTCAAGGATTTTTAGGATGGTATATGGTGAGCAGCGGACTAACAGAAAATGTACGCGTAAGTCATATAAGGCTAGCGATTCATTTGACATTTGCCTTCATAACCTTTGGATATATTTTCTGGGTAGCACTCACACAGCTATTTCCCGTTAGGTACACTAACACATACGCCTATACGAGATACAAAAAATATGGGTGGACTTTATTAGCACTTGTGATTTTACAAGTAATTTACGGCGCCTTTGTAGCAGGTACCAAGGCGGGTATGGTATATACAACCTGGCCAATGATGGAAGGAGAATGGGTTCCGGAATCGATGACCTATATGTTACATAAAGATGGCATCAGTAGTTTGATAAACAACTTAGCTAGTGTACAATTTATTCATCGTTCACTAGCATATTTAATCACAGTAGTTGTAATTGCGCTGATTATTAAAGTTGGGAAAGACAAACACCTTGACGCGGGACAAAAGAAGAGTGCTTATGTACTAGGCGGATTAGTTGTTTTACAAATCATATTAGGAGTTTATACCTTGCTAAACAGTGTACCAGTTGCATTAGGAGTAATTCATCAGGCAACAGCATTTTTTGTATTTGCTACTACTATCTATTTTATCTATCGATTAGCATATGCTTCGATGAATGAAAAGATTGTATTTGTTGACGACGAAGAGTAAATGAAAATAAAACCGAGTGAACTTATCAGCAGCGGTTATGAATTGCAATCAGAATTGCAACATCATGAAATCGCCATTTTCATTCAACCTTATATCTTCAGAAAGAATATCGCATCGGTATTTTATTGGCTTTTTAATTTTTTCTTTTTAGCAGGTTCGATATATAAAATTTTTACCTGTGCTATTGGAATTGAAAAATCATTTGAGTTTTTTGCGTTAGGATTCTTCGGACTACTTCCGTTAATCCCTTTACACGAATTAATTCACGGCTTATTTTATAAGCTCGATGGAGCACCCACTGTTCAGTATAAAGCCAATTTCAGGAAGTTTATTTTCTATGCAATGGCCGATCAATATGTAGTAAACTTTTCTTCGTTTGCTGTATTAGCTTTAGCCCCTTTTGTTATTATCAATTCACTTTTACTGATATCCATTTTAGTGACTACGGGGAGTCTTTCGTTTTTATTTGCAGGAATGTTATTCGTTCATACTTCGGGGTGTGCGGGCGACTTCGCACTAATCAGTTATTTCTTAGAGAACAATACCAAGAGCATGGTTACCTATGACGATATTGAAAAGGGCAAGTCGTGTTTTTATAAAAAGACTAATTATTAGTTAATCATAGTCAATTTCATTCTTATTTTTTTTAATTTCGAACTTCATTCTATTTACCTATGAAGAAGATTACTGCGTTGTTATTTTTAACGATACTCACTGCTTTCGCAAGTATGGGACAATTGGTAGATCCTGTAAAATGGAGCTATCGTGTTGAACAAAAAGGGCAAGAAGCGACTTTGATATTTAAAGCCTCGGTTGACAAAGGCTGGCATGTTTACTCACAATTCATTCCTGATGGTGGTCCGATTCCAACTTTGTTCACATTTACTCCCGATAAAAACTATACATTAGTTGGTAAGGTCACTGAGCCTAAGGGTGAAGAAATATTTGATCCTAACTTTGAAATCAAACTTAAATTTTTCGAAAACACTGCAGAGTTCAAACAAAAAATCAAGCTGACTACCAATAAAGCATTTAAACTTAAAGGTGTTGTTGAATCGATGGCGTGTAACGATAAAAACTGTACTCCTCCGAATGCAGTCGATTTTGAATTTTCTATTGCCGGCGAAGCCTCTACCGAAGCAGTAACTCCTGAAGCAACTACCACCACAACAGATGTAGAAATCGCAAGTACTACTACAGCAGCTGAGGTAGTTCCTGCCAACTCTAAAATTCCAATTCCATCAAGCGACTTAACCAAATTAGAACCAGCATGTGATAATGGTGCATCAATGGTAGCAGAAGACAAAAGCTATTTAGGAATATTTCTAGCGGGAATGATTGGAGGAATCCTTGCTTTACTTACTCCTTGCGTTTTTCCAATGATCCCGATGACGGTTAGCTTCTTCACTAAGAGAAGCCCTACCCGTGCAAAGGGTATACGCAATGCCGTTATTTATGCGCTATC